>DATIYL010000246.1:0-24992 GCA_035517635.1 Allostellaceae bacterium | reverse complement strand
GTTTGCGCGCCGAACCTCAGCACCTCCGGCGACAGCGCCGCGTTGCGGTCGAGCTCCTCGGCCGGCGTGCGGTGATCGATGAGCAGCCGCAGCAGCGCCCAGCGATCGTCGTAGCTCCAGCTCACGACGCGAGTCTTCAGCTCCTCGGCGTCGGCGACGCCCTGCAACACCGGCGAGATCGGCCCGTCCTTGGCCCAGCGCAGACTCACCGTCACGGGATCGCCGAGATGCCAGCGCACGGGCTTGCCCGGCTGGCCGCGCCGGAACACCTGATCGCCGATCGCGAGCTGCCAATCGATGATCTGGTCGGCACCCTGCTCGAAGCGGCGGTTGACGCGAAAATCGACATCGACATCGAAGCCCGGCAGGTCGGGGCTGCTCTGATCGAGGAACGGCGCGAGGAAGGTGTTCACCTTCTCCATCTCGTCGAGGAAGGCGAGCGCCTCCTGCTGCCCCAAGGTGCTGCCCTTGGCCAGATCGTGGCGCACCGCCGGCTCGTTGGCCTCGAAATAGCGGAGATAGTCGACGACATCGCCGAGCGGTGCTTCCGCCGCATCACTGGCGGGATCTTCCGCGGCGAAGGGGAAGCGGCCGGCGAGCGTGCGGTTGAAGCGGTCGGCGATCTCGGCGTAGCCGGCGGCGCCGGCGCTGCTGGCGATCTGGCTGCATTGTCCGAGGAGGCTCTGGCGCAGCGCGTTGCGCCGCTCCAGAAAATAATCGCCGGTGGCGGCGAAGCGATCGCCCGAGAGCTGGTCGACGCAATTGTCGCGCGTCACCTGCGCAAGATCGAAGCGAATGAAATTCTCCAGCGCCGAGATCGAGTTGCGCGGATTGTTGTCGCGGTATTTCTGCAGCTCCAACAGAATGCGCTGCCACTTCGCCACCAGCGGCACCGGCCGCCAATTGAAGGCGAAGTCGCTGCGGGTGAGAAAGTCGAGCAGCGGTTGCGCGCCGTCGCCGGCGACGCGCGCCACCCAATTGCGCTCGGTGTCGAGATACTGCGCCACCTCGACATCGTCCCTGAGTCCGAAGGCGGCGAGCGTCGCCGGCAGCGACGGGCTCCAGGGGTGGATGTCGCTGCGCACGGCGTAGAGCTGCTCGCGCTCCAAGAGATTGTCGACCTCCTGCAGCAGACCATAGGATTGCCGGCCCGTCGCCTCGCGCAATCGGCCGTAGGTCTGATCGAAGCCCATTTGCGACAGCACCGTCAGCAGGTCGCCGAGCGGCCGCGCGGCGCGGCCGAAGGCGTGTGCCGCGGCAAAGAGCGAGGCCTCAGCCGATTGCGGCCCGGCGGTGGGATCGTCGGCGATCTGGGCCTTGGCGATCGCCGCGGTCATGCCGGCATCGAGGCGCTGGCGCGCCGCGGCATCGACGGCGCGGCGAAAGTCGAGCGGCACGCTCTGAAGATCGGCATCGAGGAACAGCTCGTAGCTCTGATAGAGCGCCATCGCTTGCGCGAGCCGGTCGGGATCCCAGCCGGTAGCGGCGCCGCTACCGGGAAAAGCGATGCTGCGCGCTTCGGGCGCCGCCATGAAGGGCCGCGCCATCATCTTCGGCAGCGCCGCGGCTAAGCCTGCCGCCGGCGCCGAAAGGCGCAGCGCAAGATGGCCATCGCTGTGGTCGAGCAGCGGCACCGATTGGCGCAGCTTCACATCCGCGAGATCATTTTGGAGCTGGTGCAAGCTGACATCGGCGCGGTCCTGCAGGGCCTGCTGCACCTCGGGCCCGAAAAACGCCGAGCCGCGAATATTGTCGAGGAGCCGGCCAAAGCCGGGATCGGCTTCGGCGCGCTCACGCGTCATCCAGGCGAAGTCGGGATCGGCGAGCATCGTCTGAACCGCGACCAGCCCATCGCTCAACCAGCGGAGCTGCGCGGCGCCATCGCCATGGGTTGCGACCGCGCGGTCGAGCGCATCCACCGCAGCGGCAACCTCGGTGAAGCGCTCGGTCACGGGACCGTCATACGCCATCACCCGCTCGAAGGGCTGAAGCAACGCCTGCAGCCCCAGCACAGCGCGGTTGCGGAAGGCGATTGGGTCGAAGCGGCGGATGACGACGTGCTTCAGCGCCGCCGAATAGAGATCGCTGTCGATGAAGAAGTCGTGCGGCAGCTTGACGCCGAGCAGATAGGTGGTCAGCCGCTCGATGTCGGAGAGCGACGCCTCGGGCGTGCTCAGCCGATTGTAGATCGCCGCGTTCGTCTCGATCTGGCGCAAGCCGTCGACATAAGCGACGACCTGTTTACCCGCCGGGCTGTCGACGAGCGCATAGGGCTTGCCGGGAAGCGCCTTGGCGCGCCCGGCGAGCGCGTCGTCGATCAGGTTCTGAGTCCGGCGATCGAACTCGTGGCGCATGGCATCGAGAATCACCGCATCGAAGCCGAGCGAGAAATGCTGGGTGATGCGGTCGTCGATGCCGCTGAACCAGGAAGACGGCATCCACAGCGAGCGCAAGTGCTTCACGTCGAGCTTGGCGAACATGCCGAGCAGCTCGGTCGCATCGCCGGCGCTCATCGGGCCTTGCGTCTGACCGCTCGCCTGCTCCCGGCTCATGCTGTGCACGATGAAGGTGATGGGCTGCATGAGCGAGGTCGCTTCGCGGTCGAGCCGCAGCCCGGCATAGGTGAGGCCGAGCGCACCGACGAGGATGAAGGCGGCGAGGCTCGCCGCGGCGATCCGCACCGGCCGCGAGCGCGGCAGCGCGCCTGACCGTGCCATGGCGGCAAGTCCGCGCTCGCGCAGGATCTTCTTGGCGAAGAGATCGCGCGTGAAGAGCGGCCAGCGGCGCAGCGGCTCTGCCGCCGGCCGCATCCGATCGCGCGCGGCATCGGCGACAAGGCCCGCGCTGCGCGCCGGCGGGCCGCCATCGCCGGTGAAATAGAGGCCGCGGAAGAAGAACAGGTCGTGATAGACGCTCTGCCGGAAAAGGCTGGCGCAATAGAGCTTCAGCGGCTCGCGCAAGCGCTCGAACTCGGTCGGGAACAGCAGAGCGCCTTCGGGATCGGCGAGCTCCGCCTCCTTGCCGGCAAGGTCGAGATGCAGCCGGAACAGCGTGTCGGTCAGCGCGCCGAAAGCATGATGGAGCGTCGCCGGCGTCACTTCGGCATCGATGTCGCGACCGTTCGACCAGCCGAAGATCTCGTCGCGGCGGCTTGCCGGCGCTTCCCGCCAGAAGCTCTGAAACCCCGGGATCCAATCGCATTTGGTGACCAGCACATAGACCGGGAGCTGCAGCCCGAGGCGCTGCTGCAGGTCGAGCAGATGGCGATGCATCTGGTCTGCCTTGGCCAGCAGCGCATCGACGTCGAGCCGGTCCGGGCCGATGAAATCGCCGCACGGCAGCGTGACGACGACGCCGTCGATCGGCCGGATCGGCCGCTGCTCGATCAGCTCCCGCAGCAGCTGGCGCCAGGCGCGATCATCGCCATGCTGGCGCTCGGGGTCGAGCACGAGCTGGCCGGCAACGTCGAGCACGACGCCGCCATCGAAGAAGTGCCAGGTGAGAGCCCGTCCAGGCAGCGGCGGCTCGGCCTTGATCGCGCCCGCCGGCCGACCGGCCTCGAGCGCGGCGAGCATCGCCGTTTTGCCCGATCCCTTCTCGCCGAGCACGAGATACCACGGGATCGCATAGCGCCAGCGATAGCCGGGCGTCACTTCGCGCAGATAGCGCATCGCCGCGGCGAAGGAATGCTGCAGCTCCTGCGGCGGAATCGGCGCGTTGGCGGCATCCTCGACCAGCTTGCCGGGCGGCACGGCGGCGCTCGCCGGCGGCAGCGCCGGCGCTTCCTTGCTCGAGGCGGCGCGGCGCAGCAGCAGAAACAGCACCACCAGCAGCGCGAGGCCGAGCAGCGCCAGCACGATGCCGATGGCGAGGGCGTAGGGCACGATGTGATTGACCACGTCGAGCATCGCCTCAGCGTCGCTCCTGCTGCACCACCGGGCTGTTCAGCACGCCCTCGATGTCGCTGGTGCCGCGCGTCCAGACGACGTGCTGTGCCGCGAGATAGGCGGCGAGCGCGACGGCGATGGCGACGAGCCAGGGGCGCAGATGCGGCAACCGGGCCGGCGCCGCGTCATCGAGCGTATGCGCATAGGCGTCGGCAAAGAGCGGCAGATCGCTGTCGAGCCGCAGCGGCGCATGGCGCTCGACGATCTGGCGCAGCGTGCGGCGATATTGGCGGAGCGCCGTCTGGTCGCGGATCGCGCGGTACTTGCCGCGAAAGCCGAGCGACAGCGCCACGAGATAGACGGCGGCGAGATCGGCGTTGGCGGCGGTGCCGCGCGCGATCAGCGCATCCAGGTGGTCGAAGACGCGCTCGCCGGCAAGCCGCGTCTGAAACAGCGCCACCTCGATGAGGTTGTCCTTCCACTGCGCGCGCCCGGCCCATTCCGTCATGTAGAGCAGCACTTCGTCCGCCAAGGCCGCCATGACGTATTGCGTCTCGCGGTAGAGCTCGGGGCTGTAGACGCCGCCCGAGCGCGTTGCCACGACATAAAGCCGCTCGAGATGGGCTTTCAGATGCTGATGCACCAGCACGACGGGATCCTGCTGGCGCTCCTCGGCCTCACCGCCCGTCAGGTTTTTGAGCCCGGCATGGAGCGCGTATTTGACGCGCATCAGCTCGCGGTAGAACTGGCGGAACTGTGCGACCAGCGAATGCTCCGCCTCCTCTCCCGGCTGCGGCGAGAGGAAGGATCGCGGTTGCAGCATCACCTCGTTCACCGCCGTCAATCCGCGACCGGCGCACGGACATAGAGCACGATCTCGAGCGGCCGTCGCGCGCCGCCGAGGTCGCGCGGGTTGGAGATTTCGAGCGTGCGATTGGCGGCGATGAAGTTGCGGTCGATGGCGACGCGATAGATCACCGTGCCGCGCGTCGGCACGACATCGAGCCCTTCGGCGGCGATGACGCGGCTGCGCGCGGCGCCGCGGATGCGCGCTTCGATCATCGGCGCGATCTGCTCGCCGTCGCCGATCAGCGCCTCCTCCATCCATTGCGAGACATCGCCTTCGCTTGCGCCGGCGCGTCCGCGCAGGCCGAGCAACAGCTCGCCCTCATCGAGCCACGCCGGCTCGAGCTTCAGGCGGAAGGCGTTGCCCTCGAGCGCGAAGGCGATGGTCCGGTGCAGCTCGCTGATCGTCTCGATGACGCGCTCGACGAAGGTGAGCAGCGGGCGGAACGATTGGGCGATGTCGTCATGGTCGTAGCGCTCGAAGATGGGCGGCACCATGCCTGGCCCGAGCGGCGCGATCTGGCCGGCAATGCCGGCGGCCAGGGTGAAGAGCGCGAAGGGATGAGCGAGCCCGGTGTTGAGCGCCGCCTCGAACGCCGGCAAGCCGCCGACGAGGCATTGGATCGCGTGACGCGTCTCCAGCAGCGAGGCCTGGAGCCCTGCCCCGCTCGCGCCTTGGGCACGGTCGGCGAGGAAGGAGGCCTTTTGCCGGAGGCTCTGCGCCAGCTTCAGGCAGAGCTGGCCAAGGCCGCCATCGAGCGGCACGGCCAGATGTGGCGGCAGGTAGCGCTGCGTCAGTTGCAAGGTATCGTTCTCGAACGAGACTTCGGCGATCGGCATCGCGTCGTATTTGGCGGAAGGCGTGTCGCCTGCGAGCAGCACGAGATTGGGCCGCAGCCGCGGCAGGCGCATCGGATTATCGCCGGTGTTCTCGTCGATGACCTCCTCGCCTTCGACCGAGCGGAAGCGCGGCGCCTCGCCGGTGCCCGAGACGATATCCGGCCGCCGCGCCGGCACGGCGAGATAGATCTTGCCCGGCCGGTCGCGCAGCTGCTCGGCCAGCGGCAGCAAATCGAGCTCGAGCGGCGCCGCGTCGTCGTGCGGATAACGCACGGCAATGCCGTCGGGCAGGATCGCCTGCAGCGACAGCACGCGGAACGTCCCCATGGCAAGCCGCGCCTGGTCGATCTGCAAGCCCAGCACGCCCCAGCGGAACGGCATGGCCTGCGCCAGGTGGAACTGCAGCAGCAGGTCCGAACGCAAGCTCGCCTGCTGGAAATGCTGCGGCGAGAGCAGCATGCCCTCATGCCACTGCACCGCATCGGGAATAGAGCGGAAATCGGTCATGGCGCGGCGCTCATTGCTTCGCCTCTTTCGCCGACTGGATGACGAAGTCCTTGTCGCCGAGCGCGATGACGAAATGCTCGAGCCCGTCGATGCGCGCGCGATGCGTGCCCTCGCTGGCATAGTTGGCGAAGACGAAGGCGGCGATGGCCTGCGTCGATTTCGGCGGCACCGATTCGATCGGCCCTTTCTGTCCCGGAACGACCTCGAAGGAGGCGACGTCGAACCCGGTCGGGAAGGCTTGGCGGACCTGGCTCTTCTTCTGGAACCAGTCGCGCGCCGTCATCTGCGTCAGCTGCGGTACGAGCTGGGGGTCGTAGACATAGACGATGTCGATGGCGATCGGACTGTCCTGATTGGCGCCTTGCGCCACTTCGAACTCGATCAGGCGGCTTTGGATCGTTTTGTCGCCGCCACCGCAACCGGCGAGAAGGGCGAGAACGAGAATCGCGCCAAGCCGCGCGGTTGCTGCCGGCTTGCGTCCGATCCTGGCCCCCTCGCCCGCGGCGACCTTCGCCAAGGTGCCCCCCGAAACAGAAACTGGTAAAGGCCCGGATTCAACGGGCAATTGCTTACCTTGTCAACGACAGTAACTTTTTGGAAAAGCACGAAAATAGGGTTTCAGGCAGCATTCGCCAGTCAGCGTTTCTGATAGCGGCGGGCAAAAATCCTGTCGCGCGCAACATCGCCGCACCCGGCGCAAGGCTCCGATCACTCGGCAAAGAGCGCGCTCGCGGCCGAAAGGCGCCGAGTCGTCAAAGGGTTGATTGCCGTATTGGTTGCTGGAAAAGCATATTGCTTGCGTTTTGCGCGGGTCGCAACGGCGCACGGTGTCGCAGCCGCGGTGACTCGGCAGGTCAGAGATCGATCACCAGCCCGTCATAACCGGGCTCGACGCCTTCGGGCAGCGCCCGGCGCAAGTCGTCGTAATCGAGGCTCTCGTCCATATGCGTCAGCACGGCGCGGCGCGGCTTCACCCGCGCGATCCAGGACAGCGTCTTCTCGAGATGCGCGTGCGTTACATGCGGAGGGTGGCGGATGCAGTCGACGATCCAGACCTCGATGCCGTCGAGCGTGGCAAAGGCGGCGTCGTTGAGCTCGATGACGTCGGTCGAATAGGCAAAGCCGCCGATGCGGAAGCCGAGGGTCGTCATGGAGAAGCCGTGATCCTGCACGAAGGGGAGGACGGCAAAGCCGGCGGCTTCAAAAGGGCCGGTGATCGCCCGCGGCTCGAGGACGGGCTTGTACCAGGCGGATTGCCGGCCCGGCTTGGTGCGATCGAAGACATAGCCGAAGCGCCGGCTGATCTCCGCCAAGGTGCCGGGGCTGGCGAAAACGGAAATGCCGCTCTGCATCAGCCGATTGACCGAGCGCAGATCGTCGATCCCGTGCAGATGGTCGGCATGGGCGTGGGTGAAGAGCACCGCGTCGATCCGCACCACGCGCGCATCGAGGAGCTGCTCGCGCAGATCCGGCGACGTGTCGATGAGGAGGTTCGCGCCGTTTTCCTGGACCAGCACCGAGCAGCGCCGGCGCCGGTTGCGCGGGTTCTGCGGGTCGCACACGCCCCACTCCCCGCCGATCCGCGGCACGCCCCAGGAGGGGCCGCAGCCCAACATCGTTACGCGCACGAAACGACCCCCGGCGGACGCGCCTTGGTGAACAGCCGGAAGAAATTCTCGCTCGTCGCGCGGGCGAGCTCCGTCACCGAAATGCCCTTGAGCTCGGCCAGCTTCGCCGCGGTGTGGACGACAAAAGCCGGCTCGTTGCGCTTGCCGCGCATCGGCACCGGCGCGAGATAAGGCGCGTCGGTCTCGATCAGCAGCCGATCCAGCGGAATGTCACGCGCAATCGCGCGCAGCTCTTCGGCATTCTTGAAGGTGAGGATTCCGGCCAGCGAGATGTAGAAACCAAGCGCCAGCGCCGCTTCCGCCAGTTCGCGCCCGGTGCTGAAGCAATGAATGACCCCGGACGTGACCTTTTCTTCGCCAAGAACCGCCGCCGTTTCGGCATCGGCGTCGCGGCTGTGGATAATCAGGGGATAATTTGTTTCACGTGAAGCGGCGCAATGAGCCCGGAAAACCTGGGTTTGGCGCGCGCGGGGGCTGTGCTCATAGTAAAAATCGAGCCCGGTTTCGCCGATTCCGACGACTTTCTCATGCCGAGTGAGCGCAACGAGCTGATTGACCGCGTCGCCTTCGGCTTCGGCCTCGTGGGGGTGGATCCCGACGGAACACCAGATGTTGGGGTCGCTTTCCGCGATCGCGCGCACGGCCGCGAACTCGCTCAGCTTGGTCGAGATGGTGAGCAAGGTGCCGACGCCCGCTCGCCGCGCTCGCGCCAGAATCTCCGGACGCTCCTCGGCCGTTGCGTAATCGAGATGGCAGTGGCTGTCGACGAGCATCGGGGCGGTCAGCACCAGTCGCTGCAGGACCGCCCTGCGTCCTTCGACAAGCTCAGGATGAGGAAGAAAGGAGACTGGCATCTAGCTGATGCCACAAAGAAATTCGCCTCATCCTGAGCTTGTCGAAGGACGCAGGCTGGCCATGCAGCCAAAGGACTGTGGCGATACTCCCTCACCTGCCCTCCTCGACATAGCGCGGGAAGATCCCTTCGGGCTTGGGCAATTCGGTTCCCGGAACGATCGCCTCGGCGAGCGCGGCGAAGGCACGGCGGTCGTCCGGCACGGCGAGCTGATCGAGCAGCTTTGCCGCGGCTTCCGGCACGACGGGCTGGACCAGGATCGCGAGATGGCGCAGCACCTCCGCCAGCACATAGAGCACGGTGCCCATGCGCGCGGGATCGCTCTTGCGCAGTGCCCAGGGGGCCTGTTCGTCGACGTA
Source organism: Allostellaceae bacterium (assembly GCA_035517635.1). GTDB lineage: Bacteria > Pseudomonadota > Alphaproteobacteria > ATCC43930 > CGMCC-115725 > DAHUYF01. Next base: position 16,072 of record DATIYL010000246.1, on the reverse strand, counting down.
ACGGTTCGCCTCGCCAACGACTTGCCAGAGGGTCTCGAGCGCACGGTGGAAGGATTGCTCGGCGAATTCGGTGCGCAGGCGCGCCAAAAGCCCGCGCGCCGCTGCCAGCAAGGCCTCGTCGGCCGCGGAAAACGGGCCGTGCTGAGGCACTTGCGCGCCGCAGTTGCGGTTGATCATCGACAGCACGCGCTGCGCCAGATTGCCGAAATCATTGGCGAGGTCGGCATTGATGCGGTTGACCGCGGCGCGGTGGGAGAAGTCCCCGTCGCTGCCGAACGGCAGTTCGCGCAGCATGAAATAGCGCACGGGATCGACGCCGTAGCGCTCGACGAGCTGCTGCGGGGGGATGGCGTTGCCGAGCGACTTCGACATCTTCTCGCCCTCGACCGTCCACCAGCCGCCGGCAAAGACGCGCTTTGGCGGCTCAAGACCCGCCGCGGCCAGAAAGGCCGGCCAGTAGACGCAATGGAAGCGGATGATGTCCTTCCCGACCATATGCAGGTCGGCCGGCCAGAAGGTCTCGAAAAGATCAGCCTTTTGATCGGGATAGCCGACTGCCGTGATGTAATTGATCAACGCATCGAACCAGACGTACATGATGTGCCGTGGGTCGTTCGGCACGGGAACGCCCCAGGTGAAGCTGGTTCGCGAGATCGAGAGATCGTGCAAGCCGCCCTTCACGAAGCTGATCACCTCATTGCGCCGAGCCGCCGGAGCGATCAGCTCGGGGTGTCGCTCAAAGTAGGTAATAAGCCACTCGTTCCAATCGGATAGCCGAAAGAAGTAACTCGGCTCCTCAACCCACTCGACCTCAGCGCCGGAAGGCGCGCGCCGCTTCCCGTCGCCACCGACCGTGAGCTCGTCCTCGCCGTAGAACGCCTCGTCGCGAACGGCATACCAGCCGGCGTATTTGCCGAGATAGATGTTCTCGCGTCCTTGCGGCGTCTGGCGCGCGGCGATCGCCTCCCAGAGGGCCTGGCACGAGCGGATGTGGCGCGGCTCGGTCGTGCGGATGAAATCATCGTTGCTGATGTTCATCAGCTTGGTCATCTCGCGGAAATTCTGCGAGACGCGGTCACAAAAGGCCTGGGGGTCGAGCCCGGCAGCCTGGGACGCCTTCTCGACCTTCTGCCCATGCTCATCGGTGCCGGTGAGGAAATAAACCCGCCGACCGTCCAGCCGCATGAAGCGCGCCAGGGCATCGGAGGCCACGGTGGTGTAGGCATGGCCGAGATGCGGCGCATCATTCACGTAATAAATCGGCGTCGTCAGGTAATAGGTTCGGCCGCCGCTCATATTTTCTCCTGGGGAGGCACCGGAACGCGGGTCAGCGCGCGGCATCCTCGAGCGCGAAAAAGGCATTCAGCACGACCTGTTTGCGGTCGAGGTTGACGCTGTCCGCCTGGGCGAAAAGATGGGTGAGCTTTTCCCATACCTCAACCCACTGATCAAGGCCGCGCCGTTCCGCGAGGCGGCGCATCGCCTGGGATTCTCCGGGAAGCGCCCCCTCGCCGCCCGCGCCGGCCGCCAGCGCCACCATGCGCGCCAGCCAGCCCGGCAGCAGCTCCGCCAGCAGCCGGAAGCCATCCTCGCCCTCGCCGCGCTGCAGCCGCTCGGCAAAAGCGTGGAGCGCGGCGCCGTCGAGCTCGGGCAGCCGCTCCAGCAGCTTGACGAGGCTGCGGTAGAGCGCGAGCCCGCCGGCGGCCGCCAGCTCGAGGGCGCGGCCGATGCTGCCCTCGGCAAGCTGCGCCAGCGCGGCGCGGTCACCGGCGGCGAGATCCGGGCGGTAGCGCTCGAGCGCCTCCAGCACCACCCCTCGCGGCAAGGGCTTCAGCGCCAGGAGCCGGCAGCGAGAGCGGATGGTGGGCAGCAGCCGGCCGGGATTGTCGCTCACCAGCAGCAGCACCGCTCTTTGAGGTGGTTCCTCAAGAACCTTAAGCAACGCATTGGCAGCGTTTCGATTCATCAGATCGGCACCGTCCAGGATGACGACCCGCCAGCGGCCTTCTGCCGGGGTCAGCCGCAGAAACCCGGCAATCGTCCTGGTATCGTCGACGACGATCTCACTGCGCAGCTTCTTGCGCTTCTGATCGAGGCCGCGCTCCACCACCAGCAGATCGGCGTGGCCGCCCGAGGCGACGCGGCGGAAGATCGGGTGCTCCGGCGCCAGGGCGAGCGTGCTCGGCGGCGCGGCGAAGAGCCCGCCCTCCTGCCCCTCCGCCAGGAGGAAGCGGGCGAAGCGGAAGGCGAGTGTCGCCTTGCCGATGCCGCGCGGACCGCTGATCAGCCAGGCATGCGGCAACCGGCCCGAGCCATAGGCCTTGAGCAGCACCTCTTCCGCCGCTTCATGGCCCAACAGCAGCGCGTTCTCGCGCGGACCGGGCACCTCGACCGGCTCGGCGCCGGTCGCTTCATCCGGTTCGAGATCCTCATCCTCGCTCATGGCGCGGCCAGCCCTGCGGCCGCGCCGCGGACGCGTCGGCCGCGGAACGATGACGAAACCGAATTATGTTGTGAATTCTGCACGGTATGAGGTTTTTCTAATCTCAAGATGAAACATTCCAGGCACGCTTCGAAACGCGCGCCATGATCAGGTAACGGAAAGATCCGGCTCCAATCCCAGCAGCGCCTGGCCCACGGTCTCGTAATGTTGCAGGCGCGCCTGGAGATGTTGCGAGACCGTAATGATGTCGCGCATGCGGCGCTCGAGCGGGTGGCTCTCATAGATCGCCGTCGCCCCCGCGGCATGGAAGACGATGTCGGCGACCTCGCGCGCCTGATGGATGGCGTAGGTGCTGCTGAGGCGGTTGGCGAGGCGATGCTCGACGGTGAGCCGGCCCGCCGCGGCAGCGCGCCAGCTCTCCTCCAGCGTCTGCTGCAGCAAGGCGCGGGCGGCGCGCAGCCGCGCCTCGCATTGCGCCACCTGCGCCTGGATCAGCGCATCGTCGCGCAAGGTGCTCTTGATCAGCCGCGGCGTCTTGGCGCCGGCAAGCGCGATGAAATCGGTCAGCATGGCGCGGGCAATCCCCATCGCCACGCCGGGAAATCCCGCCATGTACACGGAATTGATGGTGAAGCGATAGAGCGGGTAATCGGTGCGCTGCGGCGCGTTGCGCAGGAAGCTCAGCCGGGCAGGAACCACGAGGTCGCTGACGGTATAAGCATCGCTCGCCGTGCCGCGCAGCCCGATCACCTGCCAGACATCGCTGATCTCGGCGCTCGCCGCCGGGAAAACGAAGGTGCGCAGCATCGGCGTCCCGTCCGGCGCAAACCGGGGCTTCCCCGCCTCGTCCGGCACCGGCACATAGCAGCCGAGCCAGCTCGCCTGGCGGCAGCCGCTGGCAAAGCCCCATTTCCCCGAAATGCGCCAGCCGTCCGGCAGCTCCGCCACCTGCGCTGAGCCCGGCCCCCACGCCAGCACAGCCCGGTTCCCGCCGAAGACCTCGCGCGCCGCGTCGGCCGCGAGAAAGCCCGCAGACTGCGCGCAGCCATTGCCCTGGCAAACGCACCAAGCGGTACTGCCATCCGCCTGGGCGATGGCTTCGATCACCAGCGAGAATTCGGCGAGATCGAGCTCGGCACCATCGAGATCGCGCGGCAGCAGCAGTCGATAGAGCCCGGCCGCGTGCAACGCATCGACCACGTCGGGTGTGAGCCGCCGCGCCGCCTCGATGCTGTCGCCCGCAGCGGCGATCATCGGCGCGAGCGCACGGGCTTTTTCGAGGGGAGCGTTCATCGGGGCAGCATAGCCGCAAGCAACGCGCGGCTGCAAAGCTGCTCCTTATATCTTCACCTTCAACCGCTCGCGCACCGCCGCAAGCACGGCCTCGTGGACGGCATCGACCCCTTGCACGGCGTCGATGACGACGCAGCGCTGCGGCTCGCGCCGCGCGATCTCGAGAAAGCCCTGGCGGAGCTTTTCGTGGAACGCGCGATCCTTGCGCTCGAAACGCGTTTCGCTGCCGGAACGAAGCTTTGCCCGCGCCAAGCCTTCCGCGACGGGCAAATCGAGGATCAGGGTCAGATCGGGAGCGAAATCACCGGCGATGAGCCGATGCAGCGCTTCGAGCTCTTCCCGCTTCACGCCGCCGGCGGAGCCTTGATAGGCGATGGTTGAATCGGCGAAACGATCGGAGACCACCCATTCGCCGCGCGCCAACGCCGGCCCGATCGTCGCCGTCAGATGGACGCGGCGCGCCGCCACCATCAGCAGCGCTTCGCTGACGGGGTCCCAACGCTCAGGCTCGCCCTCGACGAGCAGCTTGCGGATCTCTTCGGCGCCGGGTGCGCCGCCGGGCTCGCGCGTCGCCAGAGCGGTGATACCGGCGGCCTGCAGCTTCTCGACGAGGCGGCGGAGCTGGGTCGATTTGCCGGCGCCCTCGCCGCCCTCGAAGGTTATGAAGCGCCCGCGCCTCAGCGCTTGCCGCCCCACAGCAGATATCCCGCCGTCTCTGCCATGCGTTGGAGCGGGCCGAGCCGGTCGACGGCTTCGGTCGTCTGCAGCGGGATGTCGATGGGGTCGTTGTCGGGCGCGGTGATGACGAGCTTGCCGACGGTCTGGCCCTTTTCCACCGGCGCCTTGACCGTGCCGTCATAGACCGCGGTCACTTTCAGCTCTTTGCGCGCGCCTCGCGCCAAGGTCAGCACCGCATCCTTGGTGGGGGCGACCGGCACGGTCTGGGCGACGCCCATCCAGACCGGCGCCTGGTCGATCGGCTCGCCGGCTTTGACGATGGTGTAATCGTTGAAATTGCGGAACGCCCAGTCGAGCACGCGCTCGCCCTCTTGCGCCCGCTCCTTCATGCTCTGCATGCCGGCGAGCACGAAGATGATGCGGCGGCCGTTGCGCACCGCCGAGCCGACAAGGCCATAGCCCGCCTCGTCGGTATGGCCGGTCTTGATGCCGTCGGCGCCGAGATCCTTGTAGAGCAGCGGGTTGCGATTGCCCTGCTTGATGCCGTTGAAGGTGTAATCCTTCTCGGCCTCGTATTTGTAGAATTGCGGGTAGTCATGGATGAGGTCGCGCGAGAGGGTCGCGAGGTCGCGCACCGACATGTAATGGTCCGGCGTCGGCAAGCCGTCGACATCGCTGAAATGGCTGTTCGTGAGCCCGAGCTTCTTGGCGTTCTCGTTCATCTTCTCGACGAAGGCCTGCTGACTGCCGGCCAGGCCTTCGGCCAGCACGATGCACGCATCATTGCCGGATTGGATGATCATGCCTTGAAGCAGATCCTCGACCTTCACCTCGCCCGGATACGGCACGAACATCTTGGAGCCGCCGGTGCGCCAAGCCGCCTCGCTCACCGGCAGCATGTCGTCGAGCTTGGCCTTGCCCGAGGTGAGATAGCCATAGACGGTATAGGCCGTCATGATCTTGCTCATCGATGCGGTCGGAATGCGCTGATCGGCATTCTTGTCGAGCATCACCGCGCCGGTCTGGTAATCGATGACGATGGCGTTCCGCGCCGTGGTATCGAAAGCGGGCTCGTCGGCGGCAGCCGGCATCGCCAGAGGGAGGGTCGCGACAAACAACGCGGGCAACAACAGGTTCTTCATGAGGGGCACACTCGCTGACATCGGCGCCACTGGCGCCACCACTCGGGCAATTCCGCTGTAGCGGGGGATTGCGCCGAAATTATGATCCCGGTCCGGTGCATCAATCGACGATGATACGCGCCTCGCTGATCCCCGTGGCCAGTACGCGGTCGAGCAGCTTGTCGGCTTCGTCGACGCTGCCGATGGGCCCGAGCCGGACGCGATAGATCTGAACGCCGTTCACCGTGGCGCCGGTCACGTTGACGGTGCCAAGCGCGTCGAGGCGGCTCTTCACCTTTTGGGCATTGCCAGGCACCGCGAAGGCGCCGGCCTGGATGTAGATCTGGCTCGGCTTCACCGGAACGACCGTAACCAGTGCCGCCGGCATCGGTGCGACGGCCGGTGCTGGCGCCGGCGCCGCAGCAACCGGCGCGGGTTGTGGTGCGGGCGCGGGCGCAGGCGGTGGGACCGGTTGCGGCTCGGCCGAGGCGATGCGCGTGTCGGGGGCCGGCTGCAGGGTCTGCGCCAGCACCGGCGCCACCGGCGCGGCATAGGCCGGATTGGGCGGCGAGCCACCGCCGTTATGGCGTGCCAGGCTCGCCACCTCGATGCTCTGCGGCACCAGGATCTTGACCCGCACTTTCGCGGTGCCCTGCGCTTCGAAGCCGAGGAGCTGCGCCGCGCGGCGCGAGACGTCGATGATCCGTCCGGCAACATAAGGACCGCGGTCATTGACGCGAAGCTGGATCGAGCGGCCATTCTCGAGATTGGTCACCTGCACGACGCACGGCATCGGCAGGGTCTTATGGGCCGCAGTCAGGGCGTTGAGATCGAAGATCTCGCCATTGGCGGTGTATTTGCCGTGGAAATCCTCGCCATACCAGGAGGCGATCCCGGTCTGGTCGTAGCTCCAATCCTCATGCGGGTAGTACCAGACGCCGTCGATCTCGTAGGGATCGCCGACCTTATAGCCGCCTTGCCCATGGTTTGCAGACGGGGGCACAGGGCTGCGCCCGGCGCAAGCCGCCAGCCCCGCCATGAGGCCGATGATGACAAGGTGCTGGACGAGACGGCGGCTCATGGCTCGATAGGGTGCATCCTACATTTTGTGCAGACTACTATCGTTCCATACTATCGGCAAGCATTCCGACCGCGGTGGCGAAGTAATTGGAGCTGTTCCATTTGAGCAGCACGCGGTAATTGCCATAGATCATGACGGCCGGCCCGTCATTGCCGCCGGGCCGCAGGATCGACGCTTCGAGCGGGCTCTGCGGCAAGGGCCCGCCATCGGCGCGGCGAACGCCAAGGCGCCGCCACTCGGCCAGCGACCGCTTGACGCCGGTACCGAGGAGCGCCGCATTGAACCCTTTCGGCAGGCTCACCCGCCGGCCCCAGGTCTCGTCGCTGCGCCAGCCCGACTGGGCGAGGTAGTTGGCAATCGAGGCGAAGACGTCCGCACGCCGATGCCAGATGTCGCGCCGGCCGTCGCCGCTGTAGCTCACGGCATAAAGCAGGAAGCTCGACGGCATGAACTGGCTCTGACCCATGGCGCCGGCCCAGGAGCCGAGCATCTCCTTGGGATCGACATCGTCCTCATCGACGATGCGCAGCGCGTTGATCAACTCCTTGCGGAAGAAGGCGCTGCGCCGGCCGTCATAGGCCAGCGTCGCCAAGGCGGCGATGACCGGAAACCCGCCGGTCGCACGGCCGAAGCTGGTCTCGATCCCCCAGAGGGCGACGATGAAGCGCGGCTGCACCCCGTAGCGCCGGCCGATCGCGTCCAACAGCGGGCGGTTCTGCTGGAGCTGGTCGCGCGCTGCCCGGCGCCGCTCGGCGCTGACGACGCGGCGCAGATAATCCAGATAGGTGATCGTCGTCTCGGGTTGCTCGCGATCGAGCTCGATGACCCGCGGCAACGGCTCGAGCCCGGCCAGCGCGCGGTCGAGGGTGGCTGGGCGAATGCCGTCGGCGAGCGCCTCCTGGCGCAAGCCGGCGAGCCAAGTGGCAAAATCCTCGTCGGCAGCCCGCGCCGGAGCGATGGAGACGACGCCGGCGACGAGCAGCAGGGCGAAGATCAGGCGGCGAGCGAACACGGCACTCTCTTCAGCAATTCGGTACCGAAACGATCCGCGGCCGTCCTGGCAAACGCCCCGCGCAACATTCTGCCAGAGTGCGGCCGCTTTGGTTAAATTTTAGTCAAATCCATGTCGTCTCGCACGCAAAATCAACGCACTAGACGCCCGCTCCGCCTTCAGCCCCGGGCGTTGCACGGGATACGCGAACGCCGGCAGCGTTTCTTTCGTTTCAATCGAGGCGATCAACGTGCGCTCGCGGCCCGAGTCGGCTTGAGGTGCTTCTTTCCCCTCCCCCCTTGAGGGGGAGGTCGGCGGCGCGGCAGCGCCGCCGGGTGGGGGGTGCCGCACGCTCCGCAGCTTGTCGCGAATGCTCCAGGGCGAGTCATTGTTTGCGCTTCGCGCGTCCCCCCTCCCAACCCTCCCCCTCAAGGGACCCTCAAGGGGGGAGGGGCAACAACGTTCCGCTAGCGGCTCTGTCCCGCGTCACCCCAGCAGCGCCTGCGCTCGTTCGCGCAGCGCCGGGGGCAGCGGTGCCGAGCGGCGCGCTTCGAGGTCGAAATGCACGCCTGACTGGTAGAAGCGCGCCACCCGCTCGCCGGTCTTGGCAAGGCGCAGCTCATGCAGCATGCGCAGCGACGAATTGCCGGCGGCGATGAGCCGGCTCGTCAGCGCCAAGCCGTCGCCCGCGCCCGGCGGCGGCGCCAGCAGATGGAGCCGCGTTTCGAAGGTGGAAAAGCCGCGGCGATGCTCGCGCATGTAAGCGGGCGTCATGCCGAAGGCGCCGCAGACATGGAGACAGGCATGGGCGAAACGATGGACATAGCCGGAGAGTGCCAGCTCGCCCCGTTCGTCCACTTCGGAGGCTTTCACCCGGTCGCGGCCGGTGGCGATGACCTGGGCGCCGGCCTGGGGCTCCGGTAAAGGATCGAAACCGGGGCTGGTCCAGGGCGTCACCGCTGCCGCGAGGGCGCGCCGCGCTTCGCTCGGCCCGCCATAGGGCAAAGCCCGCGGCGCGAGGCGATGCTCGACCAGCGTCGTCACCTCGCCGCTTGCGGCATCGACGAACTCATGCCCCAGCGTGAGGCCATCGCCCTCGCCGCCGATGACGCCGCTGCGCCCGACGAGGCCGTCGCCGGCGCGCAGCTCCTTCTGATAGCGGACCAGCACATCGCTGCTTCGCCAGGCGGCGCCCGGCGGCGTGCCCGGCACCAGGCCTTCGATGAGGTTGAAGGCGGCCTCGGTAAAGCGGTCGAAATAATAGGCGATGGTGAGATGCCCCATCACATCGCATTCCCAGGCCGCAACGACGCTGCGATAGGTCTCGGTGCGGATGGCTTCTTCCGCCATGCTGTCTCCTTTCCGGCTGCGGCGACTATGCCATGGCGGTCGCGGCGAGGTAAGCGCGCACGAAAGGCGAGATCTCGCCGGCGAGCACCGCGGCGGGCACCATGAATTCGGCGGCGACGATCTCGCGGCGATCGGGACAGAGCCGCGGGCGCGCGGCCAAGCGAAGCTCGAAGATCGCGACATGATCGCGCCGCCAATCCCAGAATGCCGTCATCTCGCGTGCGAGAAGCAGCGCCTCGGGGGCGATCTCGAGGCCGATCTCCTCGGCCAATTCGCGGCAGGCGCCGGCGCGCGGCGCCTCGCCGGCGCCGAGCCCGCCGCCGGGAAAATCCAGCGTGCGGCGATAGGATGGGCGCAGCATCAGCACGCGTCCCTCGTGCCAGACCGCCACGATGGCGCCGCGATGATCCGGCCGCCGCAGAAACCACCACAGCCGCATGACGCGGTAGCCGAAGCGAAAGGCGAGCCGATAGCCGGCATCGAGTAGGGCGCCCATCAGGCTTTCATGACCGCCCGGCGTCGAAACCGCAACCGGCGCCCTGCCGTCTTTGGGGAACGCCAACAGCCCGCACCCCTAAAGTATTGCGCCCCTGCCCCGAAGGAGCCCCTTCAAGATGAAATTGCCGCACTGCAGCACGCGCGCTGGGCGAATACTTCCGGAAGCGTAAAATTTTACGCAATTCCCTCGCGAATGCACTTGTGATTAATGCCTGTTTAAGCTTTTGTCTTGGCCGATCGCAATCGGGAGGAAAAAATGACCGAAGGGTCACACTATCACCTCGGCGACCGTCTGCCCGCGGGCGCCGCCCGGCCCGCGAAAAAGCCGATTTTGCGCGCGCATATGACAGCGCTAGCCCGCCGCTTCTACGGACCGGGGCTGCCGGGGGGACAATACCGCAGCCTCGCGGCCGATATCCTGCGGGTGCGCCGGCGCGCTTCCGGGCGCTAACAGGCGGAGACAATGCCGAGCGACAACGTCCGCTGGCTGAGACGGCCCGAGGGCGAGGAAGCGGCCGTCGGTCGCCGCTGGAAAACGAACTGGCCGGCCGAGCTCGTCTCGTCCGCCGGCCGCATCTCCTGCACAATTCTCGACATTTCGAGCGGCGGCGCCCGCGTCCATCTCAATGGTGCCGTCGCGGCCTCGGGCCGGATCTGGCTCAATATCGAATGCGTCGGCACGATCGGCGCCGACATCGTCTGGCGGCGCGACGATACCATCGGCGTGCAGTTCCTCGAGCAGCAAGCCTGGATCCGCCGGCTGCACACGCATCGGCTCGATCCCAGCACCTGGCATCCCGCAGCCGGCTATCAGCCGCTGTCCTGAACCGCCCCGCGCCGGCGATCAGAGCCGGTCGATCTCGAAATCCTCGCAGGAATAGCCGAGCAGGCTCAGCCCCTCCTCGAGGTAATCGCCGAGCGTCGGCATGCCGGTGAGATAGGCCGAAGAGCGCAAGCGGTGGCGCTCGGCGGCGAGCGCGCGCGCCTCGTCCCATTCCTCGGCGTCGAAATCGCCGCGACCGACCCAGGCCATCGCGATGACATCGATCGCCTCGTCCTCGTTGAGGGCGTCGATCGCGTCGCGCAGCTCCTGCAAGGTCGGATCGTCCGCGTAATCCTCGAGCACGATGCGCTCGCCGTCATCGCCCGGGTTCGAGCCGGCATCGGGCTCGACGGTATCGACCTTGGCGTCGAACTCGCGCGCCTTGACGATGATGTAGCACACCTTCTCGACACTGACGTTCAGCTCGACGCTGCTGGCTTCGTCGTCTTCGTCTTCGGCCATGGCAACTTCCTTGCGGATGATGCGGACAGTCTCGGACGGATCGCTCGCGCCGCGCGTTGATCCACATCAACGTACAGCAGTAGCATCAGGTTAGCATCCACCGACAGCGACCGCGACAGGAGACCCAAAGCGAACACGCAACCGACAGATTCGGCGCCGCGATCATGCGCTCGCCGCCGCCAAGCTCGTCGCGGTCTATTCGCGCTGCAGGAAGGCGTTTCGATGCCGGTCTTGACGCGGCGCTTTCACGCGAGACCCGTCGCGGTTTTTCTCGCCCTCTTCTATCTCGCCCTCAGCGGCGTGCCCGCGGCCTGCGGCGACGTCCATTCGGCGCCGGCATTGCAGTCGCCGCTGCCGAGCTTCGCGCCGCTCGTCGACAAAGTGATGCCGGCGGTGGTGAGCATCGCCGTGCGCGAGAAATCCGGCGCCGCGCCGGACGAGCAGGACGAAGAGGACGAGTCCCAGGGCGCGCCGATGCCCTTCGACGAGTTCCTGCGCCGCTTCTTCGGCCAGCACGCGCCGGGCGCCGCGCCGACGCTGCCTGCGCTGCGCCGCATCGCGCTCGGTTCCGGCTTCATCATCGACCCTGCCGGCTACATCGTGACCGACGATCACGTCATTGCCGATGCCGAGCGTGTCACCGTGCTGTTTCAGGACCAGAGCGCGCATCCGGCACGGATCGTCGGCCGCGACGCGTTGACCGATCTCGCCCTGCTCAAGATCGAGAGCGCGACGCCCCTGCCCGATGTCGGCTGGGGCGACAGCGATGCGGTTCGGGTCGGCGATTGGGTGATGCCGATCGGCAATCCCTTCGGGCTGGGCGGCACCGTCGGCTTCGGCATCGTCTCGGCGCGCGGCCGCGACATCCATGCCGGGCCTTATGACGATTTCCTGCAGATCGACGCGTCGCTCAACCGCGGCAATTCCGGTGGGCCGACCTTCAACCTCGCCGGCGAGGTGATCGGCATCAACACCGCCATCTATACGCCGAGCGGCGGCTCCGTCGGCGTCGGCTTCGCCATCCCGTCCAACCGCGCGAAGCCGATCATCGACGAGCTGCGGGCGCATGGCCATATCGAGCGCGGCTGGCTCGGCGTCCATATCCAAGAGGTGACGCCCGAGCTCGCCAAAGCCCTCCACCTGCCCGATCCGACCGGCGCGCTCGTCGCCGATGTAAGCCCCGGCGGCCCCGCCGCCAAGGCCGGCGTCCGCAGCGGCGACGTCATCCGCGCCTTTAACGGCCACGCGATCGAGAAGGTGCACGATCTGCCGCTGCTCACCGCCGAGGCGCCGATCGGACGCAGTGCGACGGTCGATCTCTGGCGCAACGGCAAGCCGCTGTCGCTACCGGTGATCGTCGAACGCTTGCCGGAGCAGAGCGCCGCGGCGACGCGCATGCCCGAGCCGCAGCAGCCGCAAGAAGTAACGGCGCTCGGGCTCAGCCTCGCGCCGCTTACCGACGCGCTGCGCCGGCGCCTCGAGCTGCCGAAAGGCGTGAAGGGCGTGCTGGTGACCGGCATCGCCACCGATAGCCCCTTTGCCGAGCTCGATCTCGTCCCCGGCGACGTGATCCAGTCGATCGACCACCAGCCGGTGACGACGCCGCAGCAAGTGGCGCGCAAGCTGGCGGAAGCGCGCGACAGCGCGCTGCTGCTCGTCAATCGCCAGGGCACGGCTCATTTCGTCGCGCTGTCGCGCCGGAAACCGGACGGCGCCGGCTGAGCGTCATTTGATGCAGGTCAAGGCGGCGCGCTCGGCGATGAGGCTCGCTGCATTGGCTTGGCCGCAGTGGAGGCGCAGATGAAAGTGAAAGAGATCATGGCGCGGGACATCGAGACCGCGCATCCGAATCAGACGGTGCGAGAAATCGCGCAGAAGATGGACCGCCAGGGCATCGGCTATTTTCCCGTGACGGATCATGGCCGGCTGGTCGGGATCGTCACCGATCGCGACATCACCTGCCGCGTCGTCGCCGATGGGCTCGACCCCGTCGCCACCAGGCTGCGCCAGGTCATGTCGAAGGGCGCCGCCTATTGCTTCGACCATGACCAGCTCGATGCCGCCGTGCTGCTGATGGAGCAGAACCGCATCCGGCGCATCCCGGTGCTCGACCGCGACGAGCAGCTCGTCGGCATCCTGTCGCTGACCGATATCGCCCGCGAGGCGCCGCATCGCCTGACCGCGGCGCTGGTCGAAGCCGTGGCGCGCGAGACCCCGCTCAGCGTCACCATCAATCCGGCGGCCGAGATCCTGAAATAAGGGCGGCGCCGGCCCCGTCGGCTCAGTTCAGATCCGAAGAGCGGATCTTGCGGGCGTCCGGCAGGCCGCAGGCGCCCTCGGGCTCGCCTTCGCGCATGGCGGGCGTGGTCGGCTCCTCGATCGAGGGCTTGGGTTGCGGCGCCGGCATCGCCGGCTCGTCGAAGCCTGGTGCGGCGGTTTCGGCCGGCGGCGCGGCCGAACCTGGCGCTTTGGCGGCGCGCCGCCGTTTGCGCGGTGCGGTCATAAGCATCTCCTCGAGAGCGGAGTCGTGGCGCCGATCGAAGCATTGCCGCGGCGCCGCCGCGTTGACCTGCGTCAAGCGCGGGCCGGCCGGATCAGCGCCCGGCGACCGTCAGCGGCACGACGTTGCGCTCATAGGCCGGGCGGCCAGCGAGATCGGCGAGGTGCTTTTCGATGAAGGCGCGGCGCGCGCCGTCGCTGGCGCGGAGCCAAGCCCGCTCCAAAGCGCGCAGCTGCCGCCGCACCGGAACGCAATTGCTGGGCGCATCGGCGGCGGCGGCGCCGCCCTTCTCCAGCTTGACCGCGGCGCGGTAGAGCCCCGCCGCGGTCAATTCCTCGCCGCTGCGTTTGATGCCGATGAGATAGGTTTCGAACTCCGCCGCCGGCATGCGCGCCAAGGTCTGCCAGCGCTGGGACCATTTCTTGTGGATGCCGAGCTCGCTCAGCGTCGGCGGCGGAACCGGGGACACGCCGTCACCGGTTTTGGGCGGACGTCCGCCGACATTCAAGGTGAAGCTGGCGATCTCCCGTCCCATCCGGCGCTCGGCGCGGAGCTTTATTTCGGCGATGGAATTGAGCGCGGATTGCGCCGCGCCGATGGATTTGGCGTAGCTGCGCAACGCTTCGGCCTGGTCGCGGATGGCTTTGACGCTGTCGAATTTGACAGCGCGCTCGAGCTCGGTTCGCAGATGTGACATCGCTTCGGTGAGGGACGCTCCCGACGCCGCCGAGACGAGATCCTGAGCCATCGGGCCGCCTCCGAAACAGTTCGGAGCAAGAATGAAGGATCAAGGTAAACTTAGGGTTAAGTCGAGTCGTCATTGGGCCAACCCGCGGCGGAAATGGCTCGGGTGAAACCGTTTTTGCCCCGGAACCGCAGCGCGACTTTGCTGTTATCCGATGCCGCCGTAGGTTGCCTGGCGGCATGTATCGGAGTTCCAACCTTCCCCGCTCGGCCCGTACTAGGCGTGCCGAGCGGGGTTTTTCTTTGCTCGACGGGTGAAGCTTCGAGCAGGACAGGTTGGAGGAGCGGTCTCAGCTGCCGAAGCCGCCCGTCATGCTGCCATTGGAGGTCGAGCCGGTCGCCTCCGGCCCATTGGCGCCGGGCGGGTAGTTCTCCGTGCCGGAACCAGCGGGTCCGACCGCGCCCCCCAGCGAGCCTTCCTTGAGGTCGGGGGCGACGGTGAAATCGGGGTTCGACAGGACCGTTGGATTGCTCGTCGCCAAGGCGCGGGTCATGGCCGAAGTCGCCGCCTCGTCGGGAACGTCGCCTGCCGCGAATGCCGGGCGGCCGGTCAGCGGCAGCGCCAGCGCAGCAACGAGCGACAGGGGTACAACGAAATTCGTCAGCGAACGCAACATTGCAAATCTCCTGGGTCACGAACTTGTCCGAGGAGGAATGCTGCGCCGCCGACCCGCGCGCTGCGGCACGCCAATTTCGAATGCCACAGGGCTACACCGTGACGGGGATAAAGGGTGCCAGTACTTCGTAAGATGCGCGCGTCAGCAACCGGCACGGCTTTGCAAAGGAAAAGCGAGGCAAACTGCGGTCACGCCAGTATCACGGCGGCGTGACAATGATGCGCTTTGGCGCAATGCAGATTTGCGCGCATGGCTGCAAGGCTCCGTGAGCAAATCACGCCCCGTCCAGTCTTGCTGGTACTGCCTGTCCGACGAGAAAGACAGAGCCCGCGCCAATGAAGACGGCGCCGCGTTTTCGCGGTTACTTACTCGAGCATGACATGAGCGCGCCGCGATCCGAGTTCCTGCCAGCCCCGACGGGCATAGGCCGCGGACGGCTAATCTGACCCAAAGTTGCCGAACGCTGTCGACGCGGAATTCCAGTATTGCTGGAATTGCTGAACGGTCATCGGCGTATTGCCGAAGCCGAGCGCGGCGACGAATGCGGGGTCGAGGGCCCCTGTCGCCGGGTTATAGGGGATAAGGCCGTTTGAATAGCCGCCCGGCAATTGTTGCGGGCCGGCCTGCCCGCACTGGCTGGGCTACGCATCGCAGTCCGCGGGATAGGGTGGTCCCCGAAGCGCAGGGGAGAGATTATCCCGCAGGGGCGCTCATGCTGCTACCATAACGCACATTTTTAGCGGTCGACCGCGCCTTGCCGTACTAGTATCGGGGGCGAACGAACGACCCGCGACGCGATGAATCACGACCTTTGGGACCTCGCCACCGCGATTGCTCTGTCCCTTATCGTGGGACTCATGGCTTTGTTGTTGTTCTACGGCGCCTGAATACCGCACCCGCGGCCTGTGCTACGGTCATTTCATGCCTCACACCGCTTCCCGAGCCGTTGGTCTAGCCCTAGTAACGCTTCTTGCCGGAGCCATCGGCGGTTGCTCCGGCCTCTCTCCGCCACCGGGGCAGACGGAATTGTCCGGTATCATGCGCATGTTTCCCCCGGTGATGGCCCTGACTGAGCCGCTACATTTCGGATTCGACGATGGCTGCGGCGTCGCGCCGGTGCCGTCACCGCGTTGCAGCTTGAACTGAGCCTGCGTACACGGATCTGCGTGGCAAGGCGGTGTTCGCAAGCAATGCCGCCTTGTCGGCGCGGCCGCACAAGTGATACACCGCCGGTGCCAATCGGGTGCCAAGTCGGCGTCAGTTGCTCACCCGTTCCCTTCGCAACTGCCGCCAAGGCATTGACATTGCCACGCGGGATGGGTGGCCGAGCGGTTTAAGGCACCGGTCTTGAAACTCTCGCGCGGCCATCCCGTCGCATGCCGCCCTGCCCCTTACAGTCCGCTTTTGTAGGCAAAACCGGGAGCCTATGGGCCGGCGCCGTCCATTCTGATACCGTCTAGCCCCACGCCGT
>DATIYL010000245.1:0-2576 GCA_035517635.1 Allostellaceae bacterium | reverse complement strand
GACATACTGCAGCCGGGCGCGATGCGCCTCGGCATCGCGCGCCACATCCTCGCCGTTCCAGGCGAAATGCCCGGCGACGGGCCGGCCGAAACCGGCCATCAGCCGCAGCAGGCTCGACTTGCCGCTGCCGTTGGGGCCGGTCAGCAGCAGCGCCCCGCCCGGCGGCAGCGCGAAATCGAGCCCGGCGAAGACCAGCCGCTCGCCGCGGCGGCAGGCGAGCCCCAGGCCGGCAAAGCCGAGCGGCGGCGGCACGGAAGGCGAAAGGGCGGGCATGGCGGGGCCGGATCATGCCATTAGCGGCCAGCGGCTTCCCGCAAAAAGCGACGGCCCCGGCGGGGGGAGGGAGCCGGGGCCGTCTCAATATGCGGTCGGGGGGAATGACCGCTTGCGAAGAACGGAGACGAGCCGATTCGTCTCGCGCCCCTGTAAGAGACACCGGGAATGCGACCCGAATTCGATGGAATCGTGGCGAAACGGTGATTTGTCCGGCGGCGCGGGTCACGTGATCGTGACGGTAGCCACGCGACCCTCGCGCGGCGGGCTTGACAGGGCCGCATTATTTCCATATATTTGGAAATATGGAAAATGACGTCGCCATCACCGCCCTTGCCGCGCTCGCTCAGGAGACGCGGCTCGACATCCATCGCCTGCTGGTCGAGACGGGGCCGGAGGGGCTGCCGGCCGGAAGGATCGCCGAGCGCCTCGGCCTGCCCTTGCCGACGCTTTCCTTTCACTTGGCGCAGTTGAAGCAGGCGCGCCTCGTTTCAGCGCGGCGCGAGAGCCGCTCGATCATTTATGCCGCCAATTTCGCGACGATGACCGGCCTCGTCGCCTACCTCACCGAGAATTGCTGCCGCG
Organism: Allostellaceae bacterium; assembly: GCA_035517635.1. GTDB lineage: Bacteria > Pseudomonadota > Alphaproteobacteria > ATCC43930 > CGMCC-115725 > DAHUYF01. The sequence goes on along the minus strand of DATIYL010000245.1, from coordinate 1,718 downwards.
GCGACCCGGCCCGCTGCGGCATCGCCGCCGCACCACCCCCCGAAACCATGACCGATGGAGCCTCACGCCATGAAGCGCCTGCACGTCCACGTCGCCGTTGAGGATCTGGAGCAATCCGTTCGCTTCTACGCGACGCTGTTTGCTGCCGAGCCGACCGTGCTCAAGCGCGATTACGCGAAATGGATGCTCGACGATCCCCGCGTAAATTTCGCCATCTCCCAACGCGGCCGCGCCGCCGGGCTGTCGCATCTCGGGATCCAGGTCGAGGACAAAGCCGAGCTCGCCGAAGTCTACGACCGGCTGAAACGTGCCGAGCGCCCCATTCTCGACTCGGGCGCCGTCACCTGCTGCTATGCCCAATCGGAAAAGCAATGGATCGCCGATCCGCAAGGGTTGCCCTGGGAAACCTTCCTGACATCGGGCGAGAGCACCGTCTATGGCGAGAGCGAGGCGCTCGAGCAGCTCGGCGCGGCGACCGCTGCGTGTTGCGGTGAGCCCGCGACCGAGAAGGCCGAAGCCAAGAGCTGCGGCTGCGCCGCGTGAGCGAGCGCGTCTATAACGTCCTTTTCCTCTGCACCGGCAACTCGGCGCGCAGCATCCTTGCGGAGTCTCGTTTTCGTGATCGAAAGCGGTAAGCGGCATTTCCCGGCGAGCATCGCGGCGGCGGTCGCGGCCTATATCACCGCCGCCTATTGGTTCACCGCGTCGACATCCTTCGCCAATCCCGCGGTGACCTTGGCGCGCGCCCTGAGCGACAGCTTCGCCGGCATCGCGCCAGCCAGCGTCCCGGCATTTCTCCTGGCGCAGGCGACAGGTGCCGTCGTTGCCGTCACATTTTCACGCTGGCTCTTCGCGGCGCCGCGCTGATCACCCCGCCGGGGCGCGATCTTCGATCTCGGCCGCGACCTCTTCGCAGATCTCGGCAAGCTCGGCCAGCTCCGCCCTAAGCGCAGGGTCCTCGTTCGTTTCCGCCCGACGGCGGAACTTCGCCCCCTGCTCGCGCCAGAAAGTTGCGTCCTCCATGGCCTCTCTCCGAAAGAGACCCCCTCGCGCGGTCGAGCCTATCACGAGGGTGGGTCTCGGCCCAAGCCTCCGTCAGCGAAACGACATTACGATCTTCTCCGAAACATCGTGTGACGCGACCGCGTTAAAAAAAGGGCATCGCCTCTCATGCCCAAGGAGCCGCTGCCATGCTGACGCTTGCGATCCGCTACACCCTCGACGCCGGAAAGCTCACCGAGTTCGAGGCTTATGCGCGCGAAGTGCCGGCGCATGCCGTGCGCTGCGGCGCGCTTGCCGCGCAGTACTATCTGCCGACGAAATTCGCCGGCCCCACCAATGCGGCGCTGGCGCTGCTCGATTTCGAGAGCCTCGCCGCCTATGAGCGCTATCGCGAGCGCCTGGCGAGCGACGCCGGCGCCGCCGATGTGCTGCGCCGGGTCGAAGCGGCCGGCGCTGTTCTGGTCGAGGATCGCACCATCCTGCGCCGCGTCGCTTCGGCGCCCCGCTGACCTGCCTCTGTATCGAGGTGTGATGCCGGGATCATTGCCGTGCGTCCTTCGACAGGCGCGCTGCGGGCGCCAGCTCAGAGCCTGACAATTTATAGGTACCATCGAGGCTGAAGTCTGTGATTCGATGGGGCAGGTTCATAGTCAGGAGCCTGCGATGGGTGAGAAGGCATTGTTCGACGCGCTTCCGGAGCAAAGGGTGCCGGAGCG
>DATIYL010000244.1:0-7328 GCA_035517635.1 Allostellaceae bacterium | reverse complement strand
TGACATGCCCGACCATTTCTCCTGCAGCCGAGCTTTCAAGACGCCTGCGGCATGGCGGGCGGTACCCTGCCTTCGATATGATGCTTGGGCTTTGGGGGAGCCCGCATGGCTGATGGTCTCCATCAGATCGTCATCGTCGGCGGCGGCGCCGGCGGGCTCGAGCTCGTCACCCGGCTCGGCGATAGCCTCGGTAAGCGCGGGCAAGCGGGCGTCACGCTGGTCGAGCGGTCGCGCACGCATCTCTGGAAGCCGCTGCTCCACGCCGTCGCCGCCGGCAGCATGAATCCCTCCGAGCACGAGCTCAACTATCTTGCGCAGGCGCATTGGCATCATTTCCGCTACCGTCTCGGCGAGATGGTCGGGCTCGACCGCAAGCGGAAGGAAGTGCGCCTGGCGCCGGCCGTCGACGAAGAGGGGCGGGAGATCACACCGGCGCGCAGCCTCGCCTACGACACGCTGGTGATCGCCATCGGCAGCGTCACCAATGATTTCGGCACGCCAGGCGCCGCGCGCTTCGCCGTGCCGCTCGAGACGCCCGAGCAGGCGGTGCGCTTCAACCATCGCCTCGTCAATGCCTGCATCCGCGCACACACCCAGACGGAGCCGGTGCGTCCGGGCCAGCTCCATGTCGCGGTGATCGGCGCCGGCGCCACCGGCACGGAGCTCGCCGCGGAGCTGCATCGCACCGCGCGGCAGGTCGTCGCCTTCGGGCTCGACCGCATCGATCCCGAAAAGGACATCCGCATCATCCTGATCGAGGCAGCGCCGCGTATCCTTCCCGCCTTGCCGGCCCGCATCGCCGAGGCGACCACGGCGCTGCTCGAGCGTCTCGGCGTCGAGCTCAAGACGGGCGCGGCCGTGCGCGAGGTGCGCGCCGACGGCGTCGTTCTTGGCAATGGCGATTTCATTCCGTCCGAGCTGGTCATCTGGTGCGCCGGCGTCAAAGGGCCGGAGGTGCTGAAGGACCTGGACGGTCTCGAGGTCAACCGTCTCAACCAGCTCGTGGTGACGCCGACGCTGCAGACGACGCGCGATCCTGAGATATTCGCCATCGGCGATTGCGCCTCCTGCCCGCGCGAGGGCGGGGTCGGGACGGTGCCGCCGCGCGCCCAGGCGGCGCATCAGCAGGCCGCGCACATGGTCGCCCAGTTGCGCCGCCGCCTGGTCGGCGCCGCGCTCGAGCCCTATCGCTACCGCGATTTCGGCTCGCTGGTCTCCCTGGGACGGCATGGCGCGATCGGCAATCTCATGGGCTTTGTCTTGGGCAAGGAGCTGTTCATCGAGGGTTATCTCGCGCGGCTAACCTATCGCTCGCTCTACAAGATGCATGAATACGCGCTGCATGGCGGGCGGCGCACCTTCCTCGCCTCGCTCATCCGCCGGCTGTCCCGCGGCGCGGAGCCGGAGGTGAAGCTGCACTGATCGGGTAATTACTGTGAGATCAGAGCTTTGCGCGGTCGAGCTCGACCACTGTCGCGGCAATCGGCGCCGATCGCGGCTGACGCGGCGTCGCGACCTTGCGGCCGGCTTCGGTCAGCTTGCAGATGAGCCAGTCGGGCTTGATCGGGTTCTTGAACCAGGGCTCCGCCCAGCCCTGCTCGATGCAGGCCTGAATGGTGCGCGGATCGATCTGCTGGCCCTGGCGATCGAAGAGCGGCAGCTTGCCGCCGGGCTGATCGAGCCCGCGCCGGAGCCAGGCGCGCTGCACCGGGCTCGGCACCGGTTTGCGGGTGACGCGGATGTCGCTCATCGCGGGGCCTCCCTCCCTCGACTGCGCGATAGAGCGATGGTAATCGCGAAGAGGTAGAAAGGCCAAGCGCTAACAAGCGGAGGCTGAGATGGCGGTGATGTTCGTCTATGCGACGGCCGGCGATGCCGACGAGGCGCTCCGCATCGGCCGCGCCGTGGTCGAGGCGCGGCTTGCGGCGTGCGCCAACGTCCTGCCCGGCATGCGCTCGATCTATTGGTGGGAGGGGCGCGTGCAGGACAGCGCGGAGGCGGTGCTGGTGCTCAAGACCACCGAGGCGCTGCTCGAGGCGCTGGTCGCGCGCGTCAAAGAGCTCCACTCCTATGATTGCCCCTGCATCGAGGCGCTCCCGGTGGTTGGCGGCCATCCAGCCTTCCTCGACTGGGTGGTGCAGGAGACGCAGGGGAGCCCTGCGGGCGAGATCGACGGATTGCTGGATGGCGGCTGACATGGCAGCCTTGATCCCGGATCACCCCTGGAGCGCCTGATGAGCACGCGGTCGGCCAGCATCGCTCTCGTTTTCGCCAATGTCGGGCACATGCTGACGCATCTGCTGATGCTGCTCTATCCGACGGTCGTGCTGGCACTGGGGCAGCGCTTTCATCTCAGCTATGGCGAGCTGATGCTTCTGTCGCTCCCTGGAACGGTGCTCTACGGCGCCGGCGCCTTGCCGGCGGGGCTGCTCGGCGATCACTGGAGCGCCGAGCGCATGATGGTGCTGTTCTATGTCGGCAGCGGGGTTGCGGCGATCGCCACGGGCTGTGCCGCCGGGCCGCTCGGCCTGGCCGTCGGGCTTGGCCTCGTCGGCCTCTTCGGCTCGATCTATCACCCCGTCGGCATCGCCTGGCTGGTGCGCAACGCCGAAAACCGCGGCCGGGTGCTGGGCTGGAACGGGATTTTCGGCAGCATTGGCGTCGGCATCGCGCCCGCTTTGGCCGGCGCGCTGACGCAATGGATCGACTGGCGTGCGGCTTTCCTGGTGCCGGGCGCCATCGTTCTGACGATGGGTCTGGCGCTGGCGGTGCTGGTGCAGCGCGGCGTGGTGGTCGCCGCCAAGACCGACATCAAGCCGCAGCCCGAGCCAGAGCGCGGCGATGTCCGCCGCGCTTTCTTCGCGCTCTCCGTCACCATGCTCTCTGCCGGTATCATTTATCAGGCAATGACCGTGGCGCTGCCCAAGCTCTTCGAGGAGCGTCTCGTTGGGCTCACCCACGGCAGCACGCTCGGCGCGGGCGGCTTTGCCAGCCTCGTCTTCGCCGAAGGCATGGTGCTGCCGCTGCTCGGCGGCTGGCTCGCCGATCGCTACTCGCTGAAATGGGTCTATGTCGCGAGCTGGGCGCTCGCCATTCCGGTCTTCCTGGCGACGGTCCGGCTCTTCGATTTGCCGCTGTTCGCCGCGATCATCGTCGTCTTCTCGCTGATGTCGATCGTGACGCCGACCGAGAATGCGCTGCTCGTGCGCTACACGCCGGGGCGCTGGCGCGCGACCGCCTTCGGCGCCAAATTCGTGCTGTCGCTCGGCGTCGCCTCGCTGGGTGTGCCGCTGGTCGCCTTCATCTATGACCGCACCGGCGATTTCGCCTGGCTCTTCCTCGTGCTCGGCGCGTTCGCCGCGGTCATCGTCGCCGCGGGTGCGTTCCTGCCGCGCGACGGCGACAGTGTCGCGGCGGTCGAAGCGGCGCCGGCGGAATGAGCATTGCGATCGACCGCATCGACCATTTCGTGCTGACGGTGCGCGACCTCGCGGCCAGCCTGCACTTCTACGAACTGGTGCTGGGAGCGCGCATCGTGCCGCCGCCGGGCGGCCGCGGCCCGACCGCGGTCGCCTTCGGCCGGCAGAAGATCAACCTCCATGTCGCCGGCAAGGAGTTCGAGCCCAAGGCGACGCATCCGACCGTCGGTGCCGGCGATTTCTGCCTGATCACCGAGCAGCCGATCGACGAGGTGCTGGCCCATCTCGAGGAATGCGGCGTCGCCGTCGAGCTCGGCCCGGTGCCGCGCCACGGCACGCTCGGACCCATGACCTCGGTCTATTTCCGCGACCCCGACGGGAACTTGGTCGAGGTGGCAAGGTATGGGGCGGCCTAGAAATAACCTCTAGGCAATGTGACTCTCGTCCTGCCGGGCAAGCATCTGACGGACCTTTGCCGCCAGCGTCGGCGACGAGAACGGTTTTCCCAGCAGTTCGACGCCGGGGTCGAGTCTGCCCTGATGGACGATGGCGTTGCGCGCGTATCCCGTTGTGAACAGGATTTTCAATGAGGGGCGGATCCGCCGGGCAGCATCCGCCACCTGGCGTCCGTTGAGACCACCGGGGAGCCCGACATCCGTGAACATGAGCCGCAGATCGGGCTCACCTTCGACGAGGCGCAAGGCCGTGGCTCCATCGGCAGCGGTGAGCACGCGGTATCCCGCCGCCTGAAGCACGCCGGCGCTGTAGGCGCGGACTTCTTCATCGTCCTCGACGACCAGGATCATCTCGCCATGAGCGCGTGGCTCGAGCGCTTCCGGCTCGCTGGCGGCGTCGCGCGCGACTTCGGGCGAGATGAGGCGCGGAAGATAGATCTTAACCGTCGTTCCCTCGCCGGGCTCGGTGTAGATCTTTACGTGTCCACCAGACTGCTTGACGAAGCCGTAAACTTGGCTCAGCCCCAGGCCCGTGCCTTGGCCAACCTCCTTGGTCGTGAAGAAGGGCTCGAACGCCTTGTCGGCGACGTCCTTCGACATGCCGACACCGGTGTCGGAAACCGCGATCAAGACATGCTGCCCCGCGGCCACGTCCTCGTGCGCACGGGCGTAGTCCTCGTCGAGAAAGGCGTTCGCCGTTTCGATCGTCAGCTTGCCGCCGCCCGGCATGGCGTCTCGTGCATTGAGGGCAAGGTTGAGAATTGCGTTCTCAAGCTCGTTCGGGTCGACCAGGGTGCGCCATATGCCGCCAGCCAGAATCGTCTCGATCGCTATGCCTTCGCCCAAGGTGCGGCGCAGCAGATCGGAGATGCCGGCGACGAGCTTGTTCGGATCGACCGCTACCGGCTCGAGGGGTTGCTGACGGGAGAACGCGAGGAGCCGCTGCGTGAGCTGAGCGCCACGTTCGGCTGCCCGCACGGCAGCACTCGCTGCCTTCGCCATGTCGAGATTGTTTCGCGAAATATCCGTCATAGCGAGGCATCGCCGCAGCATATCGACGTTGCCGAGCACCACGGTGAGAAGATTGTTGAAGTCATGGGCGATGCCGCCGGTCAGCTGCCCGACGGCTTCCATCTTCTGTGCCTGGCGCAATTGCCGCTCCATGCGCTGGCGCTCGGTGACATCGCGCACAAAGACCAGAGCGCCAATGACTGACCGGTCGGACGCGTAGAGCGGCGCAAAATCTGCGTCAAAGCTTCCGCCCTGGCCGGTCCTGGGGAAGGCGACGTTGCGATTGTGCAGCGAGGTCTTGCGGCCTTGCAGCGCCGCGCGCAATGCGGTGTCGGCGGGCGTGCCGGCAAGGTCCGGGCGGAGATCGAATACATTTCGCCCGAGGACGGCGCCGCGCGGCACATCGGACATAGCCTCCATTGCCTGGTTCCAGACCGTAAGACGGAAATCCGTGTCGACGCCGATAATCCCGTCGGTGCTGCTTTCGGCGAGAAGCTGCGAGAGTTGTTGCTCGCGGCGCACCGCGTCTTCGGCGCGCAGGCGGCCGCTGACATCGACGACGATGCTGATCGCGCGGACGAATCCGCCCGTGCCGTCGCGCTCGATCGTGGTCGTCTCGAAAGCGTCGACGACCTCTCCCGACTTTTTGAGATAGCGCAGGTGCACGTCCTCCAGCTCGCCGGGAGCAAGGATCTCTCCGAAGCGGCTCAGTCGCTCTGCCGCGCCACTGCTCTCCTGGAACTCCGCGATGGATCGCCCGATGACGTCATCGCGGTTGCGGCCTAAGAGCTCGAGCCAGCGGCCGTTCACGTCGATGATGCGCCAATTCCGGTCAAGCGCGTGCATGGGCACTGGAGCATTGCGGAAAAGCGCCCGCTGGATCGCCTCGCTCTCGCGTAGCGCGAAGGCGGCGCGTTCGGCACGATCATGCTCCTCGGCTTCGCCGCGCGCACGCCGGATAACGACAAGCGCCGTCAGCAGCAGCGCGCCCGCCGCGGCGGCTGCCAGCGCGGCGAAAGCGGCCAGGCTTAGATACCAGTCGCGCGCCACGTTGCGCTTGTCGATGCCATAGACGACATAGACGGGATAGTCCCGGAGCTTCCTGTAGCTGGTAATTCGGGAGATCCCGTCAACCGCCGACACAGTATCCAACAATCCCGTTTCCCCACTCGCCAGGCGTTCGGTTAGCGCCGCGCTGTAGTGCGGCGGGGTCCCCGAGCGGCCGCGCATGTCGATTTCCGGAAATCGCGCCAGAACCGTCCCATCCTCCCGGACCAGGCTCACGGCATCGCCAGGGGCCGCCACCACGCTCCTCCAGAACTCGATGAGACTGCGCGGTGCGAGCGAGAGAACGGCGACTCCCCGGAACGAGCCATCGGGGGTCGAAAGGCGCCGGGAGAGCCGCAACACTGGGCGGCCGATCGAAGGGACGACGAACGGCCCGTCGAGAACGAACGAGGCGCCGTCGCGTGCCGCCTTGAAATAGAGCCGCTCCCTCACCGCCTTAGCGGGCGGCGGGTCCATGAGCACCAAGGCCGGATCGCGCAGCGTGAGCACGCGGACGACACCCTGGTCATCGGCGAGAAACGCCCCGGAAACGCCGTCGACGCGCCCCGTCACCGTCTCGAGAAACTCCTGCACCTCCCGCTCGTGAGCAGCAATATCCGACCAGGACCTGCCCTTAACCCCATCGTCGATCTGCGCCAGAAGTAGCTCGTCCGAATCGATAACGCGCTCGGCCTGCTGGTGCAGAAGGTCGGTCATGCGCGTGACATCGCGGCGCGTCTCGCGGTCGACGCGATCCCAGCTCCACCAGGCCACCGCGATGACAAGCAGCGCCGGTCCGAGCAAGGCCGCGACGAGCAGCGTCCGATAGGAGCCGTATGACCTGCGCATCGCCGCCTAAGCCTTCTCGAGCCGCGCGCCGATGCCAAAGCCACGTTCGTCCCGGCGATGGAGCCGACGCGGCGCTCTCGGACCGAGGCCTCTCCGTTTCCGAAGCCTTCTGGCGTCTGGGAGTATGCTCAACACACGTTTCATTGTATCTAAGTGGCGCACCACACGCCACCGAAGCGGCATGGCCACAGTGGTGATACCTTAGCTGCCCGCGCAACCGGCACGAGCCGGATCGGGACCGTGCCTCTTCCTCTTCCGTCATCTAGCTGGCACGGGACTTCCTGGGCGTGTCAAAAGCGGGCCTTCGATCGAAGGCAAGGAAACGCGGGAACTTTTTGGGTTTCGGCCCGGGTAAGGCCAAATTCGCTGCATGCACAAATTGCGTCCTTCGACAGGCGCGCTGCGCGCGCCAGCTCAGAGCCTGACAATTTATAGGTACCATCGAGGCTGAAGTCTGTGATTCGATGGGGCAGGTTCATAGTCAGGAGCCTGCGATGGGTGAGAAGGCATTGTTCGACGCGCTTCCGGAGCAAAGGGTGCCGGAGCG
>DATIYL010000243.1:0-6458 GCA_035517635.1 Allostellaceae bacterium | reverse complement strand
CAATTTCGAGGAAGCCGAAGGCTATCTCATCGGCGAGGCGCATAAAGGCATGCGCGCCATGTTCACGATGATGAACGGGGCGCGGCTCGGCGTCGGCCTGCAGGGGCTGGCGCTTGGCGAGACGGCTTATCAAACGGCGCGGCAATACGCGCAAGATCGCCTTCAAGGCCGCGCGCTCAAGGGCGAGAAATTCCCCGACAAACCCGCCGATCCGATCATCGTCCACCCCGATGTGCGGCGGATGCTGCTCACCATGAAGGCTTATACCGAAGGGGCGCGGGCGCTCGCCGGCTGGGTATCGCTGGCGCTCGACAAGGCCGATCGCCATCCCGATCCCGAAACGCGCGAGGAGGCGGAGGATTTCATCGGCCTGATGACGCCGATCGTCAAGGCGATGCTTACCGACAACGCCTTCACCGTCGCCAATCTCGGCGTCCAGGTCTTCGGCGGCCATGGCTATATCCGCGAATGGGGCATGGAGCAGCTGGTGCGCGATGCCCGCATCACCATGCTCTACGAAGGCGCCAACGGCATCCAGGCGCTCGATCTCGTCGGCCGCAAGATGCCGATGCACAATGGTCGGCTGCTGCGGCGCTTCTTCCATCCCGTCGATGCCTGGCTCAAAGAGAAGATGAGCCGCCCCGAGCTGCAGGAGTTCGTTTCGCCGGTGATGAAGGCTTTCGGCCGACTGCAGCAGGTGACCGCGCTGGTGGCGCAGAAGGGCATGGCGGATCCCGACGAGGCGGGCGCGGCGGCAAGCGAGTATCTCCGCGCCTTCGGTCTCGTCGCCATGGGCTATCTCTGGGCGCGCATCGCCGAGGTGGCGATGACGAAACTTGCGGGCGAGGAAGCGCTTTTCTACAAGGCGAAGCTCGCCACCGCCCGCTTCTACATCGCGCGCCTGCTGCCGGAGACCAACGCCCTTTTCGCCAACATCGCCGCCGGCGCCAAGCCGCTGATGGAGCTCGAGGCGGAAGCGTTCTGAGGGGCGCGGCGCGCGCTCCCCGCGACATGACCTACTCGGTCAATCCTGGTTAGGTGCTGCGCATCGATCTCTTCCTCGACGAGCGCGCGTAGGATCGATTGCCGCGCCGCGCGCGGCTTGGAACCGGGCATTGTCGGCGACGTTTTTCCCGTATCGCGAGAGCGGCGGGAGATCAGGGATGGCGGAGCGGCAGGCGGACGCGGCGGAGATCGGCAGGCGCGCGGCCGATGAGGCGATTGGCAGCGCCCGCCAGGGCGCGCAGCGCTTCGGCGCGCAGATGCGCGATGCAGCGCAATCGGTGCTGAACGAGCAGAAAGGCCGTGTGGCGGACGTCGTCCACGACCTCGCCGAAGCCTTGCGCCGCACCGCCCACACGCTCGAGCACGAGGAGAACGCGGCGGCCGCCCGCTACGCCGATCAGGCCGCGGCGCAGATCGATCGGTTTTCCGAGACGGTGCGCCGGCGCGAGCTTGCCGATTTCCTCGCCGGCACCGAGGATTTCGCGCGCCGCCAGCCCTCGCTCTTCATCGCCGGCGCTGTCGCCACCGGCTTCGTCATCGGCCGCCTTCTCGCCCGGCCAGCCGAGGGCGGCAACGCGCCGCGCGGCTATGCCATGACCGGCGGCGAGGACGTGCACCATGCCGCCGCCGAAGCTGCCGAGGCGCCGCTCGCCGGCTATGGCCCGGGCGCCGGCGGCCGGGAGCCGCGCTGATGGCGGCGCCCGACGATATCGGCGCCATGCCGCCGCGCCCGGAGCGCACCGTCGCCGGGCTCTTCGCCGATCTCGCGCGCGAGACGTCGCGGCTCTTCCGCCAGGAAGTGGCGCTGGCCAAGGCCGAGCTCGTCGGCAAGACCCGCCAGCTCGGCGCCGGCGCGGTCGAGATCGCCATCGGCGGCTTCATCCTCTATGCCGGCCTCTTGGTGCTGCTCGAGGCGGCGGTGTTCGCGCTCGCTCTGGTGCTGCCGATCTGGGCCGCCGCGCTCATTGTCGGCGGCGTTACCGTTCTCGTCGGCGGCATCCTGCTGTTGAAGGGCCGCGCCGATGTCGGGCCGCGCACGCTCGTGCCCGACCGCGCGTTGCGCAGCCTGCGCGAGAATGCGGAATGGGCGCGCGAGCAGATGCGATGAGCGCCGAAGGTCCGGAGCTGCTGCCGCCGGGCAGCGATGGCAGCTATAGCGCCGCCGGCAAATCGCCGGAGCAGATCGAAGCGGATCTCGCCAAGACGCGGGCGGGAATCGGCGAAATCCTCGATGCGATCGAGCGCCGCCTCGCGCCGCGCCATCTCTTGGGAAAGGGCATCGACATGGTGAAGGACACGATGAGCCGCGATGATGGCGGCCTCGGCGACATGCTGCGCAGCCATCCCGTGCCGCTGGCGCTGATCGGCATGGGCGTCGGCTGGCTGCTGACGTCGTCGACCGCCCGGGCGCGCCTCGCTGAATACGGTGGGGCGGCGAAGGAGCGCGTCGCCGGCGCCGCGCAAAACGCTGCCGAGCGCGCCGGCGCGATGCGCGACAAGATGGCGGGCTGGGGCGCCGCGCCGGAAAGCAGCGCCGCGCGCTACCCGACGGAATCCGCCGGCTATGCCTATGCGCGTCAGAAATCCGGCGAGGCGCTGGACAAGGCGCGCGACGCCGCGGCCGAAGCCGGCGACAGGCTCGGCGACACCGTCGAGCGCGGGAAGCAAGCGGGCAGGGCTGCCTGGCAGCAGGCGCGGTCCTATGCCGGGGATGCCGGCGGGCGTATCTCCCAGGCGGGCGACCGTTTCGGCGACCTGATGCAAGACCATCCGCTGGCGATGGGCGCCCTCGGCTTCCTCGCCGGCGCGGTGATCGCCCTGCTGCTGCCGAAGAGCGGCCTCGAGGAGCGCGTCGCCGGCAATACCGGCGATGCCCTGCGCGAGCGCGCCGCCGATTTCGGCCGCGACGTGGCAGATCGGGCCCGCCACGTCGCGGAGGGCGCGGTCGACGCCGCCAAAGAGGCGGTCGGCCAGGCGACATCCGAAAGCTCGCCCGACCTCGGCGAGCAGCGCGGGCAGGGGTAGGCAGCGAAAGGGCTGCCTGCTTGCCGCGGTGCAGCCCCTTCGCCTCCCAAACGGGTCGATGATCGCTAGGCGGCGACCAGCCGCGCCAAGGCCCGGCCGGCGCGGCAAGCCGAGTCCATGGCCTGCATCTCGCTCGCCGCTTCGCCCGAGAGCACGATCTCGCCGGGCGCGGCGATCAGCCAATGCCAGCCGCCTTCGGGCTGGGCCTCCACCCTGATGTCGAAGCGCTTGCCAGCGATGGTGAGCGACCGGATCACCGGCTCGTTAAAGCCGAAAACGCTTAAGCTTTTCATAAGGTTACTTTGGCACCCTGTGTTTTGGTGGGCGCTCCGCAAACGCTGCGCCGGCAAATGCGGTTCCCACCCCTTCGGAGGCATATGGCGGCGCGAGGCGACGAGAAAGACCGGCCGGTCCTGCTGCTGGCGGTTGAGACGCTGGCGGGCTTTCCCGGCGCGGCGCTGCTGCTCGGCGGCGACGCGGCGATCGAGCCTGTCAACGCCGAAGGCGCGGCGGCGCTGGCGGCGGCCGAGGCCGATTTCCGCGCCGAGCTCGCCGGGCTCGCCGCCGGCGCGCGGCGCAACGGCGCCGCGGGCCGCGTCGCGCTGGCGGCCGCGCCGGGCACCGAGGCGCTGCTGCTGCCGCTCGGCGACGGTGCGCGCGTGCTGGCGCTCCTCGACGATGGGGCGCTGACCCGCCATCTGCGCGAGGCGCTCATCGAGAGTCGCCGCCGCTACAAGGATCTCGTCGAGATCTCCAGCGACTTCGCCTGGGAGACCGACGAAGCCGGCCGCTTCACCTTCGTCTCGCCCCGCGGCGCACTGGGCTGGAGCGCCGAGGCGCTGCTCGGCCGCAGCGCCGCCGAGTTCCTGGCCGAGCCTGGCGAGACGAATGTCTTCGTGACCGCCGAGCCGGTGGCCGCGGCCGAGCTGTGGTTCCGGCGCGCCGATGGCGGCAGCGCCCGGCTCGGCATCGTCGCCGCGCCGCTCGCCGATGCCGAGGGGCGTGTTTGCGGCGCGCGCGGCATCGCTCGCGATCTGACCCTGGAGCGCGCGCGCGACGACGCGCTGGCGCATGCGCGGTTGCGCGACCGGCTCTTCAGCCATCTCGTGCGCGCCATCCGCGACGAGCTCGATCCGGCGGCGGCGCTCGCCGCCGCCGTCAGCGCCACCGGCCTCGCCCTCGGCGCCGCTGGCGGCGTCATCCTGCGCCGCATCGGCGACGGGTTCACGCCGGCCGCGCGCTGGGGCACTGCGGCAGATACGGCGCTGCTCGATGCCGCGGGCGCGGCGCTGCAGGCGAAAGACGCGGTCGCGCTTGCGGCCAGGGGTTGGCAGCTCATCGGCCAGGTCGCGCGCTATCGGCAAACCGTCGAAGGGGCGATCCTGCTGTGGCGGCAGAGCGAGGATGGCGGCTTTCCCGACAGCGACCGCGCGCTCCTCGCCGATGTCGCCGATCAGCTCGGCGTCGCCATCGCCCAGGTGGCGCAGCATGAGCAGATGCTGGTGCTGTCGCGCACCGATCCGCTGACCGGCCTGCTCAACCGCCGCGCCTTCTTCGACGAGCTGCAACGCCGCCTGGCGCGGCTGGAGCGCGGCACGCGGCCAGCCGTGCTGCTCTTCATCGACATGGACAATTTCAAGCTGGTCAATGACCGCCTCGGCCATCGCGCCGGCGACGAGGCGATCCGGCGGCTCTGCGACATCCTGCGTGCCGAGGCGCGCGCCGGCGATCTCGCGGCGCGGCTCGGCGGCGACGAGTTTGCGCTCTGGATCGAAGGGCTCGATGGCCGCGCCGGCAGCGAACGCGCCGCGGCGCTGCTCCGCGCCGCGCAAGCGCTGAAGCCGCTCTCCGGCGCGCCCGACCGCCCGCTCGGCATTTCGATCGGCGTGGCAATCGTCGAGCCCGGCGGCGGCGAGACGCCGGAGCAGATCGTCGCGCGCGCCGATGCGGCGATGTATCGCGCCAAATCCGCGGGCAAGGGCGGTTTCGCCGTGGCGGCGGGGACGGTTCCGGCATGATGGAGCTGCTGCAGCGCGTCTTCCGCCACAGCGGCAAGGCGATCGACTACGAGACGCAAAAGCTGCTGGCGCAGAGCACCAAGCCGGCCGACCGCCGCCGTCTCGCCGAAAACACCAGCGCGCGGCCGGAAGTGCTCTATTTCCTCGCCGCCGATGTCGAGGCGAGCGTGCGCGCCGCCGTCGCCGCCAACGAGGCGACGCCGGTGCAGGCCGATCTGCTGCTGGCGCGCGACCGCAGCGTCGATGTCCGCGTCGATCTCGCGGCCAAGATCGCGCGGCTCGCGCCGGGCCTTTCCAAGGAAGCGCATGAAAGACTGCGCAAGCTCACCTACGAGGTGCTCGAGATACTGGTGCGCGACCAGGTGACGCGCGTCCGCCAGGTGATCGCCGAGACGCTCAAGGATGTCGCCGACGCGCCGCCGCAGATCATCCGGCTGCTGGCGCGCGATTGCGAGATCGTCGTCGCCGGCCCGGTGCTCGAGTTCTCGCCGCTGCTCGCCGACGAGGATCTGCTCGCCATCATCGCCGATGCGCCGATTCCCGGCGCGCTCGCCGCTATCGCGCGCCGCGACGGGGTCGAGGTCCCGGTCACCGACGCGATCGGCGCCAGCGCCGATGTCGACGCCATTGCCGCGCTCCTCGCCAATCCCTCGGCGCAGATCCGTGAGGAGACGCTGGACCGGCTGGTCGATCGCGCGCCCGGCGTCGTCGCCTGGCACAAGCCCTTGGTCGAGCGGCCGCGCCTGTCGGCCGAGATCGTGCGCAAGCTGGCCGCTTTCGTCGCCGATCAGCTGCTGCGGCGCTTGAGCGAGCGGCGCGACCTCGATCCCGCCACGGCGCGCGAGGTGGCGGCCGTGGTGCGCCAGCGTCTCGCCGAGGACGTGCCGGAAGAGAAACCCGCCGCCGCGCCGGCCAAGCCTGCCAACGAGGCGCTGGCGCGGGCGAATCGCCTCAAGCAGCAGGGCAAGCTCGACGAAGCGGCCGTGCTCGGCGCGCTCGGGCATGACAGCGGCTTCGTGCGCGCCGCGCTGGCGGTGATGAGCGAGCTGCCACCCGAACTAGTCGACCGGGTCCTCGGCGCGCACAGCCCCAAGGGCGTCACCGCGCTGGCCTGGAAGAGCGGCCTCGGCATGCGCGCCGCACACAAGCTGCAGCTCCAGCTCGGTCAGATCCCCCCCAACGCCGCGCTAAAGCCGCGCGTCGACGGCGGCTATCCCCTGAGCGCCGAAGCGATGCAGTGGCAGCTCGACTTCTTCCGCGGCATGGGGTGAGGCGGGGCCAGGAGCAATGCGCCTCGAGTCGAACGAGATATAGCAATCTCATTATTTTATTCGTCACCCCCGCGAAAGCGGGGGTCCATGGTCATGGATTCCCGCTTTCGCGGGAATGACGAAAAAGAAAGTAAGCGAT
>DATIYL010000242.1:0-8199 GCA_035517635.1 Allostellaceae bacterium | reverse complement strand
GCGCGGTGACGCCGCAGCATTGCGCCATTTCCTCGATCACCAGCACCGCGTCGAAATAGCTCGCGCCCTGGCCGCCATAGGCGACGGGGATCGTCATCCCGAAGAAGCCGGCCGCGCGCAGCAGCGCCACAGTCTCCCAGGGATATTGCTCGGACCGGTCGATCTCGGCGGCGCGCTGCGCGATCTCGCCGCGTGCGAGCGCCCGCGCCTTCTGCTGCAGGGCCTGTTGCGCGGGGGTGAGGTCGAAAGGCATCGGCGGCTCCGCCAGTGGGGGCGCCAGTATGGGGAGCACCCCACGCCTGGCACAAGGCCGCAGCCGAACCGCCTATTCGGCGCTCTTGAAGGGACGATCCAGCACTTCGCGGATCTTCGCCGCCAGAGCGGCATAGGTGAAGGGCTTCAGCACGACATCGACCCCGGGCTCGAGCCTGCCCTGATGCAGGATGGCGTTTCGCGCATAGGCGGTGGTGTAGAGCACGCGCAACGCCGGGTACCGCCGGCGCGCCTCCTCGGCGAGATGGCGGCCGTTGAGACCGCCGGGAAGCCCGATATCGGTGAAGATCAGCCGGATCTCCGGCTCGCTCTCCAGGATGCGCAGCGCGCTCGGACCATCCGGCGCGGCGATCACGCGATAGCCGAGCTCGCGCAGGATATCGACGCTGTGCGCGCGCACATCATCGTCGTCCTCCACCACCAGAATGGTCTCGCCGCGCCGCGCCATCGGCGCCACGGGGCCGATCTCGGCGCTCTCTCCCTGCCCCGGCGCCGTGGCCAGGCGCGGCAGGTAGAGCTTCACCGTCGTTCCCTCCCCGGGCTCGCTGTAGATCTTCACATGCCCGCCGGACTGCTTGATGAAGCCATAGACCTGCGACAGGCCGAGCCCCGTCCCCTCGCCCGGCGCCTTGGTGGTGAAGAATGGCTCGAACGCCCGGACAATGATCTCCTTCGACATGCCGGTGCCGGTATCGCTCACCGCCAAGAGCACGTATTGCCCGGGGGCGAGGTCGTCCTGTCCGGCGGCATAGGCCTCGTCCAGGTAGGTGTTGGCGGTTTCGATGGTGAGCTTGCCGCCCTCCGGCATGGCGTCGCGCGCATTCACCGCGAGATTGAGCAGCGCGCTCTCGAGCTGGCTCGGGTCGACCTGCACCCACCAGAGCCCGGCGCCGAGCACGGTCTCGACCGCCACCCGCTCGCCCAGGGTCCGCTGCAGCAGCTCGGAGGCGGCGGCGACCAGGCGGTTCAGGTTGACCGGCTTCGGCTCGAGCGGCTGGCGCCGCGAAAAGGCGAGAAGCCGGTGCGTCAGCTGCGCCGCGCGCGTCGCCCCGCGGATCGCGCCCTCGACGAGCCGGCGCAGATCGTCGTCGTCCTTTTCCGGCAGCCGGCGCTGCAAGGTCTCGAGGTTGCCGAAGATGACGGTGAGCAGGTTGTTGAAATCATGCGCGACACCGCCGGTGAGCTGGCCGATCGCTTCCATCTTCTGCGCCTGCCGCAGCCGCTCCTCGACCGCCCGGCGCTCGGTCATGTCGCGCGTGACTTTGGCAAAGCCGATGAGCTCTCCGGCATCGTCGCGGATGGCATCGATGAGCACATTGGCCCAAAAGCGCGTGCCGTCCTTGCGCACGCGCCAGCCTTCCGCCTCGAACTTGCCGGTGCGCACCGCGGTCGCGAGCGCGCGCTGAGGAATGCCCTCGGCGCGATCCTCCTCCGTATAAAAGCGCGAGAAATGTTGGCCGATGATCTCGCTCGCCGCATAGCCCTTGATACGCTCGGCGCCGGTGTTCCAGTTGGTGACGCGGCCTTCCCGATCGAGCATGAAGATCGCGTAGTCGACAACGCCCTTCACCAGCAGGCGGAAGCGGCTCTCGCTCTCGCCGAGGGCTGCCGTGCGCTCCGCGATCTCCTCTTCGAGAAGTTCGTTGACGCGGCGCAGCGTGTCTTCGACCTCGCGCTGCCCCGTGATGTCCGTGTTGGTGCCGAACCAGCGAATAACGCGGCCTTCCGCGTCGCGCACCGGCGTGATCCGCGTCAGGAAGGAGCGAAACCTGCCATCTGCGCCGCGCAGCGGAAACACCATCTCGAAACGCTCGCCGGTGGCGATCGAGCGGCGCCAGCGTTCCAGTACCTTCGGCAAAGTCGCGGGATCGTGGACGGACTGCCAGCCCCAGCCCTCCATCTCGGCCGGAGAGGCTCCCGTGTATTCGTACCAACCTTTGTTGAACCAGAACACCCAGCCGTCGGCCCGTGCCATCCAAGCGAGCTGCGGCATGGAATCGGCGAGGTCGCGAAACTGCCGCTCACTCAGCGGCGTATCCGCCGTGCGCAAGTCGTTCTCGTTGGTCAGGTTGTTAATCGACGAGTCCTTTCGCGGCAGCGACGCTTCAAGCTCAGCGGGTTCCGGCGCGCGCCGCACAACACGCCCCGGCAGTATTCGCGCTAGGCGGAACGCAGCGGCACGACCTTCGCCGCGCCGCCGCACCGCTCTGCGAGCAGCTGCCGTATTCTCGCCTCGAGCTCCACCGGCAGGAACGGCTTGCGCAGCACCGCCTGCGGCAACGCATCATCCTTCAAGGCCGGCGTATCGGCATGACCGGTGACGAAGAGGATCGGCACGCCCGGGCGGCGTGTGCGGATCAGCCGGCCGGCCTCGACGCCGTGCATTCCCGGCATGGCGAAGTCCATCACCACCAGGTCGAAGGGGTGGCTCTCGAGCCGCTCGAGGGCGGCGCTGCCGGAGCGCGCCGCCTCGACGCCGTAGCCGAGCTCTTCCAGATATTCGACCACGGCTTCGCGCACATCGTCATCATCGTCCACGACCAGGATGCATTCGCGCCGCCGGGGCGGCTTGGTCGACGAGGCATAGCTCTGGCCGCCCAACCGCTCCTGATGCGCGGCGCTGCGCGGCAGATAGATGCGCACCGTCGTGCCGCGTCCCAGCGTCGTGTCGATCTCGGCGCTGCCGCCCGATTGCAGTGCGATGCCGTAAACCTGAGAGAGGCCCAGGCCCGAGCCCCGCCCGACGTCCTTCGTCGTAAAGAACGGCTCGAACGCCCGTGCCTTTACCTCCTCGCTCATGCCGGTGCCGGTGTCGGCGACAGCAACCATCACGTAGTCGCCGGGCTCGAGCTGGCCCGTCCGGTTGAGCTGGGTGACCCGGACATTGGCGGTCTCGATGGTCACCGTGCCGCCTTCGGGCATGGCGTCGCGCGCATTGATGGCAAGATTGAGGATCGCGCTCTCGATCTGGCTGGGGTCGATGAGCGCCGACCAGAGATTGTCGGCCAGCGTCAGCTCGACATGCACCGTGCCGCCGAGGGTGCGCAGCAACATCTCGCCCAGCCCCGTCACCAGCTCGTTGATGTCGGTCGCGCGCGGCCTCAGGAACTGCTTGCGCGAAAAGGCGAGGAGCTGATGCGTCAGCAAGGCGCCGCGCTTGGCGGCGCGGATCGCCGCCGCCGCCTGCCGCCGGACGGTTTCCTCTTTCGTGCGGATCTCGATCAGATCGAGATTGCTCATAATCGCGGTCAGCAGATTGTTGAAGTCGTGCGCCACGCCGCCGGTAAGCTGCCCGACCGCCTCCATCTTCTGCGATTGGAGCAGCTGAGCCTCGACCCGGCGCCGCTCTTCGACCTGCGCCGCCAGCGCCCGCCGCCGCTCCTCGACCCGCTCTTCGAGGTGCTCGTTGAGGCGGCGCAGCTCAGCCTCGGTGCGGTGCTGGGCGCTGACATCGACCAGCATGTTGACCGCGCCGATCAGCTTCCCGGTCTCGTCGCGCAGCGGCGTCGGATAGGGAATGAACGGCACGCGCGTGCCGTCCGGCCGCTCCGCCAGCGCCTGGGCGCCGCGCACCGGGCGGTTCTCGCGCAGCGCCACCGCCATCGGACAGTCCTCATGCGGTATCGGCAGGCCATCGGGCGAATAAAGGCGCCAGGTGACGCACCACTGGTCGGCGCCGAGCTCCGGCTGCCGACCGGCCAGCTCCGCCGCGGCGCGGTTATAGAAGGTGATGCGGCCCTCGGCATCGGTCGTGTAGATCGCCACTGGCAGCGCCTCCAGCAGCTCGCGCATGCGCCGCCCATTGTCGAGCAGTGCCCGCTCGTAGTTCTGCCGCATCGTGACGTCGCGGGTCACCGCAAGCTGCGCGACGCTGCCGTCCGGCAAGCGCAGCGGCGCGGCATGCGTCTCCATCTGCCGCCGCGTCCCCTTGAGGCCGATCAGGTCGAAGCTCCAGCTGAGTTTCTCGCCGTCGCAGACGCGCCGGTGATGGGCGCGCCAGCGCTCGCGATGCTCGGGCGCAATCCGCTCGAACATGGAAGTGCCCTCGACGTCGCCGGCACTGCCCGCCTCCACCATCCGCAGCCCGGCCGGGTTCATGTGCAGAACCGTGCCGTCGCCGGCGACGATCTTGATGCATTCCGGCGTCGTCTCGACGATCGCGCGCAGCTGCTCGCGGCTTTGGCGGACCTCGTCGGCAGCGCGCCGCGCTTCGGTAAGGTCCTCGAGGCAGCTCACCGCGCCGGTGATCGCGCCGTGCTCGTCGAACAGCGGCTCGATGTTGAGGCGGCAGCTGAGACGCCGCCCGTCGGGTCGCTCGATCTGCGCCTCGAAGCCACGGATGGGATGCCCGCTGCGCAGCACCTCTGCCATCGGGCTTTCGCTGACCGGCAGCTCGCCGCCATCGCCGCGGAAGATCCTATAGGCGCCACGGAACCGCGGGTCGGCGGCACTCAGGTCCGGTGCGCAGCCCCAGATCTCGACCGCCCGGCGGTTGTACTTCACGAGTCTTCCGTCCCGGTCGCAGACATAAAGCGCCACTGGCAGAACGTCGGCCAGCGCCCAATCCAGCGCGCCGCGGTTCATCTTCCCTGGTCCTCCCACACTGGCGCCTGCGCGCATCTCCATCTGCTTGCCGAGGTCGTCCCGGCCACCCGGGCAACGCCGATCCGTTCACTGCGCCGCAACGCCGCTAAACTGCAGAGCAAAGACACTCTTCCGCAACTCTCTCTTTAGGATGGGATCGGCCACTCTTCCGACCAAATGAACAGCACGAAGCCGCCAGTCGTTCAGTGAAGAGCCCTGCGTTCGTCAGGTCAGGGGGTGCCGTCGGTTTCGGATTCGGCGCGCTTGGCGAGCGTCTCGTACTGCTCGGCGAGGGAGAGCAGCTCCTGGTGCACGACCGGATCGCGGGCGCCTTTCGCCTTCTCACGCAACTGCGCCGCTTTTCTTCGGTAAGTCGCCGCCGCGTCCACGCGCTCCTTCCCCTTTTGGCAGCGAAGATAGATGAGCGCTGACCCCAGGCAAGATGTACCAACGGACAGCATCATTTGGCGGCTCAATTGTAACGGAGCGCGCGCGCCGCCCGCCGGCTACTTCGATCTGATGACGATCCAGACCGTCATGTCCCAGGCATTGCGGATGCCGATCAGCAGCAACAGCAACAGGGTCATGGCAAACAGCTCGAGACCGGGACCGATGTCGCGCTGCAGCTCGATGCCAGCGGCGACCATCAGGAGATAGGCGAGGAAAGGCGCGAAGACATACCAGCTGCGATCGGCGAGATCGATCGTGCTGGCGAAGCCGCGGCGCCGCATCTGCGCCCACAGCCAGCTTTCATAGCCGACGCCGAAAATGCCTTCGACCCCGAGTAGAATTCCCAGGGACATGACCGTGTGCGCCGGCGCCATCGCCAACAGGCAGCTCGTCAACACGACGGTGAAATGCAGCACCGTGGGCGTCAGGAAAGCCTTCAGCGCGGCTTCGCGCTCGGGGGTGAAGTAGCTGATGCCGACGGAAGCGGCGACGAACAAGAGGCCGATCAGCGTCGCCGAGGCAGTACCGACCAGCATATAGAAATCGTGCCAGCCCTGGAGCGTCTCCGCCAATCTTCCGCTCATCGCCGAGCCCTCTCGCCTTCCCGCTTGCCGCCGCGGCAAACCCTCCATAGCACGTCGGCGGCCGGCCTTGACCGGAGCGCCGCCGGCGCCGAGATTGGCCCTATGTGCGGCCGTTTTCTCAACAAGCTGCCCGCGGCCGAGATCGCCCGCATCTTCGCCACGCGGAACCCGTTGCCGAACTATCCCGCGCGCTACAATGTGGCGCCGACCGATGCCGTGCTCGCGGTACGCTTCAACCCCGAGACGCGGGAGCGTGCGCTCGACCCGCTGCGCTGGGGCCTGGTGCCGCATTGGGCCGAGGATCTCTCCTTCGGCGCCCGCTGCATCAACGCCCGGGCCGAAACCTTGGCCACCACGCGCGCCTTCCGCGACGCCTTCGGCGCGCGACGCTGCCTCATTCCGGCCAGCGGCTTCTACGAATGGCGCAAGGACGGAAAGACCAGGACGCCCTATGCGGTGCTGCCCCGGGACGAGCCGCTCTTCGCCTTTGCCGGGCTCTGGGAGAATTGGCGCGACCGGCGCCTGCCGGGCGACGCGGCGCCCTGGATCAGGACCTGCACCATCGTCACCTGCGATGCCAATGACCTGCTGCAGCCGATCCATGAGCGGATGCCGGTGATCCTCGACCGCGCCGACTGGGCGCGCTGGCTCGGCGAAGAGCCGGCGACGCCGGAGGCGCTCTCGGCAATGCTGCGGCGGCCCTTTCCGCCCGAACGCATGCGGGTCTACCCCGTCGCGCCGCGCGTCAACAGCGTCAAGAACGACGATCCCAACCTCATCGACCCGCTGAGGGCGGAAGGCGGCATCGCGGTCTGAGCGGGCCCGCTCAATTCGGCGCGGCGAGTGCCGCGCTAGACCGATGCCGCGCGATATTCGGCGAGCGTTTGCTCTATCAATTCGCCGACGGAAAGAACCTTCGACACAGCGGAAACCGAGTGGCCGGCGCTCCAGATGTCGCGCCAGCGCTCGGGGCGCTCGTCGCGTGCACCGACGTCGATGTCCTTCGCGATGTCGATGCCGCCGCGCTCCGGCAAGTCGTCCGGATCAAGCCCGGCGGCGACGATCGAGGGCCTCAGCATATTGGTCTGCAGCCCCGTGAACGCGCGGGTCAACAGGATGTCGTCGGCAGTGCTGCGCACCAGCATGTCCTTATATCGGGTATCCGCCATGCTCTCATGGGTCGCGATGACTCTCGTCCCCATATAGGCCAAATCGCAGCCGAGTACTTGTGCTGCACGCAGTGCGTGACCGTCACTGATGCCTCCGGCAAGCACCAGTGGACCGGCGAAAAACCCGCGAACGGCGCGAACGAAGGCGAATGGGTTTAGCCAGCCCGTCTGACCGCCGGCACCCGCCGTCAGCAGCACAAGACCGTCGGCGCCTGCTGCCACGGCGCGCTCGGCATGGCGAAGGCTGGCGACGTCGGCGAAGACCAGCGCCCCGCAATCGTGCAAGGCGTCCAACACCGGCGCCGGCGAGCCGACGCTGGTGATGATTATCTCGGGCTTGTGACGCAACAGGACGTGCAGATCTTCGTTCAAGCGGACATTCGAGCGGTGAACGATCAGATTTGGGCAGACCGGCGCACAGGGCGTATCGCTTTCCCCGGCATGCCGTCGCAATTCTTCATCAATCTCGTTCAGCCAGCGATCGAGCTGTTCAGGATCGCGGCAGTTGGCGGTCGGAAAAGCTCCGATGACACCTGCTTTGCATGCCGCCGTAACCAGTGCGACACCGGATACGAGAAACATAGGCGCTGCGATCAGGGGGAGGCGCAACCGCCCGCGAAGGCGCTCGAATGCTCCGTCAACCAACCAGACGCTCCCTTCGAGGTCCACGGGACGATGTGTTAGTCTTGCCGCCAACGATAGGGAAGGCGAATGCCCCCGACAAGCAAGGGAGGAGTTATGTCCGAGGCACTGTACGACCTGCCAACGACAGGGGGCCAAACCCTCCGTGCGCTCAGGCGCTATCCTGATCGGGTCGCGTTTTCATGGCCCTCGGGGTCGCTGACGTATCGAGGCGCCATCGAACTGATCGGACGGATGCAGAACGCGTTCGTTCGCCTCGACCTTCCTCCCGGGAGCTGCGTTGCTTTTCTGACCGCCAACCGTGCCGACGCCTGGTGTGCCGGTGTCGCCGCGCAGCTCTCGCGCCTCGCGATTACGTGGCTGCATCCGCTGGGCTCGTTCGACGATCAACTGTTCCAGCTCGAGGATTCGCAATCGCAAATTCTGGTGATCGACGCCGACGCGTTTCGCGATCGCGGCGCTGCCCTGGCAGGAAGCGCATCCGGCCTCAAGACCGT
>DATIYL010000241.1:0-10136 GCA_035517635.1 Allostellaceae bacterium | reverse complement strand
GGCGGTGGCGGCCGGCTTCCAGGGCGTGGGCTCGGACAACCGCATCACCACGCTCGGGCGCGGCGGGTCGGACACCTCGGCGGTGGCGCTGGCGGCGGCGCTGAAGGCCGACCGCTGCGACATCTTCACCGACGTCGACGGCGTCTACACAACCGATCCGCGCATCGTTGCCAAGGCGCGCAAGCTCGATAAGATCACCTACGAGGAGATGCTCGAGATGGCCTCGCTCGGGGCCAAGGTGCTGCAGACGCGCTCGGTCGAGCTGGCGATGAACCATCAGGTCCGGGTCCAGGTGCTGTCGAGCTTCAGCGACGAGCCCGGGACGCTGGTCGTGAACGAGGACGAGATCGTGGAACAGCAAGTGGTAAGCGGCATCGCCTATAGCCGCGACGAGGCCAAGGTGACGCTGCTCAAGGTCGCGGACCGCCCGGGCGTCGCCGCCGCCATCTTCGGTCCGCTCGCCGAGCACGCGATCAACGTCGACATGATCGTGCAGAACATCTCCGAGGACGGGCGCTTCACGGATCTCACCTTCACCGTCGGCAAGGCCGACCTCGCGCGCACCGTCAAGGTGCTCGAGGACCGGCGCGGGCAGCTGGGCTTCGCCGCGCTCAAGCCCGACCCGAATGTGGTCAAGATCTCGGTCATCGGCGTCGGCATGAGGAGCCATGCCGGCGTCGCGCAGCAGATGTTCAAGACGCTCGCCGAGAAGAACATCAACATCCAGGTGATCTCGACCTCGGAGATCAAAGTGAGCGTGCTCCTCGCCGAGGAATACACCGAGCTCGCGCTGCGCGCGCTGCACACCGCCTACGGCCTCGACGCCGGATAGGATCAACGCCATGACCACTGAGGCGGAGCGCCGCATCGCTCCCGGGCCCGGCCCGGACGGCGCAGACGCGCAACCGCCTCGGGCGCACGCGCGCCGGCAGCTCGACCGCCTGTGGCGGCGCGGCGTCGACTTCCTGGGATCCGAGCTCGCCATCATGGGCGGCGCCATGACCTGGGTGTCGGAGCGGCATCTTGTCGCCGCCATTTCCAAGGGCGGCGGCTTCGGCGTCATTGCTTGCGGCGCCATGAACCCGGCGCAGCTCGACGCCGAGATCGCCGCGACGCTGGCGCTCACCGACCGGCCATTCGGCGTCAACCTCATCACCCTCCACCCGCAGCTCATGGAGCTGATCGACGTCTGCGCCCGGCGCCGCGTCGGCCACGTCGTGCTGGCGGGGGCGCTGCCCTCTGCGGCGGCGGTGGGGCGCATCAAGGAGAGCGGCGCCAAGCTGCTCTGCTTCGCACCCGCTCTCGTCATCGCCAAGCGGCTCGTGCGCATGGGCGTCGACGCCATCGTCATCGAGGGCATGGAAGCGGGCGGCCATATCGGCCCGGTGGCCACCGGCGTGCTGGCGCAGGAGATCCTGCCGCATCTGCGCGAGGTGCCGGTCTTCGTCGCCGGCGGCATCGGCCGCGGCGAGGCGATCGTTTCCTATCTCGAGATGGGCGCTGCCGGCGTGCAGCTCGGCACGCGCTTCGTCTGCGCGCATGAATCGATCGCGCATCCGCGCTTCAAGCAGGCGTTTCTGCGGGCCGGGGCGCGCGACGCCGTGCCCTCGACGCAGCTCGATCCCCGCTTTCCCGTGATCCCGGTGCGGGCGCTTGCCAATGACGGCACGCGACGCTTCCAGGAGCTGCAGCGCGCGGTCGTCGACCGCTTCACCCGCGGCGAGGTCTCGCAAAAGGATGCGCAGCTCGAGATCGAGCATTTCTGGGCGGGGGCGCTGCGCCGCGCCGTCATCGACGGCGATATCGAGACGGGTTCGCTGATGGCGGGGCAGAGCGTCGGCATGGTGACGCGCGAGCAGTCGACCCGGGAGATTCTCGGCGAGCTGATCGAGCAGGCCGTCGAGGCGCTGATGGCGCGCGGCTGCGATGGCGCTGGAGAGAGCCAGAACAGCGGCCGCTCGCGAGCGGGGGTGTGATGGAAACCGGCGCGGCGGCCACCGGCTCCCGCCGCCTGCTGCGCCGGCTGCGGGACATCATGGCCGGCTCCGGCACGGCGCAGGAGCGGCTCAACCAGATCGTCAAGATCATCGCCGCCGACATGGTGGCCGAAGTCTGCTCCTGCTACGTCATGCGCGCGGGCGAGGTGCTCGAGCTCTTCGCCACCGAAGGCTTGCGCCCCGAAGCCGTGCACCGCACCCGGCTGCGCGTCGGCGAGGGTCTGGTCGGCGTCATCGCGGCGACCGCACGTCCGCTTGCCCTGGCCGATGCGCAATCGCATCCCGACTTCGCCTACCGGCCCGAGACCGGCGAGGAGATCTACCATTCGCTGATGGGCGTCCCGGTGCTGCGCGGCGGCCGGGTGCTCGGCGTCCTCGTGGTGCAGAACCGCACGCAGCGCAACTACACCGAGGACGAGATCGAGGCGCTGCAGACCATCGCCATGGTGCTGGCCGAGCTCGCCGCCAGCGGCGATCTCGTAAGCCCGGTGGAGCTGCAGCCCTCGAACGGCATCGGCCTGCTGCCGACGCGGCTCGACGGCATCAAGCTCAATGCCGGGCTCGCCCTCGGTGTCGCCGTGCTGCACGAGCCGCGCGTCGTCATCCGCCAGGTGGTCGCCGAGGATCCGCAGACCGAGCTGCTGCGGCTGAGCACCGCGATCGATGCCATGCAAAGCGCCATCGACGATCTGCTCGCGCGCAGCGACATCGCCGCCGGCGGCGAGCATCGCGACATCCTCGAGACCTATCGCATGTTCGCCGCCGACCGCGGCTGGCTGCAGCGCATGACCGACGCCGTGCGCAGCGGCCTCACGGCCGAGGCCGCGGTGCAGAAGGTGCAGGACGAGACGCGGGCGCGCATGAACAAGGTAAGCGATCCCTATCTGCGCGAGCGCCTCGCCGATCTCGAGGATCTGACGAGCCGGCTGCAGCAGCACCTGGCCGGCCGGCATTTCGCCGCCGAGGCGGCGCTGCCGGCGGAGTTCATCCTGATTGCGCGCAGCATGGGGCCGGCGGAGCTGCTCGACTACGACCGCCGGCGGCTCAAGGGTCTGGTGCTCGAGGAAGGCTCGCCCACCGCGCATGTGGCTGTGGTGGCGCGCGCGCTCGATATTCCCGTCATCGGCCGGGTCAAGGACGTGCTGGAGAAGGTCGAAGCGGGCGATCTCATCATCGTCGACGCCGACGAGCAGCAGGTCTTCGTGCGTCCCGGCGAGGACATCCAGCAAGCGGCCAATGCGCGGCTCGAGGCGCGGCTCGGGCAGCGGCTCACCTATGCCGCGCTGCGCGACCTGCCGGCGGAGACGCGCTGCGGCCAGCGCGTGTCGCTGCAATTGAACGCCGGTCTGCTGCTCGATCTGCCCTATCTCGACGAGACCGGCGCCGAAGGCGTCGGCCTCTTCCGCACCGAGCTGCTGTTCATGATGCGCCACGACTTCCCCTCGGTCGGGCAGCAATCCTCCACCTATCGCCGCGTGCTCGAGCATGCCGGCGAGCGTCCCGTTACGTTCCGCACGCTCGACATCGGCGGCGACAAGATGCTGCCCTACATGTCCGAGACCGAGGACGAGAATCCGGCGATGGGCTGGCGCGCCATCCGCATCGCGCTCGATCGCCCGGCGATGCTGCGCCAACAGCTGCGCGCGCTGATCCGCGCCGCCGCCGACCGGCGCCTGCGCGTGATGTTCCCGATGGTCGCCGAGATCGCCGAGTTCGATGCGGCGCGTGCCATGCTCGATCTGGAGCTCGAGCGCACCGCGGCGCGCGGCGGGGCGTTGCCGGCGAAGGTCGAGGTCGGTGTCATGTTCGAGGTGCCGGCCCTGCTCTGGGAGCTGCCGCAGCTGCTGCCCAAGCTCGATTTCCTGTCCGTCGGCACCAACGACCTCGTGCAGTTCCTGTTCGCCGCCGATCGTGGCAATCCCCGGCTTGCCGAGCGCTACGACCCGCTGTCGCTGCCGGTGCTGCGGCTTCTCGCCGAGGTGACACGCGCCTGCGCCGCGGCCAAGGTGTCGCTGACGATCTGCGGCGAAATGGCAGGGCAGCCGCTCGACGCCATGGCGCTGCTCGGTGTCGGGTTCCGCGCGCTCTCCATGGCGCCGGCTTCGATCGGACCGGTGAAGGCGATGATCCGCAGTCTCGACATGGGCCCGCTCGAGACGCTGATCGAGGCGGTCGCGACGCTGCCGCCGCGCGCCTTGCGCGGCAAGCTGCGCGATTTCGCGCGCGATCACGGCGTCGCCGTCTGATCGCGGGGGATGCGCGCCATCTCTCGTTGCGGCGGCGCGGGAGTGTTTGATACTCTCGGCCGTCAATCGCTCTTCGAGGCGCGTCGGTTTTTTACCGTTTCTTCACCTTATCCCTGCCGAATTCAGTAGCGGCGGGTTCACATCGGTTCCAGGCAAATGGCGCTCTTTTCGCGACGCAAGGACACCCCGGAAGAGCCGGGCACTTCCGAACGACCCAAGACGACGGCGGGCGATACCGTGGCCGAGCTCCGGCCGGCGCGCCGGCGCACGGTCGGCCAGCTCTTGCGCGAGACGCGCGAGAGTTATGGCAGCGACATCCCGCGCGTCGCGGCGGCGCTGCGCATCCGTGCCGCTTATCTCGAGGCGATCGAAGAGGGCAGCTACGACCGCCTTCCCGGACCCGTCTATGCCCTGGGCTTCGTCCGCGCCTATGCCGTGCATCTCGGCCTCGACGGCGAGGAAGCTGTCCGCCGCTTCAAGCTCGAGGCCGAGGGCTTCGAGGCGCAGCGCGATCTCAGCTTCCCCGTGCCGCTCGCCGAACGCAGCATGCCTGGCGGTGCGATGGTGCTGGCGGCGATGATCCTCGCCGTTTGCGCCTATGGCATCTGGTACTACCTCTCTTCGACCAACCGCGCGCGGCCGGAGCGGGTGAGCCCGGTGCCGGCGGAGCTCGCCAAGCCCGCGCAACCCCCCGCCGGCACGCCCGCCATTGCCGCACAGACGGTGCCCGCACCTGCCGCCGCGCCGCCGGGCGCTGCCGCGCCGGCGCCGACCGAAGCGACCGCACCGCCGCCGGCCGCCGCGGTCCCGCCTGCGGCGCCGGCCGGTATGCCCGTGGCCGCGGCACCCCCGGCCGCCGAACCCGCTGCCGCGCCGCGGGCAGCGCCCGCTCCCGCCGTGGCGGCGGCGCCGTCGGTCATGCCGCCGCCTGTTCCTGCCGGCGCGACGTCCGCCGCTGAAGACTCACCGCCCGAGGAGACCGCGCCCGCTTCGTCCGCCGCCGAGTCGCCGCCGCCGCCCGTGCCGCCGGCCTCGGCGGCGCAAACCGCGGCCCTGCCCGCCCCGCCCACGGGCGGGGCGACGCCGGTGCCGGATCAGGCGCATGTCTACGGCCTTGCCAATGGCGAGACGCGCATCGTCATCAGCGCCATCAAGGACAGTTGGATCCAGGTCCGCGACAAGGACGGCAAGCCGCTCTTCACCCGCGAGCTGCACGCCGGCGACGTCTATCACGTGCCGAACGAGCCGGGGCTGACGATGAAGACCGGCATGGGCTCCGGGCTGGTGTTCACGGTCGATGGCCGCCAAGCGCCGGCGATCGGCGGCGCCGTGCGTCCCGAGGTCCTTCTCGACCCCGCACGTCTCCTCGCCGGTACCGCCCTCCAGTAGCGCGCGGCACTCCCGCGCAACCGCAGGGCGCGCCGCCGGGCGTGCTTTTGCTCGGGTTGGAAACGCGCTATATAGCGCTGGCGTTTCCTCGGCATTGGCCGCGGCAAAAGAGGTTCTCCGATGAGCGTCCGTCCCTATCGTGACATCGATCGGCGCAAGTGCCGGCAGGTCCATGTCGGCAAGGTGCCGGTGGGCGGCGGCGCGCCGATCACAGTGCAGTCGATGACGAACACGCTCACCTATGACGTGCCGGCGACGGTGGCGCAGATCAAGGCGCTGGAAAAAGCCGGCGCCGATATCGTGCGCGTGTCCTGCCCGGACCAGGAATCGTCGTTGGCGCTCAAGGATGTCGTACGCCAAGTCGAAGTGCCGATCGTCGCCGACATCCACTTCCACTACAAGCGGGCGATTGAGGCGGCGGAAAGCGGCGCCGCCTGCCTGCGCATCAACCCCGGCAATATCGGCTCGGCCGAGCGGGTTCGCGAGGTGGTGAAGGCGGCCAAGGATCACGGCTGCTCGATGCGCATCGGCGTCAACGCCGGCTCGCTCGAGCGCGATCTGCTGGAGCGCTATGGCGAGCCTTGCCCCGAGGCCATGGTCGAGAGCGCGCTCACCCACGCCAAGATCCTCGAGGACAACGACTTCTTCGAGTTCAAGATCTCGTGCAAGGCGTCGGATGTGTTCCTCGCCGTCGCCGCCTATCAGCAGCTCGCGGAGGCTTGCGACTATCCGCTCCATCTCGGCATCACCGAGGCGGGCGGCTTGACGACCGGTACGGTGAAATCGTCGATCGGCATGGGCTCGCTGCTCTGGGCCGGCATCGGCGATACCATCCGCGTCTCGCTGTCGGCCGACCCCGTCGAGGAGATTCGCGTCGGCTACGAGATGCTGAAGGCGCTGGGCCTCCGGCGGCGCGGCGTCAGCGTCATCTCCTGCCCGTCCTGCGCACGCCAGAATTTCGAGGTGATCAAGACGGTGGAGCTGCTCGAGCAGCGCCTCGCGCATATCACCACGCCGATGACGCTGTCGGTGATCGGCTGCGTCGTCAACGGCCCCGGCGAGGCGCGCGAGACCGATATCGGATTGACTGGCGGCGGCAACAACACGCATCAGGTCTACGTTGCCGGCGTGCCGCATCACCGCCTCAAGGATCAGAGCATCGTCGATCATCTCGTCGAGATGGTGGAGAAGAAGGCGGCCGAGATCGAGGCGCAGAAGCGCGAACAGGTGGCCGCCGATGCGGCCGCGTCCTGACGCGACGTTCGGATGCCCGCTCTCCAGCCCGTTCGCGGCACTCAGGATCTGTTGGCGGAAGAGCAGCGGCGCCATCGCGCGGTGATCGACACGGCCCGCGGCATCGCCGAGCGCTACGGCTACCAGGAAATTGCGACGCCGATCTTCGAGTTCACCGAGGTTTTCGCCCGGCCGATCGGCGAGACCTCGGACATCGTCACGAAGGAGATGTACACCTTCGCCGATCGCGGCGGCGAGGAAGTGACGCTGCGGCCGGAATACACCGCCGGCATCGTGCGCGCCGTCATTTCCAACGGGTTGACGCAAAGCCTGCCGCTCAAATTCTTCGCCAGCGGGCCGATGTTCCGCTACGAGCGGCCGCAAAAGGGCCGATTCCGACAATTCCACCAGATCGATGTCGAGCTCATCGGCGCGGCCCAGCCGCAGGCGGACGTTGAGGTGATCGCGCTCGCGGCCGATGTCCTCGCGGCGCTCGGCGTGCTGAAGCACACCGTGCTCGAGCTCAACACGCTCGGCGACCAGGCGAGCCGCCATGCCTATCGCGAGGCGCTCGTCGCTTATTATGCCGAGCACCGCGCCGGCCTTTCGGAGGACAGTCGCAATCGCCTCGAGCGCAACCCGCTGCGCATTCTCGATTCCAAGGATGCCGGCGACAAGGCGATCAACGCCGGGGCGCCGCATTTCGGCGACTATCTGACGCCGGAAGCGCGGCACTTCTTCAGGGATGTGCGTGCCGGCCTGGACCTGCTCGCCATTGAGTACCGCCTCAATCCGCGCTTGGTGCGCGGGCTCGACTACTACTGCCATACCGCTTTCGAGTTCGTTACGACGGAGCTGGGCGCGCAGGGGACGGTGCTCGGCGGCGGCCGCTATGACGGGCTCATGGCGATCATGGGCGGTCCCGAGACACCGGGCGTCGGCTGGGCCGCGGGCATCGAGCGTCTGGCTCTCCTCATCGCACCGCCCGCGCCGCCGCCGCGGCCCATCGCGGTCATTCCGATGGGCGAGCGCGGCGATGCGGCGGCGCTGACCCTGGCGCGCGAGCTGCGGCGCGACGGCTTCACCGTCGAGCTCGGCTATTCCGGCAATATCGGCCGACGCTTGAAGCGGGCCAACAAGATCGGCGCGCGCGCCGCCGTCATCCTGGGCGAGGACGAGTTGGCGCGCGCGGCCGCGACCTTGCGCGATCTTGATACCGGCGAGCAGATCGAAGTGCCGCTCGCGGCGCTCAAGGACCGGCTCGCGCCGTTCCGCTAGCGTGCCGCCATGCCCGGCATCAACGAAGCCGGGACGGGTATCGACTTGCTCGTCATCGGCATCAATCATCGCACCGCTCCGCGCGCGCTGCGCGACGATTTTGCGCTGATCGAAGCGGAGCTGGCCCTGGCGCTCGAAGATCTCCGCGGCGCGGGCCTCAGCGAAGCCGCGCTCATCGCGACCTGCGACCGCATCGAGCTCGTCACCACGGGGCGCCATACCGCAGGCGCCGACGCGGCTTTGCTCGCGCTCCTTGCGCGGCGCACGAATGGCGCGTCGGCCGAGGGCCTCGGACGCGCGCTCTATCGCCATGAGGGCATCGCGGCGCTCCGCCACCTCTTCGCCGTCGCGAGCGCGCTCGACAGCCTCGTCATCGGCGAACCGCACGTGCTGGGCCAAGTGAAGGAGGCGCATCGGCTTGCCGCCGAGCTCGGGCTCGCCGGCGCCGAGCTCGAAGGCGTGTTCGCCGCCGCTTACGCCGCGGCGCGGCGCGTGCGCCGCGAGACGCGCATCGCCGAGCGGCCGGTATCGATCGCCGCCGCGGCGCTGCAGCTCGCCCGCGACATCCACGGCGAGCTCGCGCGCTGCAGCGCGCTGCTGCTGGGACCGGCGGAGATGGGCGAGCTGATGGCGGAGCAGTTTCAGCGCGCCGGGCTCGCGCATTTCGTCGTCTGCGGCCCGGCGGCCCGCGCCGAGCGCGCGGCGCGGCGCTTGCGCTGCAACGTCGCGCCGCTCGAAACGCTCGATCAGGCCTTGATTGCGGCCGACATCGTCATCGCCGCGCTCGGCAGCGGCGCTGCCGTGCTGACCGCGCCACGGGTTGCCGCTGCCTTGCGGCGGCGCCCGACCCGGCCCATCTTCGTCATCGACGCGGCGATTCCCGCCGATGCCGAGCCGGCGGTGAATGATCTCGACGGCGCTTTTCTTTATGATCTCGGCGATCTCGAGCGGGTGGCGCTGGCCGGGCAGGCGACGCGCGCGGCCGCTTCGACCGAAGCCTGGCGCATCATCGAGGCGGAGCTCGAGCGCTTCGCGCGCCGCCGCGCCGAACGCCGGGCCGTGCCCGCAGTATCGGCGCTGCGTGACCATGTCGAGGCGCTGCGGCGGCAAGCGCTGGCCGAGGCCGGCGGCGATGCCGAGGCGGCGACGCGGCTTCTGGTCAATCGTCTGCTGCACGACCCTTCGGAAGTGCTGCGCAATCTGACCGGCGCCATGCCCGACGAGGCGGAGAGGATGGAGAATTTGCTGCGCCGATTGTTCCGGCTGGACGGCGCCGAGGAGAAGAGCGAGTGACTGGGCAAAGCTCGTTGGACGAAAAGCTCGATCGGCTTGTGCGCCGCCACAGCGAGCTGCGGGATTCGCTGGGCGATCCGGCATTGCCCGGCGGTGAGGTGGCGAAGCTGTCGAAGGAGTACAGCGATCTGACGCCGGTGGTGGAGAGCATCGCCGCGCTCCGCCGCCTGCAAGCGGAGATCGCCGATCTCGGCCCGCTCGCCGAAGATGCGGGCGATGCCGAGATGCGCGCTCTGGCGCAAGCCGAGCTGCAGGGCCTCAAGGCGAAGCTGCCTCAGCTCGAGCAGGAGGTGAAGCTGCTGCTGCTGCCCAAGGACGAGGCGGATGAGCGCAACGCCATCCTCGAAGTGCGCGCCGGCACCGGCGGCGAAGAGGCGGCGCTGTTCGCCGCCGATCTCTTCCGCATGTATCAGCGCTACGCGGCGCAGCATGGCTGGCGCTTCGAGGTGATGGAGGTGTCGGAAACCGGGCTGGGCGGCTTCAAGGAAGCGTTCGCCTCGATCACCGGCCGCGACGTCTTCCTGCGGCTCAAATTCGAATCGGGGGTCCATCGCGTGCAGCGCGTGCCCGAAACCGAGGGCAGCGGGCGCATTCACACCTCCGCAGCCACGGTCGCCGTCCTGCCCGAAGCGGAGGAAGTCGATATCCATATCGACGAGAAGGATCTGCGCATCGACGTCTTCCGCTCGAGCGGACCGGG
>DATIYL010000240.1:0-9218 GCA_035517635.1 Allostellaceae bacterium | reverse complement strand
CAAGGAAGCCGTCAACCGCGCCTATGAGACGACGCTCGCGGAAGGCATCCGCTTCGAGCGCCGCGTGTTCCACTCGCTCTTCGCCACCGAGGACCAGAAAGAGGGCATGGCGGCGTTTGTCGAGAAGCGGAAGCCGAGGTTTAAGAATAGATAGCTGTCAGCTGTCAGCTGTCAGCTGTCAGCCGTCAGCTCGGAGCTTGTGGCGGTCAGCGTGCGATGATGAATTCGGGTCGGAGCACGTCGTTAAGAATTCCGTTAAGAGAAATTAAGAGCGTGCCGTAGGCATTCGTTGCAGCGGGCAGCTGACAGCTGACGGCTGAGAGCTGACAGCTCCTTCTTGACGCCGCCACGGCGTCACCGCTATAAGCGCGCCTCCCCGCAAGGCAATCGGCAAGAGGGCAGGTCGGCCCATGGCGACACATGTTTCGGCAGAAAAGCGTATCCGCCAGACGGCGCGGCGGACCACGGTCAATCGTGCGCGGCTCTCGCGCCTGCGCACCTTCGTCAAAAAGGTCGAGACCGCGATCGCCGCCGGCGACAAAGAAGCGGCGCGCGCGGCGTTGAAGGAAGCGCAGCCGGAACTGCAGCGCGGTGCGCAAAAGGGCGTCGTTCACAAAAATGCCGTGGCGCGCAAGTTGTCGCGCCTCTCCGCACGCATCAAATCGCTCTAGCTGTCACACACGATATCGCGCGCGAAGAATCGCCCGCAGGTATTGGAAGCAGCGTCGATTTCTTTCGCTGCTCGCATTCAAAAAGAGCGCATGGATCGCGGCTTCTGCGCCACAGGATGAAAAAAATGTGGCACGTTCACCTTTCGGTCATCTTGCGATCGCGATGCGCGCTTCGTTAGAGTTATCGATGGAAGGCAACTGCAGGTCCGCGACACGACAAAACGTCCCGAATGCAGTGCCAACCATTGCTGACAAGTGCTTAGCGGTGGGCGAGTAAGTAGAAGTTCAGTACGCTCGTGTAACTGCGCTTACCGACTGACGGGGATCGGCGAGGGAGAGACCCTCTCGCGTCGAAGGGGAACTTGCGTCCAAGTGCGTTGAGTTTCTTCGGGGGGATGTGGTGGCAGCAAAATTGGACCCGATGGCGCAATCCGCCTCGGGAGAAGAACGGAAGCCTCTTCTCGGAACAATGACTGGGGGGATGCGCTGGGAGGCGCGTCTTCCGGCAATCTGTGTCGTGCCCCATGCTCGCGCGAAGGAGTAACGGCATGGCGAAGACGACGGCGGCCGCAGGCAGCAGCGGCGGCAGCGGCGATATTCAGGCGCAATGGGCGCGCGTGCGCGGGCGGCTCCGCGACGAGTTCGGCGAGGCCGCCTTCCGCAGCTGGCTCCGATCCATGACCTTGGCCGAAGTCATCGAGGGCCGGGTGCGCATCGGGGTGCCGACGCGCTTCCTGCGCGACTGGGTCGCGGCGCATTACGCCGACCGCATCCGCGCGCTCTGGAACGCCGAGAACGGCGCCATCTCGGCCATCGACATCTTCGTCAGCGGCACCGGCGCGCCCAGCACCGAGGTCGCGGCGCCGGCGATCATCGCCAAGGACAAGGAAAAGGAGAAAGACGCTCCCGCCGCCGAGCCGGGCGAGGAGAAGGAGATCGGCGCCGCGCTCGATCCTCGCTTCACCTTCGAGAATTTCGTCGTCGGCAAGCCCAACGAGCTGGCGCATGCGGCCGCGCGCCGCGTCGCCGAATCCTCGGTCGGGCCGGGCCGCTCGGTGCCGTTCAACCCTCTTTTCCTCTATGGCGGCGTGGGCCTGGGCAAGACGCATCTCATGCATGCCATCGCCTGGCACATCCGCACGCATGACCCGTCGCGCAAGCTGATCTACCTCTCGGCCGAGAAGTTCATGTACCAGTTCATCCGGGCCTTGCGCTTCAAGGACACGATGGCGTTCAAGGAGCAGTTCCGCTCGGTCGACGTGCTGATGATCGACGACGTGCAATTCATCAGCGGCAAGGATTCGACCCAGGAGGAGTTCTTCCACACCTTCAATGCGCTGGTCGACCAGAACCGCCAGGTGATCATTTCGGCCGACAAGTCGCCCTCCGACCTCGAGGGGATGGAGGAGCGCATGCGCTCCCGCCTCGGCTGGGGGCTCGTCGCCGATATCCACCCGACCACCTATGAGCTGCGCCTCGGCATCCTTCAGGCCAAGGCCGAGCAGCAGCGCATGCAGATCCCGATCAAGGTGCTGGAGTTCCTCGCGCACAAGATCACCTCGAATGTGCGCGAGCTCGAAGGCGCCTTGAACCGCATCGTCGCCCATGCCCAGCTCGTGGGCCGCGCCATCACCATCGAGAGCGCGCAGGAGGTGCTGCACGACCTGCTGCGCGCCAATGACCGGCGCGTCACCATCGACGAGATCCAGAAGCGCGTCGCCGAGCATTACAATATCCGCCTCGCCGACATGCATTCCGCGCGCCGCGCCCGCGCCGTCGCCCGGCCGCGCCAGGTGGCGATGTGGCTGTGCAAGCAGCTGACGCCGCGCTCCCTGCCGGAGATCGGCCGCAAATTCGGCGGCCGCGACCACACCACGGTGATGCATGCCGTGCGCAAGATCGACGAGCTGCGCTCGACCGACCGCACGCTGGCGGAGGATATCGAGCTGTTGAAGCGGATGCTGGAGACATGAGTTGTCAGTTTTCAGTCGTCAGTTGTCAGCCAAGTTGTCAGTTTTCAGTCGTCAGTTTTCAGTCGGCCGGCTGGCGGACTGACCACTGAGAACTGACGACTGACGACCGGGCTGACGGCTGAGAGCTGACGGCTGACCGCTTCCTAACCCCCTGCCCTTCCCAAGCTTTTCCCGGCCCGCGGGCGGTGTACCCGCACCCCCCTTCATGCTATAGTGCCATACCGTTCCGCTGGGGTCCCCGGGACCGCTGCGGCGGGGGGTCCGGCGGCCTTCCCAGGAGGTCGCCGGAGCATCGACAACCGCCAAAACGAGCGTGAACTCGCCGCCATGAAGCTGACCATCGAACGCGCCGCGCTGCTCCGCGCCTTGGGCCATGTGCAGAGCGTCGTCGAGCGCCGCAACACCATTCCGATCCTGTCGAACGTGCTGCTGCGAGCCGATAGCGGGGAGCTCGCGCTCTCCGCCACGGATATGGATCTCGAGATCGTCGCCTCGGTCGCCGCGCAAGGCGTGCGCAAGGGCGCCACCACCGCGCCGGCGCATACGCTTTACGACATCGTGCGCAAGCTGCGCGAAGGCGCGCAGGTCGAGCTCGACAGCACCGGCGACAAAGGCGCCCTCACCTTGCGCTCGGGCCGCTCGACCTTCACGCTCGCCTGCTTGCCGCCCGAGGATTACCCGCTGATGGCGGGCGGCGATCTCGCGCACAGCTTCACCCTGTCGGCGGCCGATCTGAAGCGCCTCATCGATCGCACGCGCTTTGCCATCTCGACCGAAGAGACGCGCTACTACCTCAACGGCATCTTCCTGCACGCCGCCAAGAGCAACGACGTGCCGATGCTGCGCGCGGTCGCAACCGACGGCCATCGCCTCGCGCGGATGGAAATACCGCTGCCGGAAGGCGCCGCGGGGATGCCCGGCGTGATCGTGCCGCGCAAGACGGTGACCGAGCTGCGCAAGCTCATCGACGAGGTCGAGCAGGACGTGCAGATCGCGCTGTCCGACACCAAGATCCGCTTCAGCTTCGGCGCCGCGGTGCTGACCTCGAAGCTGATCGACGGCACCTTCCCCGACTATGACCGGGTGATCCCCTCGGGCAATGACAAGATCCTCGAGGTCCAGTGCAAGGAGTTCGCCGAGGCGGTCGACCGCGTCTCCACCATCTCGACCGAGAAGAGCCGGGCGGTGAAGCTCACCATCGAGCGCGGCAGCCTGATGCTGTCGGCCACCAGCCCCGAGAACGGCACCGCCACCGAGGAAATCGAGGTGCGCTACAACGCCTCGCCGATCGAGATCGGCTTCAATTCGCGCTACCTCCTCGACATCACCGAGCAGATCGAGGGCGAGGGCGCGCGCTTTGCCATGGCCGATGCCGCCTCGCCCACCGTCGTGCGCGATTCCGCCGATGCGAGCGCGCTCTACGTGCTCATGCCGATGCGGGTCTGAGGCCGGCGCCGAGCGTGCGGGACGAAGCGTCTATCGCCTTGCCGATGCTGGCAGAAAGCACGACGGCTCCCCATATAATGGGCATGATTCCGGCAGCCGCCGCCGCGCCGGCGCGGCCGGCCGTAACCCGTCTCGCGCTCACCGATTTCCGCAGCTATGCGAGCGCGCGCCTCGCGGCAGACGACCGGCCGGTGGTGCTCACCGGCCCCAATGGCGCCGGCAAGACCAATCTGCTGGAGGCCTTGTCCTTCCTGGCGCCGGGTCGCGGCATGCGGCGGGCCAAGCTCGCCGAGATCGACCGCCGCGCGCCGGCGGGCGCGGCCGGCGCCTGGACGGTGGCCGCCACGGTGGCGACGCCGCAAGGCCCGGTGCAGATCGGCACCGGGCGCGATGCGACGAGCGACAGCGGCGAGCGACGGCTGCTGCGCATCGATGGCGCCGCCGCCAAGAGCCAGGCGGCGCTGGCCGAGTATCTGAGCCTGGTCTGGCTGACGCCGCAGATGGACCGGCTGTTTCTGGAGGGCAGCGCGCCGCGGCGGCGCTTTCTCGACCGGCTGGTTTTCGGGTTCGACCCCGCCCATGCGGCGCGGGTCGCCGCTTATGAGCAGGC
The DNA here is from genome assembly GCA_035517635.1 of Allostellaceae bacterium. GTDB lineage: Bacteria > Pseudomonadota > Alphaproteobacteria > ATCC43930 > CGMCC-115725 > DAHUYF01. The sequence goes on along the minus strand of DATIYL010000240.1, from coordinate 4,518 downwards.
GATGCGCGAGCGCGCGCGGCTGCTGCGCGACGGGCCGGCGGATGCGGCCTGGCTTCAGGCGCTCGAGCAGCGCATGGCCGAGCAGGGGATTGCCGTGGCGGCGGCGCGGCGCGAGGTGACGGCGCGGCTCGACGCGGCGTGCCGCGCGGCGGAAGGGCCTTTCCCCGCCGCCCGGCTCGCCCTCACCGGAGAGGTCGAGCACTGGCTCGACGAGAAGCCGGCGCTGGCCGCCGAGGAGGAGCTGCGCTCCCGCCTTGCCGCATCGCGCCGCCTCGACGGCGAGAGCGGCACGACCACGGTCGGGCCGCATCGCGGCGATCTCGCGGTGAGCCATGGCGGCACCGGCATGGCGGCCGCGCAATGCTCGACCGGCGAGCAGAAGGCGCTGCTGATCGCGGTGCTGCTGGCGCAAGCGCGGCTGCAAACGGCGCTGCGCGGCATGGCGCCGGTGATGCTGCTCGACGAGGTGACGGCGCATCTCGACGCCAAGCGTCGCGCGGCGCTGTTCGCGGAGATCGCCGGGCTCGGCGCGCAGGCCTGGCTCACCGGCACCGATCCCGGGCTCTTTGCCGAGCTCGAGCGTTCGGCACAGTTTTTCGGCGTGGCCGACGGCGCGATCGCGCCGCTCTGAGTGAAACAAGGACAGGTAGCGATGAGCGAACCGGCACTTCCCGAGACGCCGCCCGAGCATGAGGGCGAGTACACCGCGCAGTCGATCAAGGTGCTGCGCGGGCTCGACGCCGTGCGCAAGCGGCCGGGCATGTATATCGGCGACACGGATGACGGCTCCGGCCTGCATCACATGGTGTACGAGGTCGTCGACAACGCCATCGACGAGGCGCTGGCGGGCTATTGCGACACGGTCACAGTGACGCTCAACGCCGACGGCTCCTGCACCGTCAGCGACAATGGCCGCGGCATTCCGGTCGACATCCATGCCGAAGAGGGCGTCTCGGCGGCCGAGGTCATCATGACCCAGCTCCACGCCGGCGGTAAGTTCGACCAGAACTCCTACAAGGTCTCGGGCGGGCTGCACGGCGTCGGCGTTTCGGTGGTGAATGCGCTGTCCTCGCGCCTCGATCTGCGCATCTGGCGCGATGGCCGCGAGCATTTCATGCGCTTTGCCGATGGCGATCCCGAAGCGTCGCTCGCCGATGTCGGCGCCGCGCCGCTGCTGCCCGGCGACGGCAAGGCCGGGTACAAGACCGGCACCGAGATCACCTTCCTGCCGAGCACCGCGACCTTCAGCAAGACCGAGTTCGATTTCCAGACGCTGGAGCATCGGCTGCGCGAGCTCGCCTTCCTCAATTCCGGCGTGACGCTGATTCTCACCGATGCGCGCGGCGTCGAGCCCAAGCAGGTGAAGATGCATTACGAAGGCGGGCTCGAGGCCTTCGTCAAATATCTCGACCGTTCAAAGCAGTCTCTGCACGGCGCGCCGCTCTCGATTTCCGCCGAGCGCGACGGCATCACCGTCGAAGTGGCGATGGAGTGGACCGACGTCTATCACGAGACGATGCTGTGCTTCACCAACAATATCCCGCAGCGCGACGGCGGCACGCATCTCGCCGGCTTCCGCGCGGCGCTGACGCGCACCATCAACAACTACGCCAATGAGAGCGGCATCGCCAAGAAAGAGAAGGTGCCGCTCACCGGCGAGGACATGCGCGAAGGGCTCACGTCGATCCTGTCGATCAAGGTGCCCGATCCCAAATTCTCGTCGCAGACCAAGGACAAGCTCGTCTCCTCCGAGGTCCGGCCGGTGGTCGAGGGCGTCGTCGCCGACAAGCTGCAGCAATGGTTCGAGGAGCATCCCGCCGACGCCAAGCGCATCGTCGCCAAGGTGGTGGAAGCCGCCGCGGCGCGCGAGGCGGCGCGCAAGGCGCGCGACCTGACGCGGCGCAAAGGCGCGCTCGACATGGCCAATCTTCCCGGCAAGCTCGCCGATTGCCAGGAAAGCGACCCGGCCAAGAGCGAGCTCTTCATCGTCGAGGGCGACAGCGCCGGCGGCTCGGCCAAGCAAGGGCGCGACCGGCGCTCGCAGGCGATCCTGCCGCTCAAGGGCAAGATCCTCAACGTCGAGCGCGCGCGCTTCGACAAGATGCTGAGCTCGGCCGAGATCGGCACGCTCATCGCCGCGCTCGGCACCGGCATCGGCGCCGAAGAGTTCGACGTGGAAAAGGCGCGCTATCACCGCATCATCATCATGACCGACGCCGATGTCGACGGCAGCCATATCCGCACGCTCCTCCTCACCTTCTTCTTCCGGCAGATGCCGCAGCTCATCGAGAAGGGCTATCTCTACATCGCCCAGCCGCCGCTCTATCAGGTGAAGCGCGGCTCCGGCAAATCGGTCTATCTCAAGAACGACCCCGCGCTCGAAGAGTATTGCATCTCCGCCGGGCTGCGCGATGCGGTGTTCCGCCAGCATGACGGCGTGCAGCGCTCGGCCAATGATCTGCGCGAGCTGGTCGAGCGCGCGCGGACGGTGCGCAATCTGCTGCAGCCGCTCTTGCGCAAGGTCGGCTCGCGCGAGGTGGTGGAGCAGGCGGCGATCGCCGGGCTGCTCGATCCGGCGCTGCTCGACGACAAGGCGGCGGCGGAGGAAGCGGTGCGCTATCTCGCAACGCGGCTCGACCAGCTCGCGCCCGAGACGGAGCGCGGCTGGAGCGGCGCGGTGGTGGCGAAGGAAGGCTTCGTGCTGGCGCGGACGCGCCACGGCGTCACCGAGCGCCGCGTCCTCGACGTGGCGCTCCTCAAAAGCGCCGAGGCACGCCGCCTCGACGAGCGCACCGAGGAGCTGCAGGAGGTCTATTCCAAGCCCGGCAAGCTCATCGCCAAGGAGAAGGAAACGACGGTCACCGGACCTTCCGATCTGGTCGAGGCGGTGATGGAGCTCGGCCCCAAGAAGGGCGAGATCCAGCGCTACAAAGGCCTCGGCGAGATGAACCCCGAGCAGCTCTGGGAGACGACGCTCAACCCCGATGCGCGCACGCTGCTCCAGGTCAAGGTGCCGCATGCCGATCTCGCGGAGGAGACCTTCTCGACTCTGATGGGCGACCTGGTCGAGCCGCGCCGCGACTTCATCCAGCAGAACGCGCTCGAGGTGGCGAATCTCGACGTGTGAGGGGTAGGCAGGCTTTTCACGGAGCACGCGCCGCACCATCTCATCTCCATGAGACCGGCGCGTCGCGTTCTGCCCCGCCCGTGGTTCGCGCACGCTGTCGGCGGCGTGCTGCTGGCAAGCAGTGTCATGCCGCTTGCGGCCCACGCGCAGATCTGCCGCGTTCTGCCAGATGGCAGGGTTGTTGTCGGCGACGGCACCAACCGGTGCACGATATTCGCGCCGATGACGATGCAACCCGGGCAGCCGGTCACGACCCGTCCCCTGGAGAGCTTCACGACCGGCCAGATCGGTCCCTTTACGACAGGCTCGATCGGACCTTTCACGACCGGGCCGATCGGTCCCTTCACCACCTTCTCGAACTCGATGCCGCCAACGAGCCGGCGTCGTTGACGCGCACGGCCCCCAACCTTTTCCTTCGCCGAGGCTAGCCCGCACGGTGCGGCTCCCGCGATTGCCGCGCAATCGCTGCCGCCGCCGCGGACGAACGCGCTACGCGCGTTCGCCTTGAGCCATAAGACCGCGCGCGGTCAGGATCGCTTCGGCTTCGGGGGAGAATTCGGCGGCGGGGTGGTCGCCGCCGATGACGACGAGCAGCACGCCTTTCTGACCCGGCGGCGCGCTGAGGCAGTGGAATTGGCGCTGCAGGTGCGGCGGCACCGAGATCGTGTCGAGGCGGTCGAGATCGACGGAATCATCGCCCTGATCGCCTTCCCAGGTGATGCGCCACACGCCTTCCATCGGCATGAAGGTCTCGTTGGTGTCGTGATTGTGCATCATCACGCCTTTGCCGGGCTCGGCCTCGACGAAGGCGATGCCGAAGCCGGCCTGCAGATGGCTGATGAAGGGCTTCGCCTTGTCGCCGACGGGCGAATAGGCCTTGACGTCCGCCGCCGCCTCGGGCGACGCGAAGCCGATGACGTTGACGAGGGTGCGCTCATAGCCCGGCACCTGGCAATCGGGCAGGCTGTTGTCGGCGCGGTAGAGATCGCGGAAGCGCGCAACGCATTTCATCATCGCCGCGCGCGACGGCTTGGTGACGGGGATCGGCATCGTTTCCTCCCGGGGTCGTTTGCGTTCAGTATGGCAGGCATCGAGAGCGCCGAGAAGTGAGCGCGTCATGAAGGGTTGAGCTCGGCGCCGGGACGCGCTTTCATGGCGCCAGGGAGAAACGCCATGCCGAAGCTGCTGAGCCCCTCGCAGATCGAGCAGTATCGCGACCAGGGCTTCATCCACCCGATCCCTGTCATGAGCAAGGCGGAAGCACTTGCGCTGCGTGCGCGGCTCGAGCGCTTGGAGCGCGAGACGGGCGGGCCGCTCAAAGGCAGCTTCCGCCATAAATCGCATCTGCTCTTCACCTGGCTCGCCGAGCTCGTGCGGCAGCCGCGGATTCT
>DATIYL010000239.1:0-14803 GCA_035517635.1 Allostellaceae bacterium | reverse complement strand
GCATCGAGCGCCATCGCGGTCGCCCGCTCGGCCGCGAAGAGGATGGCGCCGGCCGCGTCCTTGCGGGTCGTCTCGCCGCGGTCGCAGGCGCCGGCGACGGCGTAGACATAGGCCCTGGCCGCGTTCATCGCCGTGTACATGTCGGCGAGCTTGCCTTGCATGAGCTGGAACTCGCCGATCGCCTGGCCGAACTGCTTGCGCTCATGAACATAGGGAAGGACGGCCTCGAGGCAGGCCTGCATGATGCCGAGCGGCCCCGCCGCCAGCACCGCGCGCTCGTAGTCGAGCCCGCTCATCAGCACGCGCACGCCGTCATTGACGCGGCCGAGCACATTCTCCGCCGGCACCTCGCAATCCTCGAAGACGAGTTCCGAGGTGGGCGAGCCGCGCATGCCGAGCTTGTCGAGCTTTTGCGCCGGCTTGAATCCCTTCATGCCCTTCTCGATGAGGAAGGCGCTGATGCCGCGCGGACCGGCGTCGGGATCGGTCTTGGCGTAGACCACCAGGGTCTCGGCCTCGGGGCCGTTGGTGATCCACATCTTGCTGCCGTTCAAGACGAAGCGGTCGCCTTTGCGCTCGGCCCGCGTCCGCATGCCGACGACGTCGGAGCCGGCACCGGGCTCGCTCATGGCGAGCGCGCCGACATGCTCGCCGGAAATCAGCTTCGGCAGGTAGCGCCGCTTCTGCGCCTCGCTGCCGTTGCGGCGGATCTGGTTGACGCAGAGATTGGAATGCGCGCCGTAGGACAGCCCGATCGAAGCCGAGCCGCGGCTCACCTCCTCCATGGCGACGACATGGGCGAGATAGCCCATGCCGGTGCCGCCATACTCCTCTTCGACGGTAACGCCATGCAGCCCCAGTGCACCCATCTTCGGCCAGAGCTGGCGCGGGAACTTGTCCGTGCGATCGATCTCGGCGGCAAGTGGCGCAATCTCGTCATCGGTAAAAGCGCGCACCGTATCGCGCAGCTGATCGATCTCGGCGCCGAGATCGAAATCGAGCGAGGGGTAACGGTTGGTCGGCATGGCGGCTCCCGGGGGTTCGGGCCAGTTTACCCTGGGGACTCCAGTACCTGGGAATCAGAAATGCCTGTGACGCCGCACCCCCCACCCCTCCCTCCCCCTCAAGGGGGGAGGGGGTTTTCTTTTTGTAGCTGATAGCTGACGGCTGATAGCTGAGAGCTACGTTGCGCTTAGTGCCGGGCGAGCGCGCGCAGGGGCCGCAGCGGCGGGAGCGAGGTGAACTCGGCCATGAGGTGCTGCCACGGCCAGACCGAATAGAACGCCTCGCCGTCGCAGCCGCGCGCCTCGGCCTCGAGATTGTGGCAGATGCGGCGCAACACCTCGAGGCGATCGTCAGCATCGGCGCGGATCAACAGCCTTTGCGCATCCCAGCGATGGATCTGCTCGATGCCCGGCGCCTTCGTGGAGGCGATCTCGACGGCGAGCGCGTTGAAGCGGCGATAGAGCGCATCCTCGACGCGCGCCCGTTCCGGAAAGGAGAAAGCGAGCTCGAGCGCGCCCGCCGCGGCCACCGCGGTGGCGAGATATTCGGCTTCGGGAAAGAGTCCGCCGAAAATGGCGGCAACACCGCCGCTGGCGCAGACCGTGATCACCAGAATCATCGCGCGGTGGAAGCGATCGAACCAGGCGCGGCGCCGCGCGTGGTAGCGCATGCTGACATGAACGCTGAAATCGATTTCCTCGGGCGACGGCGCGAACCGGTCGCGCGGCGGCGCGCTCGTATCGAGCGCGGGCGTCCTGTCCCGCATCTCGATCTGGGCGCGCGTCGGGCTCTCGCGTCCCTCGTCCCCTGCTGTGGTCGTGCTCGGAAAAACGCGGCTCTGAACCGATCGGAATCCGGGTGCTTCTACACTTTCCATCGTCATGCTGTCCTCCCCACCCCTGGCGGCGCGGCGTTTCCCGCTGCGGGGACTGAGGGCCAACGGCGTCGCTCCGAATCGGTTCAGCCGCAAGGCCGCTTGCCACCCGGTTGACACGGCAGGGCACGTGCGCAGCCACTGGCTGCCGCAGGGGGAACAAAAAGCGAAGAGAGCGCTTTTTCGATCAGAAGGCTGCGCGCATCCGCCGCTCAGCGAGCATCCGTGAGCTTCAGCGCGGAGCTGATGATCCAGCCTTCCTGCTCCGGCGTTCCGTCGCCCGCGCTCATCCGGATGCGCACCCAGCTCCCGCGCCGTTCGATGGGCAAAACCTCGGCGCCGCGCGCGAGCGTCGTGACCACGGCCGTTGCCGTCGACGGCCCGGCCCGAACATTTGCAACCGGGACGCCGATGACGATGCGCTGCGACAAAGCGTGCGCGGCTTCGGCGGACGCGTCGATCTCCGGCGCCGGTGCCTCGCTCTCGCTGGCGAGGGGCGCCGCTTCCGGCGAGTGTCCGAGAACGACCTCTTCGAGGCGAGGATAGAACATGGCCGCAAGCGCCAGCACCGCGAGCAACGCCCCCGCGCCGACGAGGCGACGCATCATCCGCCCTGGATCCTGGGTGCGCTTCTGCGTGGCGTTGTTCTCGGCGATACGCGCCTCTTCCTGCGAGCGCCCCGCGAGCAGCCGCTCCGCAAGCTGCAGCCGCCCGACCTCGACCGCCGGCTCGGTCGCGGGTTTGCGCTGATGGAACGGCTCGCCGGCAGCGTGCGCCTCGGCCAATGCGGCGTCGCGCTGCGCCAGCGCGGCCTTCACCTCGGTCAGCTCCTCGTTGAGGAAATGCTGGGCGACCGCATCTCTCTCGGTCTGCGTGCGCGCTTTCGCCAATTCCGCTTCGGCCTGTTCGAACCGCGCCTTCGCCTCCGCGAGCGCCTGCATGGATTCGTCACGCCATTGCGCCGAAGCCGCCGCAAGCCGTGCGGCCTCCGCGGACCGCCACGCCTCCTCCGCCTTGTGCAGCGCCGCTTTGGCCTCTTGCTCGCCGCGCTGCCGAGCTTGCTCGATGCCTTTCTCTGCGCGCCGCTCCGCTTCGGCGAGCGCGGCCGCCGCCTCGCTTGCGGCCGCGGCCAGCTTCTGCTTGAACTCGGCTTCCAAAGCGGCGCGCAGCGCGGCGACCTGTTCTTCGCTCGCATGCGCGTGCTTCGCTCCGCTGGCGTGGGCGTGCTCCAGCCTCAGCTTCACTTCGGCGAGCTCCGCGTCGCGGGCCGCCAGCGAGGCTTTCACCGCTTGCAGCTCGTGGCTTACGCGACGGTGATCGCCCTGCTCGGCTTCGGCCTCGCCGCGTGCTGCCGTGACCGCCGCTTCGGCTTGCGCGACGCGCGCCTCCGCCTCCGCGAGCCCGCGCGCGAATTCGTCCCGCCATCGCTCTTGCGCCGCCGCGAAACGATCGGCCTCGGCAGCGAGGCGCTCCTCGAATTCGGCCTTCAAGGCGGCGCGCGCCGCGGTCAGCTGCTCGTCGATTGTTTCTTTGGAGGCGTCGGCTTGGGTATGGTCGAGCCTCAGCTTCGCGTCGGTCAACTCGGCTTCGCTGGACGCCAGCGACGCTTTCACCGCTTCGAGATCGTCGCTCAAGCGGCGCCGATCGCCTCGCTCCGCCTCAGCCTCGGCGTGCGCTGCCGCGAGCGCGGCTTCGGCTTGCCCGACGCGCGCCTCCGCGGCCGCCAGGGCTTGGGCTGAGTCTTCTCGCCATTGCGCTTTGGCCGCCGCGACGCGATCGGCATCAGCGGCCAGCCGATCGTCGAATTCGACCTGCCAAGCCGTTCGCGCCGCGGCGAGCTGCGCTGCGATCGCGTGTTCGGACTCCGTCTGCGCCTGGTCGAGCTTGCGCCGAGCTTCGGTCAACTCGGCCTCGCCGGCGACGCGAGACGCCAGCGCGGCCGCGAGCTCTTCGCGCAAGCGAGCCTGCTCGACCTCGCCGGCCTCGGCTTCCCGGCGCGCTTCCGCCAACGCGGCTTCGGCGCGCTCGAGCCGCGAGCCCGCTTCGCCGAGCGCCGCGGCAGCTTCGTCTCGCCAGCGTGCTTCAGCCGCGGCGAGACGAGCGGTTGCATCGGCTGTCCAGGCGGCATCCCGCTGCAGCCGCGCCGCTTCGGCATCCTGCTGCCAGCTTTGGCGCGCTTGTTCAATCCGTTCTTCCGCGCGCGCGGTCAGTTCGGCAAAACGCTGCTCTGCTTCCGCCTGCCAAGCGGCGCGGCTCGTCGCCAGGGCCGTCGACGCTTCCGTGGCAGCTTCGGCCAGGCGTTCCCGCAGCTCCGCTTCCCACGCCGTCCGCGCCGCGGCCAGCGCCGCCTCGGCCGCCTGTTCCGAAACTTCCGCTCGAACCTGCGCCAGCTCTTGCCGGGCTTCGGCGAGCTCGGCCTCGCGGGCGGCAAGCGATGCCTGCGCCTCGGCCAGCGCCTCGCCGAGCCGGCGGCGCTCGGCCGCGCCCGCCGCATCCGCTGCCTTGGCCGATGGCGCCGCCGCCTTGCCTGCCGCCGCCGATGCGACGGCGTTGCGCGACACGGGCACATCGATCAGCGCGAGCGTCGCCGCGTAATCCCCCTCGAGGCGGACGATCCGGAGCGCCAGAGTCGGCGTCTCATCCTTGCCGTCGGGCGGCAGATAGGCGAGGCCGTCCAGATCATCCAAGCTCAGCGACCAGGTGCGGTCGCCATTGTTGCTGCCGCGGGACAGGCGGGCGCGGTCGGGGATGCGCTCGAGCCTGAGCGAGAGGTGCCCCTGCCGTCGATAGGGCGACAGCAGCGGGGCCAGCTCGAGCGGAATGCCGTTTGGCGCAACCGCCGCCTCGGCGGTGGCGCCCCTCACCTCGTCCACGCTCCTCACTCCTTTGCTGCGCAGCTCCATAAAAATTCAGCGACCTTTGTGCCGCTGCGCAGCGCCCCCGGCGGCCGTTCGGCAGCGACACCCGGCCAGATCTCAGTCGACGGCGCTATTCTTCCTGAGCCGGGTAAAGGAATGGTTCGCCACACCCGATGCTACGGCGCGGCGCGGCGATGCGCCTCATTTGAATAGGCGAATTCGCCTCAATTTGGAGGGTTGGCAGCCGGCTAACGCCACCGTGCGGCGGCGTTATCGGGCGCAGGGATAGTATGGCCGCAGGCCGCCTAATACATGGCAATGGCCCATTCGGCCGCCCCAATCATGAGAGGACCAAGGAGCATCCCATGTTGACCCGCAAAGCCGCCCTTCCGGCGCTTGCGCTCGCCGCCGCGCTCACCGCTGCCGGCATCGGCGCGCCGCAGGCCTATGCTCAAGCGAGCACCGCGGCGCCGCAAGCCCAGGCGCAGCCGCCGGAGCACCACCACTTCGACCCCACCCGCCATATCGAAGGGCGCATCGCCTATCTCAAGGCGGAGCTCAAGATCACTCCCGCCCAGCAACGCCAATTCGACCGCGTCGCGCAAGCGATGCGCGACAATGCCAAGGACATGGCGCAGATGTTCGAGCAGCACCGCGCCGACCGCGACAAGCCGCAGAGCGCGGTCGACCGTCTCGAAGCGCGCCATCGCTTTGCCGAGATGCACGCGCAGCATGTCGAGCGCTTCCTCGCCGCCTTCCGGCCGCTCTATGACGGCTTCTCGACCCAGCAGAAGCAAGCGGCGGACGAGCTGCTCGGCGAGCACCACCATTTCCACCACGGCCACTGAGCTGGACTGGCAAACTAGAGTCACCACGGAGGCACGGAGAGCACGGAGAAACAAAGAATAGCGCGCTTCGCGCGCGTAAAATTAGGTTCTCCGTGTCCTCCGTGCCTCCGTGGTTAAACTTTTGTGCTCAGCGCGCCGCTGCGGCGGCGGTCTGGGCGTGGGAGACGGCGACGGCGGTCATGTTGACGAGACCGCGCACGGTTACCGACGGCGTCACGATATGCGCCGCGGCATCGATGCCGAGCAGGATCGGCCCGACCGCCTGACCATCGGCCAGCATTTTCAGCGCGTTGAAGGCGATGTTGGCGGCATCGAGATTGGGCATGACCAAAAGGTTCGCCGTGCCCTTGAGCAGCGAATTGGGAAAGACGCGCTGGCGGATTTCCTCGGAGAGCGCGGCATCGGCATGCATCTCGCCCTCGATCTCGAGATCGGGCGCGCGCTCGCGCACCAGCGCAAAGGCCTGACGCATCTTGCGCGTCGACGGCGTGTCGGCGCTGCCGAAATTGGAATGCGACAGCAGCGCCACTTTGGGCTCGATGCCGAAATGCCGCATGGCGGCAGCGGCGCGCAGCGTCGTCTCCGCGACCTGCTCCGCCGTCGGCTCGTCGACGACCTCGGTATCGCAGAGAAAATAGCTGCCTTTCGGCAGGATCAGCACCGAGAGCGCCGCCGGCGCGCTGGCGCCCGGGAGCAGCCCGAGGATGTCGACGATGTGGCGGAGATGGCGGTGGTACTGGCCGATGGCGCCGCACAACAAGGCGTCGGCCTCGCCGCGCCGGACCATGAGCGCCGCAATCACCGAGGTGCGCGTCCGCACCAGGCCGCGGGCGAAATCCGGCGATACGCCTTTGCGCTCCATCAGCCGGTGATAGAGCGTCCAGTAGTCGTGATAGCGCGGATCGTCCTGCGGATCGACCAGGGTGACGTTGCGGTCGAGGGCGAGGCGAAGATTGAGCCGCTCGATGCGGCGGCTCACCACCTCGCGCCGGCCGATGATGATCGGCCGCGCCAGCCCGTCATCGAGCACCTGCTGCACGGCGCGCAGCACCCGCTCATCCTCGCCCTCGGCAAAGACGACGCGCTTGGGATCGCTGCGCGCGCGGTCGAAGACCGGCTTCATGGCGAGGCCGGAGCGGAAGACGAATTGGCTGAGCCGCTGGCGATAGGCCGCGAAATCCGCGATCGGCCGCGTCGCCACGCCCGACTCCATCGCCGCCTTCGCCACTGCCGGCGCCAGCTGCAGGATGAGGCGCGGATCGAAGGGCTTCGGGATCAGATAGTCCGGCCCGAAGATGAGGTTGGTGTCGCCATAGGCGGCGGCCACCACGTCCGAAGGCTCGGCGAGGGCGAGATCGGCCAGCGCCTCGACGCAAGCGAGCTTCATCGCCTCGTTGATGGTGGTGGCTCCGACATCGAGCGCGCCGCGGAAGATGAAGGGAAAGCAGAGGACGTTGTTGACCTGGTTCGGATAGTCGGTGCGGCCGGTGGCGATGATCGCATCGGGGCGCGCCGCGCGCGCCGCTTCGGGCCGGATCTCGGGATCGGGATTGGCGAGCGCCATGATCAGCGGCCGCTGCGCCATCTTCGCCACCATCTCCGGCTTCAGCACATCGGGCGCGGAGAGGCCGAGGAAGATGTCGGCACCGGCGATGACCTCGCCCAGCGAGCGGGCGTTGGTCTCCTTGGCGTAGCGCTCCTTGCGCGCATCCATCTCTTCCTTGCGGCCGCGATAGACGACGCCGTACTTGTCGGTGACGATGATGTTCGCGACCGGCAGGCCCATATCGACGAGCAGGTCGAGGCAGGCGAGCGCCGCGGCGCCGGCGCCCGAGGCGACGAGCTTCACCTCGGCCAGCGTCTTGCCGATGAGGCGGAGGCCGTTGCGGATGGCGGCGCCGACGATGATCGCGGTGCCGTGCTGGTCGTCGTGAAAGACCGGGATCTTGAGGCGCTGGCGCAGCTTCGCTTCGATCTCGAAGCATTCCGGCGCCTTGATGTCCTCGAGATTGATGCCGCCGAAGGTCGGCTCCAGCGCGGCGATGACCTCGACCAGCCGGTCGGGGTCGCGCTCGTTGATCTCGATGTCGAAGACGTCGATGCCGGCGAATTTCTTGAACAGCACCGCTTTGCCTTCCATCACCGGCTTGGCGGCGAGCGGGCCGATGGCGCCGAGGCCGAGCACCGCGGTGCCGTTGGTGATGACGCCGACGAGGTTGCTGCGGGCGGTGAGGGTCGAGGCTTCCGCGGCATCGGCGGCGATCGCCAGCGAGGCGACGGCGACGCCGGGGGAATAGGCCAAAGCGAGATCGCGCTGATTGGCGAGCGGCTTGGTGGCGGCGATGCCGATCTTCCCCGGCACCGGCAGGCGGTGATATTCAAGCGCGCTGTCGCGCAGATCCTCGGTCATAGACCTCCTCCGGCTGGGGCCGCCTTTTCTATACCACCGGCGCGCGATAAGCCACCAAGCGGCGGTGGCGCGGCGCCGGGCGATCCCTATCTATAGACCAGGAGAGGCGAGGATGGTGCGGTCGAGAAGACTCGAACTTCCAAGCCCTTTCGGGCACTAGCACCTCAAGCTAGCGCGTCTACCAATTCCGCCACGACCGCGATGCCGGCAGCAGCGACGCAACTTAGGCATTGCCGCTGATGGCGCGCGTGATTACCAAATCCGCCCAGCCATAGCAAGTAGGTTGGGGGGCAGAAGAGAGGGGCATGGACGAGATCGAATGGCAGGTGAGCGGTGCGCCTGTCGCCTATGAGCCGGCGGTGGCGGCGATGGAAGCGCGCGTTGCCGCGATCCGTGCCGGCGCGGCGCCGGAGCTCGTCTGGCTGCTCGAGCATCCGCCGCTTTACACCGCCGGCACCAGCGCGCGGGCAACCGACCTGGTCGAGCCCGGCCTCTTTCCGGTCCACCGCACCGGCCGCGGCGGTCAATACACCTATCACGGCCCGGGCCAGCGCGTCGGCTATGTCATGCTCGACCTGCGGCACCGCGGTGCCGATCTCCGCGCCTATGTCCACGCCCTCGAGGAATGGCTCATCCTGACCCTCGCCCGCTTCGGCATCGCCGGCGAGCGCCGGGAGGGACGCGTCGGCATCTGGATCGACGAAGGCGGCGGGCGCGAGAGCAAGATCGCCGCAATCGGCGTTCGCGTCCGCCATTGGGTGAGCTTTCACGGCGTCGCCCTCAATGTCGATCCCGATCTCGGCCATTACCGCGGCATCATCCCTTGCGGCGTCAGCGAGCACGGCGTCACCTCGCTGGCGCGGCTCGGGGTCAAGGCGGACATGCCGGCGGTCGATGCGGCGCTGCGCGAGACTTTCGCCGAAGTCTTCGACCGGAAGCTGCGCTGTGGTTAGCGAGCGCGGATGGTGCATCCTTCGACGCCTTGGGGATTGCGCACGACGTACTTCAGGCATCGCGGCGCGTCGGGATGGACCCCCGCTTTCGCGGGGGTGACGAATAAATGATATCAGGCAAAATCAAAGTGGTCCGTCATTCCCGCGAAAGCGTGAATCCACCACGCCATCGCGTTTCTTCGCGTGCTCCCGACATAGTTAATCCCTAAAATCCAAAATAAATTCCGGCCCACCGGCAATATTTCACATCCGAATTTTTAAGCAAGCCTCGCGAAAATCACTTCCGATACTTGGGCGCCCTCGGCGGGAAATACTGTACGATCCTCCCGCCGTTGGAGCGATGACTATTCGGCCGAGGGTGGAGAACGAGATGCACGTTATCGCTGTCGCTTCCCAGAAGGGCGGGTCGGGCAAGACGACGCTGGCCGGACATCTGGCGGTGCAGGCCGACCGCGCCGGCTTCGGCCCGGTGGCGCTGGTCGATACCGACCCGCAGGGAAGCCTGTCGGAATGGTGGAATGCGCGCATCGCGGACACGCCGCTCTTTGCGCGCACCAGCTCCGGCCGCCTCGCCACGGATATCGAGCGCATGCGCGAGCTCGGCATCAAGCTGCTCGTCGTCGACACGCCGCCCGCCATCGAGGCGACGATCACCGAAGTGATCAGCCTTGCCGACCTCGTCATCATCCCGGCGCGGCCGAGCCCGCATGATCTGCGCGCCGCCGGCGCCACGGTCGAGCTGATCGAGCGCCTGGGCAAGCCGCTCGTCTTCGTCATCAACGCCGCGACGCCGCGCGCCCGCATCACCGCCGAAGCGGTGATGGCGCTGTCCCAGCACGGCACGCTGGCGCCGGTCATCCTCCATCATCGCACCGGCTTCGCCGCGAGCATGATCGACGGCCGCACCGTCATGGAAGTGCCGGGCGAAGCGCGCTCGGCTGAGGAGCTGGTGCTGCTCTGGGAATATCTCGCCAACCGGCTCAACCGCGATTTTCGCACCATGCTGCCCTCGACCCTGCTCTCGGCGCCGCCGAAGCAGGAGATCGAGCCGATCATGGTCGATGGAAGAGGTGCGCCATGAGAGCGGCATCGCTGACCGCATCGCTGCTCGTCCCCAAGGGTGACGCGACGCCCAGCGCCAAGAGCGCCGCTGCGGGTGCGCACGGCGCCACGGTCGAGTTCCTGCCGAAGCCGCCGGGCAAGCGCTCGGGCGGCGGCGGCGAGGACGGGCTGACACGCGTATCGCTGCGCATGCCAACGGCGCGCCATCTCCGCCTGCGCCTTGCCGCGGCGCATCTCGGCCGCAGCAACCAGGGACTGATCCTGGCCGCGGTCGACCACTATATCGACACCGTCCTGCCGCTGCTCATGGCCGGACGCTGCGCCTGCGTCGATCAGGGGCGCGATCCGGAAGGCGGCTGCGCCGCTCTCGGCTTCGGTCGGGCCGCTCCCGACCGCCGGTCATGACGCCCGACGCCTCGCCCTCCGGCCTCGAGCCGGCCGCCTCCCTCACTTCGGTGAGGATCAAGCGGCGGAAATCGCCGCTGGCGCGAAGCACCAAGCGCGGCGACCTCACCGCCGAAAGTGACAGCGGCAGTCCGGCCGCGCCCGAGCCGGTGATCGCCTTGCCGCCGCCAACACCGGCGTCCGAAGCAGCCTTCAAGGAAATCGAACGCATCGTCGAGAGGTTGCGGCCACCGGCAGCGCCGGAGCTGCCGCAGCTCTTCGACAACCTGCCGCCGCCGACCGCCACGCCGGCGCGCCCCGAGGGCCCGCCCATCATCGACGCGACGCCGGAGCCGGCCCCGCCCGAGATACTGGACCTTTTCGAGCTCATGCCGCCGGCGGCCGCCGCGCCGGCGCCCGAACCGGAAATGCCGGAGATCCCGCCCGTCGTCGAGCTGCTGCCGCCGCCGACGCGGCCGGAACGCGAGCCGGAGCCGGAGCTCGAGGCGGAACCCGAAGAGGCGGACAGCTCGTCTTTCATCGAGCTGACGGCGCCGGCGCCCGCAGAGCCGGCGGCGCCCGAGCCCGCGAACGATGTCGAGCCGCCGGCGACGGTCCGCGACGGCGAAGCGCTCGAGCTGACGGCGCCGTTCGACGAAGCGGAGGAGCTGGACGATCCGTTTGACGATCCCGAGCCGGAATTCGCGCCGGTCGCGGCGCCGGAGCCGCGCCCGATGCCGACCCTGGTCGAAGCGCCGCCGGAGCCGCCGGCGGAAGCGCCCGCGCCAACCACTTTGGATGCCGAGCCGCCGGAAAGCGGTGGGGCGGACATCCTCGATTACTGGGACAGCTTGCGCGGCGGGCGCGATTTCCCGGCGCTGGACGAGCTCGACCGCAGCCTCGTCGCCGCCACCTGGCCCAACACCGTGCTGCTCGCCGTCGAGGCGACGGACATGCCGCGCATCACCCGCCTCGGCGAGAGCGACGGCGAGGTCGAATACACGGCGACGGTGATCGACTGGATCATGTCGCGCGGCCGCAACGCGGCAAAGCGCGGCGAGCCGATCGAGGAAGAAAAGCGCTTCCCGATCACGAACGGCAGCGCCCGCTACCGCCTCCTGCTGCTGCCCTTCAGCAGCTACGGGCTCAAATGCGACCATGTGCTGGGCCAGCTCACGCATGTCGAGGAGCTCGGCGCGGTCGCCAGCTTCAAGCGCTGGCTCGCTTCGTAGAAGCGCCGCTTTCTTCGCGGCGCCCGCGGAAGCCGGGGCGCTCACGTAAAGATTCGCCACGGAGGCACGGAGGGCAGGGAGGATAAGTATTGAGCGCGCGACGCGCGCTCTTCGTTGTTTCTCCGTGATCTCCGTGCCTCCGCGGTGAATCTTCTTCAGCGCGGCGCTTCGGCGATCGTTCTCCCCACCGTCTGGCGCGTGCGGCCGGCCTCGCCTAGATTGGGCCGGTCATGAAAGCCCTGCTCTCGGCGATCATCGCCGTCGTCTTTTGGGTCGCGCCCGCGGCCGCGCAGAATTCCGTCGTACCCACCAGCCGCGAGCTGATCCATCTCTCCTTCGCACCGGTGGTGAAGAAGGTCGCGCCGGCGGTGGTCAATGTCTTTTCGCGCCGCGTCGTGCGCGTGGCGGGCGGCCCGGCCTCGCTGTTCAACGACCCGTTCTTCCGGCGCTTCTTCGGCAACCAGCTGCCGTTCGGCGTGCCGCGCGAGCGCGTCGAGAATTCGCTCGGCTCTGGTGTCATCCTCGATCCCGCGGGCTACATCGTCACCAACCGCCACGTCATCAAGGATGCCGACGAGATCGTCGTCGACCTTGCCGATCGCCGCGAATTCGAAGCGAAGGTGGTGCTCGCCGACGAGCATGCCGATCTTGCCGTGCTCAAGATCGACCCGCATGGCGAGAAGCTGCCGGTGCTGCCGATGGGCGACAGCGATGCGCTCGAAGTCGGCGATCTCGTGCTCGCCATCGGCGACCCCTTCGGCGTCGGCCAGACGGTGACCAGCGGCATCGTCTCGGCGGTGGCGCGCAGCATCGGCGCGCATGATTTCCGCTCCTTCATCCAGACCGACGCGGCCATCAATCCCGGCAATTCCGGCGGCGCGCTGGTCGATCTCGACGGCGAGCTCGTCGGCATCAACACGGCGATCTTCTCGCAATCCGGCGGCTCGATCGGCATCGGCTTCGCCATCCCGACCAGCCTCGTGCGCGGCGTCCTCGAAGCCGCGATCCATGGCGGCAAGGTGACGCGGCCCTGGCTCGGCGCCAGCGGCCAGAGCGTGACGCCGGAGCTGGCGCAGGGCTTCGGCCTGCCGCGGCCGGAAGGCGTGCTGATCAAGGACGTGGCGCCGGAGAGCCCGGCCGCCACCTCAGGCATTCGCGTCGGCGATGTCGTGCTCGCCGTCGACGGCCATGCCGTCGACGATCCCGATGGCCTCCGCTTCCGCATCGCGACGCTCGCGCCCGGCGCCGCGGCGCATCTCAAGGTCTGGCGCGGCGGGCAGAGCTACGACATCGTCACCACGGTCGTGGCGCCGCCGGAGGTGCCGCCGCGCGATGCGACGCGGCTCGGCGGCCGCACGCCGCTGTCGGGCGCCGCGGTCGCCAATCTCAACCCCGCCTTCGCCGAGGAGCTCGGCCTCGACAGCACCGCTGAGGGCGTCATCGTCACCGGGCTCGCCGATGGCGGCATCGCCGAGCAGCTCGGCCTCGAGCCCGGCGATATCGTGATGAGCATCAACGAGCACGCGGTCGACAGCGTGACCGGGCTCCGGCAATTGCTGGCGACGACCCGGCCGCCCTGGGTGGTGACGGTGAAGCGCGGCGACAAGCTGCTGACGACGCCGCCGTTGCGAGGCTGAGGTGAGCCTGTTCGAGGCCCAGGCGCCGCGGCCGCTGGCTGACAAGCTGCGGCCGCGGCGGCTGGACGAGGTGGTGGGGCAAGATCATCTGCTCGGTCCCGCCGGCGCCATCGGCCGCATGGTGGCGCAACACCGCCTCGCCTCGATGATCCTGTGGGGCCCGCCCGGCTGCGGCAAGACCACCATCGCGCGCCTTCTCGCCGAGGCGACGTCGATGCATTTCGAGCCGCTCTCCGCCGTCTTTTCCGGCGTCGCCGATCTGCGCAAAGTGTTCGACGCCGCGAAGAAGCGCCGCGTCGGCGGCCAGGGCACGCTGCTCTTCGTCGACGAGATCCACCGCTTCAACCGCGCGCAGCAGGACGGTTTTTTGCCCTATGTCGAGGACGGCACGGTGGTGCTGGTGGGCGCCACCACGGAGAATCCGTCCTTCGAGCTCAACGGCGCGCTGCTCTCGCGCTGCCAGGTTTTCGTGCTGCATCGCCTCGACGATGCCGGGCTCGAGACCTTGCTGGCGCGGGCGGAGAAGACCTTGCAGCGGGCGCTGCCGCTCGATGACGGCGCGCGCCAGGCGCTGAAGGCGATGGCCGATGGCGATGGGCGGTTTCTGCTCAATCTCGCCGAGGAGCTGGCGCAGCTGCCGGAGGGCACGGTGCTCGACAGCGCCGGGCTGGCCGCCGCGGTGCAGAAGCGCGCGCCGCTCTACGACAAGGCGCAGGAAGGGCACTACAACCTCATCAGCGCCCTGCACAAATCGGTGCGCGGCAGCGATGTCGACGCGGCACTTTATTGGCTCGCGCGCATGCTGGCGGGGGGCGAGCATCCCGAATATATCGCGCGCCGCGTCGTGCGCATGGCGGTCGAGGATATCGGCCTCGCCGATCCGCAGGGGCTGGTGCAGGCGCTGGCGGCGTGGCAGGCCTATGAGCGCCTGGGCTCGCCCGAAGGCGAGCTCGCCATCGCGCAGGCGGTGATCTACCTCGCCACCGCCCCCAAATCGGTCGCCGCCTACATGGCGTTCGGCGAGGCGCGGCACGCCGCCAAGGACAGCGGCTCGCTGATGCCGCCGATGCACAGCGTCAACGCGCCGACGAAGCTGATGCAAAAGCTCGGCTATGGCGAGGGCTATGTCTACGACCCCGACACCGAAGAAGGCTTCTCCGGCCTCGACTACTTCCCCGACGATCTGCCGCGCCAGCAATTCTACCGCCCGATCGACCGCGGCTTCGAGCGCGAGATCAAGAAACGGCTCGAGTATTGGGAGAAGCTGAGGAAGAAGAAGGCGGAGTGAACTAGGCGAGCGCGTCAGCGCTCGTCCGCGGCGGCGTCAGCGGTTGCGCGGGCAACCGCGAGAGCCGCACCTCTCCGGCTAGCCTCAACCGCCCCCTCACCCCGACCCTCTCCCGCGAGCGGGAGAGGGCGATCGCTACTGCGCGCGGCTTCGCTCGATGACCGAGGGGTCGGGCTCGGCGCCGAGGCCGGGACCTTGCGACGCAGCGCGATCTGGACGTCGGCGGAGGGTGGAATGCAGTCCTTTGCCGGA
>DATIYL010000238.1:0-12702 GCA_035517635.1 Allostellaceae bacterium | reverse complement strand
CTGGCTGAGCGCGGCAGCGATCTCCGCGCGGCGCGCGATCACCGCGGCATCGGGGGTCGGCATGCGCATGGGGCGCCTCCTCGCAACCCTTCCTCTCCCGGCAGGGGAAGGTATTGCCTATTTAAGCAACCGGGCGGGGGCGGCCAAGAAAAAACCGCGCCCGGAAGGGCGCGGTCTCGTCGGCAGACGAGAGTTCGGCGCGCTCAGCCCTGGCGGGCCTTGAAGCGCGGATTGGTCTTGTTGATGACGTAGACGCGGCCCTTGCGGCGCACGATGCGGCAGTTCTTGTCGCGCTTTTTCAGCGACTTCAGCGAATTGGCGATCTTCATCGGTTGCCCCTGATGCGCGGCCGGCCGGTAATTGGGAAAACGCGGAAGATAGGGAGCCGCGCCGGCGAAGTCAACCCTGGGGCGGCCCCGGAATCCCGCGGATTCCCGCCCGCCGTCGGCGCTAGCGGCTCTTCCGGATCGAGGAGAGCGGCGGCCGGGCGGAGCCGGCCAGCGCGTAGAAGCGGTAGGCCTTCACCACCCCGGCATCGAGCGCCATGATCGTCTTCACCCAGCGCTCGGCCTCGTTGACGATCTGCAGCTTGTGCGGCCGCGGCAGCGCCTTGATGTCGACGGTCTGGACCAGATGGTCCCAGCCGAGCACGATCTGCAGCTTCAAATCATGGGTGATGTCCTCGGTGATGCGGACATCGAAGCCCAGGCTCTTGAAGCAGTCGGTGTATTGCTGCAGCGTCCAGGGGTTGGGCGGATAGGGCTGGAGCGACGTCCACAGGGCAAGTTCCGGCCGTCCCGCGCGCCCCGGGTCCAGGACGTAGTCGGTCAACAGCAGCTGCCCGCGCTGCTTCAACCCCAGAATGAGGACGCGCATGAAGCGCTCTTTGTCCTGGACCATATAGGTCGCGCCGCGCGCCAGGATGCAGTCGAAGGCCCCGGTCCTGAGCTCGAAGGTCTCGGGATCGATGGCGCTGACCGGCGCGTGACGCTGCATGCCGGCGGCGATCGACATCTCCATGCCGCGCCGCGCCAGATCCGGATCGCGCTCGAGGCCGGTGATATAGGTGCCGAAGGCTTCCGAGATGGCGCGCGCCGCCCCGCCCATGCCGGCGGCGACGTCGAGCATGCTCATCGCCGGGTTGGCGGCGAAGGGCTTCACCAGCTTCAACACGTATTCGGCATTGCCCGGCTGGTGAAAGCCGGGTCCCCAGAGCCATTGCCGGATGGTCAAGGGATCGAGCGGCGGCACCGGCGGGCCGCTGGCGGGGGCGGCGGCGTCGATGTCGATCTCGGCCGCCGGAGCGGTCATCGCCTCGCCCGCCTCTCCCCGCAGGCGGGAGACAATCCTGGCAAGCAGCGACGGCCGGGCGGCAGCGAGATCGGAGCTGTCGGCTCGGCCGGCCATCATCCCCCTTGTACGTGTGCCAAAGTGCGCGGCGTCGCTCGCGCAGCGCGTCGGCAAGAGTCGCCCAGCCTCGCGAGTCGGGTCAAGCCCTTCGCCTATTCCGCCGCTGGCGCTGCGACAGCACGGTCGCGCAGCTTACCCGCCTGGGCGCGGCCGCTCAGGAACTGCTTGATGTTGCGCGTCGCCTGGCGCAGCCGCTGGCGGTTCTCGACGAGCGCGATGCGAACGAAGCCTTCGCCATGCTCGCCGAACCCTACCCCCGGCGATACCGCGACGTTCGCCTCTTCGAGCAGCAGCTTGGAGAAGGCGAGGCTGCCGCTCTCGCGGAAGCGCTCCGGTAGCGGCGCCCAGGCGAACATGGTGGCGGGCGGCGGCGGCACCTCCCAGCCGGCCTGGTGCAGCCCTTCGACCAGCACATCGCGCCGCGCCTTGTAGCGCTCGCGGATTTCGGCGATGCAGTCCTGCGGCCCGTTGAGCGCCGCCGTGGCCGCCACCTGGATCGGCGTGAACGCGCCGTAATCGAGATAGGATTTCACCCGCGCCAGCGCGGCGATGAGCCGCTTGTTGCCGACGGCAAAGCCAATCCGCCAACCGGCCATGGAATAGGTCTTGCTGAGCGAGGAGAACTCGACGGCGATGTCGCGCGCGCCCGGTACCTGCAGCACCGAGGGCGGCGGATTGCCGTCGAAATAGATCTCGGCATAGGCCACGTCGGACAGCACGAAGATGTTGTGATGGCGGCAGAAATCGACGATCTCGGCATAGAAGTCGAGATCGACCACCTGCGCCGTCGGATTGGCCGGGAAGTTCAGCACCAGCGCCGTCGGCGACGGGACGCTGTGCGTCACCGCCTTTTTCAGCTCGCGCATGAAATCGACCCCCGGCCCGACCGGCACATGGCGCAGCGAGGCGCCGGCCATGATGAAGCCGAAGGCATGGATCGGGTAGCAGGGGTTCGGCACCAGCACGATGTCGCCGGGCGCGGTGATCGCCTGCGCCAGATTGGCGAGGCCCTCCTTGGAGCCGAGCGTGGTGATGATCTCGCTCTCGGGATCGAGGGCGACGTCGAAGCGGCGGGCGTAATAAGCGGCATAGGCGCGGCGCAGCCCGGCGATGCCGCGCGAGACCGAATAGCCGTGGCTGCGCGGGTTCTGGACCGCCTCGATGAGCTTCTTGACGATATGCTCGGGGGTCGCCCCGTCCGGATTGCCCATGCCGAGATCGATGACGTCGCGACCCGCCGCCCGCGCCCGCGCCTTCAAGGCATTGACCTCGGCAAAGACGTAGGGCGGGAGCCTCTTGATACGATAAAACTCTTCCTGCATGGTGGCCATCGAGCGGATTGGGGCGACTAAACATTGTAGGCCCTGGCGCGGCCAGAGGCGAGAGCCAAGAACGTCACGGTTTCGGCGGCCCATCCCGGACCTCAAAGGGCGGAGAGAACGATATGAAGGCGGAGGAATTGCGCACGCTGCAAGCGCCGCTGAAGGCGCTCTATCGCGAGGTGCCGGAGAAGGCGATCATTACGCTGAAGGCCCAGGGCGAGATCGGCGGCGAAGGCATCACCTGCCGGGTCGAGACCGGCCGGGCCATCGCCGAGGCGGGGCTCCATCCCGCCACCGGGGGCGACGGCATCGCCCTGTGCTCGGGCGACATGCTGCTCGAGGCGCTTGCCGCCTGCGCCGGCGTCACGCTCAAGGCGGTGGCGACGGCGCTGGAGCTGCCGCTGCGCGGCGGCACTGTCCGCGCCGAGGGCGATCTCGATTTCCGTGGCACGCTCGGCATCGACAAGGCCGCGCCGGTGGGCTTCCGGGAAATCCGGTTGAGCTTCGAACTCGACAGCGACGCCACCCCCGAGCAGCTCGACACCTTGATGAAGCTGACCGAGCGCTATTGCGTCGTCTTCCAGACGCTGAACAAGCGGCCCGAGCTCAAGATCGCCCGCAACACGCGCGAGTGATCTGAACCCCGTTGAATAGCCGCCGCTAAGCTTTTCTCTGCGCCAGGGCACCAAGGCGGGGGATGACAAGGCGGGCCGCCGCATAACATTAAGGTGACGCTCTTCGGCCGGCGCGGAGGATCGGCCATTGCGTGGAGGTGCCCCATGCAAGGAAAGCCATCGGTGGCCCGGGATCTGGCCGCCAGCCTGCTCGTCCTGACGGCGCTTGCCCTGCCCTTCATGCCGTTTCCCGGCGATGGTGCGGCGCGGATGAAGGTGCATTTCCGCACCCAGGCGAGCGACAAGCCGCAATTGCTCTCCACCCAGACCTCGCGGAGCGTGTGCCGGGTGATGGCGGCGGCGCTCTCCTACGACAATCCCGAGACCGGCGCCTTCACCCGGGTGAAGTGCCTGGACTAGGAAGCCCAGGGGCGCGGGCGGGCTCTGGCGCTTGCTGATCGGCGCCGCCATTCTCTAAAAAGCCGCGCGTGAGCGACAAAGCCATCGTTTTATTCTCCGGCGGTCAGGATTCCGCCACCTGTCTCGCCTGGGCGCTCGACCGCTACGCCGCGGTGGAGACGGTGGCGTTCGACTACGGCCAGCGCCACCGGATCGAGCTTTCCTGCCGCGAACGGGTGCGGGCGGAGCTTGCCCGGCTGTTCCC
Organism: Allostellaceae bacterium; assembly: GCA_035517635.1. Lineage (GTDB taxonomy): Bacteria > Pseudomonadota > Alphaproteobacteria > ATCC43930 > CGMCC-115725 > DAHUYF01. Next base: position 8,692 of record DATIYL010000238.1, on the reverse strand, counting down.
GCGCTGGGGCGAACGGCTCGGCGAGGACCATCTCGTCGATCTCGGCGTGCTCGGCCGTATCAGCGACACGGCGCTGACCCGCGAGGTCGAGATCGCGCTCGGCGAGAACGGGCTCCCCACGACCTTCGTCCCCGGCCGCAACCTGGCCTTTCTCACCTTCGCCGCGGCTATCGCCTATCGGCGCGGCGCCAAGCACCTTGTCGCCGGCATGTGCGAGACCGATTTCTCCGGCTACCCCGATTGCCGCGACGATACGATGAAGGCGATGCAGGTGGCGCTCAACCTCGGCATGGAGCGGCGTTTCGTCATCGAGACGCCGCTGATGTGGCTCGACAAGGCGGCGACCTGGACGCTCGCCGAACGGCTCGGCGGCGCGGCGCTCGTCGAGCTCATCCGCGTCGAGACGCATAGCTGCTATCTCGGCGAGCGCGGCACGCAGCATGATTGGGGTCATGGCTGCGGCGCTTGTCCCGCCTGCGCGCTCCGCGCCAAGGGCTGGCGCCGCTATCGCGAGGCATCGGCCGCATGAGCTACGCGGTGAAGGAGATCTTCTACACGCTGCAGGGCGAAGGCGCCCAGAGCGGGCGGCCGGCAGTGTTCTGCCGCTTTGCCGGCTGCAATCTCTGGAGCGGGCGCGACGCCGACCGCGCCGAGGCGCAATGCCGCTTTTGCGATACCGATTTCGTCGGCACGGACGGCCCGGGCGGCGGCCGCTTCGCAACGCCCGTGGCCCTTGCTGCAACGGTGCGTCGCGCCTGGCCCGACCGCGCGCCCCGCCCCTTCGTCGTCTGCACCGGCGGCGAGCCGCTGTTGCAGCTCGATGCGCCGCTCATCGCCGCTTTGCACAACGAGGGGTTCGAGATCGCAGTCGAGACCAACGGCACCTGCGCCGCGCCCGACGGGCTCGACTGGATCTGCGTCAGCCCGAAAGCCGGCACCGAGCTGGTGCTGGTCGCCGGCGACGAGCTGAAGCTCGTCTTCCCGCAGCCGGGCGCCGAGCCCGGACGCTTCGAGGCTCTGGACTTCGACCATTTCTTCCTGCAGCCGATGGACGGACCCGAGCGCGACGGCAACACCGCCGCGGCGGTGCGCTTCTGCCTGACCCATCCGCGCTGGCGCCTCAGCCTCCAGACGCACAAGCTCCTCGGCATCCCATGAGCACCGAGATCGTCAAGGAATTCCGCTTCGACGCCGCGCATTTCCTGCCGACGGCGCCCGAGGGCCACCCCTATCGGCGGATGCACGGCCATTCCTTCGCCGTCGAGGTGGCGATCGCGGGAACACCCGATCCCGAGCAGGGCTGGATCGTCGATTTCGGCGTGATCGAAGCCCGCGTCGCGTCGCTGCGCGACCGGCTCGACCATCATCTGCTCAACGAGATCGACGGGCTCGCGCTGCCGACCCTCGAGCGTCTCGCGGCGTGGATCTATCGCAGCCTCGCCGCCGACCTGACGGGCTTGACCCGCATCACGGTGCGGCGCAGCGCCAATGGCGAGACCTGCACCTACCGGCCCTGACTACTTCGCCTTCCCCGGATCCTTGACGTTTGGCACCTTGTCGAACTCGACATTGACGATCTCGCCATCGACCTTCTCGACGCGGCGGATGTAGACGGTCTGCACCACATCGCGCGTCGCCGGATCGATGGTGATCGGGCCGCGCGGGCTGTCGATCGTCATTCCCTTGAACGCCGCCATGATCTTGTCGGGATCGCTGACATCGCCCTTCACCGCGGCCAGCGCCTGATAGATCGCCGCCATGCCGTCATAGCCGCCGACGGCGTTGAAGGCCGGCCGGATGTCCTTGAAGGCCGCGACATAAGCCTTGACGAAGGCCTTGTTCTCCGGCGAATCATGAACATAGGAATAGTGATGCGAGGTGATGGCGCCGAGCGCGGCATCGCCCATGCTTTGCAGCACCGCATCGTCCGTGACGTCGCCGGTCGCCAGGATCTTGAGCCCCGAGCGCGTCAAGCCCTGCTCTGCGAAGGTCTTCATCAGCGCCGTCGGCTGCTGCCCGGCGGGGACGAAAAGGAAGACCGCCTGCGGCTTCGCGTCGGCGACCTTCTGCACATAGGCGGCGAAATCCGGGCTCATCAGCGGCATCGACACTTTGCCGACGATCTGGCCGCCGGCGGCGGTGAACGCCTTCTCGAAGGCTCCCGCGGCATCATGGCCGGGGCCGTAGTCGCTGGTCATCATGTAGACCTGCTTGATGCCGTGCGCCGCCGCCCATTGCGCCAGCGGCACGGTCACCTGCGGCAGGGTGAAGGAAACGCGGACGATGTAGGGCGACTTGGTGGTGATGATCGAGGTCGCCGCATTCATGATCACCATCGGCACTTTGGCCTCGGCCGAGACCTCGGCGGCGGCGAGCGCATTGGGCGTGAAGACAAAGCCGGCGAGGAAATTGACCTTGTCGCGCGTCACCAGCTCCTGCGCCAAGCGCTTGGCAACGTCCGGCACCGGCCCGGTATCGTCGCGCTTCAACAGCACGATCTTCTTGCCGGCGACGGTATCGCCATGTTGTTTCATATAGAGATCGATACCGTTCTGGATCTGCCGCCCATTGTCGGCGAAAGGGCCGGAATAGCTGAGGATGACGCCGATCTTGATGTCCTCGGCGTGCGCCGTATTGGCCGCCATGGTCAGCACGACGATCATGAGCGGCAGAACCGACCGGATGACTCCGGTCGAGCGTAGGATCCTCATCAGCTTTTCCCCCAATATTGCTTTGCCGCGAATTCGGCGATTGTCGCGTGTCTAGCCCGAAGCCGGCATCAGCGAGCAGACCGCTTCGTCGTACCGGCCCGAGCCCATGCGGCCTTCCTCGAAGATGCCGTGACGCGCGATCCAGGCGAAGGACTCCTCGAATGCCTCTCGGCTATAGGGCTCGAAGACGAGGCGCTCGCCCGGACCCCAACGCCGCGTGTCGATCTCGTCGCGGAAGCGCCCGGGAAATTCCTGGCGATAGTAATGGGTGTAGCGATCGGGCCGGAGATCGATGTCGCGCTGCGCCCGCCGCAGCGCGCGGAAGTACTTGCGGACATCCTCAGGGTCGGGATCGCCGGTCAGCATCGCGGCAATCATGAACGTGGCATCGATAACCTTGCGGAATCCCAGCTGCTCGGCGAAGTAGTAAGGGCCGTTGAAGAGGTGCACCGCCGGCACCTCGTGGTCGATCAGCAGCTCCATGCGCTTGAAGAGCAACCCGTCGGCGAAGGAGAGCTTGATCTCCTCCGGCCGCATATATTGCTCGAGCGCTTGGATCGTGGAGTAGTGGCTGCCCGACTGGTACCCGACCGAGATCGGCACGTCCTTGAGGTCGGCCGGACCCTGCACCGGCGAATCAGCCGCGACGAAGATGCCTGCGGGTGCCACCGAATAGGCGTCGGCATAGAGCTTGCCATGGCCGCTCGAGGCGGCGACGTTCACCGTCCAATGGCAAGCGCAGGAGACGTCGCTGCTGCGCCCCTGCTCGAAGGTCTGATAGGCGCCGATCTTGGCGCCGAGATCGTGGCGTTTGCCTTCCTTGGAGATGAGCTCGTCGTGAAACTCGTAGTCGAGCCCCTCGGCGGCGAAATAGCCTTTCTCCTCCGCCACCCATTCTTGGAGCCGCATATGCGGCGCGATGACGAATTTGGGCATCAGTTCCTCCCTGAACGCTGGCCCATTCTATCGGCGTCGGCGGTGCGCGTCACGCCTTGCGGGCAGCGGTGCGGGCGGCGTAGACGCGTTATTTCATCGCTTGTTGCTCCTGCTGCGCGATGTCCTGCTGCACCGCCTGGAAGGCCGTGGGCGAGATGCTCACCTCGCCGCGGAAAGGCCAGTCGAGCGCGACGATCAGCACCATCACCAGCGCCATCGACCCCGCCAGAATGCCTGTCATCGCGTAGTGCATCATCATGCTCGGCATGCCGAAGAAGAAGGTGAAGGCGACGGTGATGACGCCGCCCATCACCAGGATCCACCAGATGGTGTCGGGGATGCCGTCGGCGGCGGCGAGGATCCGGCTACGCCGCGCATTGTAGAGATCGTTGAGCGTCTTCAGCATCTCGGCCTCGACCACCGACTGGCCCAACGTCTTGGCATCGATGCCGGTGATCGCGGCATGCAGCTTCTCCACCGCGGCCCAGCCGCGCGTGTCGACCTTGTGCTCGCGTTGCGCCGGCCATTCAACGTCGACGACGGTCTGGAGATACTGCTTCAGATCCGCGCGCATTACCGAGCGCATGGGCTCAGGGATGGCGATTGAATCGCGATAGAGATTGCCGACGAGGTTCGCTTCCTGCTGTACGACATGGTCGGCATTGTCGAAGGACGCCCAGGCGGCGACCGCGATGAAAGCGAGCAACACGGCGTAGATGACGCCGATGATAGCGATGATGAAGCCGGCGACGTCGTTGTGTCGGCTGCGGATCGAGACGTGGACGAAGCGGTTGAAGACAAAGAGCCCGACCCAGGAGACAAGCACCGAAACGGCAATGATGACGGTGCCGACCTCCCAGGTCGGATGGTTATAAATCCAATCGCGCAACATGCGAACTCCTCCAAATGTGCTGACGATGCCAGGCGCCTGTGCTGCGAACCGCGGCGGCAAAGGCCGAGGGAGCTACACCCGCTCGGCCGACTTCTCCTTCTGCCAAGTGTCCAGAATAGCCCGCGCACCGTTCCGGGCGGGGTCGAGGGCGGCGTCGTGACCCGGCTGCTTCGCCGTCAGCTCGATCACATAGCCGTTGGGATCGCGGAAATAGATCGAGTGGATGAAGCCGTGATCCGAGACGCCGCGCACTTCGCGGCCTTCGCGCTTCCCCTTCTCGAGCATGCGGATCAGCTCGTCATTGTCGACTTCGACGGCGATGTGCAGGTCGTAATCGTGCTGGTCCTTGAACTCGAAGGGACGGTCCGGCGCCTCGAAGAAGGCGAGACAGGAACCGTCGGCCATGCGGAAGAAGGTGTGCAGCACGTCGGTCCGGCGCCCGGTCATCGACTCCCGGATATGCAAGGCGCCGACCAGCGGCAAACCGAGAAAGCCTTCGTAAAAGCGACGCGTCTCTTCCGAGTCGCGGCAGCGATAGGCGTTGTGATGGAGGCCCTTGATCATGGGTCGATCTCCTCCGGTTGAGGGCGCGGCGGTGCCACACCGTCTCGCTCAGATGGCGACGAATTCCTTTCCCTTCATCTGCTCGGCAAAGCCCTTGATGACCTCGTAGACCTTGGCGCTGGCCGGCCGGCTGTGCATCGTATCGAGCCAGCGCACGATATTCGGATAGCGCGCGAAGCTGCAGCGGATCAGCTCGCCGACCTGGACGATGGCGAAGCCGAAATAGTCGGCGATGGTGATCTCGTTGCCGCAGAGATATTTGTTGCCGCCGATGATGTGATCGTTGAGGAGCTGCAGCCAGGCCTTCGTCTTCTCCTTGCCCCACTCGATCGTCGCAGCATGCGCCTCCTCCGAGCGGCGCTGGTGGCCGGGAAAGGCCTGCGGATAGATGAGCCCGTAGCCGTAGTCGCGATAGAAATTGGCGTTGAGCCAGTCCATCACCTCGTTGACGCGGGCGCGCTGCTTCAAATCCTTGGGATAGGCGGGCGAGCCGATCTTGTCGGCGAGGTATTTGAGAATGGCCGAGCTCTCGGTCAGGCGGAAGTCGCCGTCCTCGAGCACCGGCACCATCTTGTTCGGATTGATCTTGGCGAAGGGCTCTTTCATATGCTCGCCGGTAAAGAGATCGACGACCTGCAGGTCGCAGGGGATGTTGTTTTCGGCAATGAACAGGACGACTGCCCGGCTCGTTGTTGAAGCCGGATGCATGTAGAGCTTCATGGCGCCGCCTCCCTGTCGGGCTGGTTGTCGGGATGCCTATCCATGACACATCCTCGGAGAAACGCCAAGCCGCGCGCTGCACCGGCTACGCGAAAAGTGCGGCGCGCAGCGCGGCCTTCGTTCATCGCAGAAGCGCGTCCGAAGCCGCATCCGGCGCCCAATGCCGGCGCGGTACGGATAGGGAATTCCGGCGAGTGTCGCTTAGGCTTTGGCGCGCGCTGATTTCCGCGGGCGGCCGCGGCGCGGCCGGCCTGTTCCACTGGCGCTTTTGGCACTTTTCGGCGGACGGCCGCGGCGGCGCGGCGCGAGGCCGGGCTTGTCGCCGGAAGTTGCGGGCAGACGCTCCTCGAGCCGGCGCGCCGTCGGCAGGAAGGCTTGCAAAGCGCGCTGCTGCGCCTCGATGATCGTCTTGGTGGCGCTCACCCATCCCGCCATCCAAGCCGACCAGTAATCCGATGGCCTCGGCATGACTCGTCGCCCGTGGTGCAGTTGCCTGATGCGGCACAAACGCCCCGGAATTTCCCGCTGTTCCGGCGGGATTACGCCCAGGCCATGCTGCTGGCCGCCTTCTTTTCGGGCTGCAGGATCTCGACCAGCAGGCGCAGCGTCTGGTGCATCACCGGCCAGGGCAGCTTGGCGTGCTGTTGCTGGTAACGGCCGGTGAGGATCTGCCAGCAATAGACGGCGTGGCTGGCCTTGCCGAGCCCGCTGCCAAGATTCCAATAGGCCTTGCTGGAATTCCGCAAGAAGCCCAGGAACTCCGCCGAGCTGGCCTTGTGATTGAACATCTTGTCGTAGCCGTCGGTATACTCGCGCAGGATTTGGTCGACACCGTGCCATTCGCGGCGCAGCTGATCCTTCACCGCTTCGATCATCGACAGGAGCTTGCTGCGCTCCTCATTCGGCACGGCGCCGAACGGCACTTCGATGCCTTTGATCCATTTGGCAATATCGACGAGCTTGGGCTGCACACGCGCATACTGGAAGGAATAGAAATTGATGCCCTTCCAGGCGGCGAAAATCTCCAGCGCCTTGTCGGGCGGGAGGCGGAACGCCTCGATCAGCGGCGCCAGCGCGGTCACGTCCTTCGCCTCCCAGATCTTCTCCACCAGGCGGCGTGCCTTCTCGTCGGAATGCATGGCGTCCGGAAAGGCCGCCTTCGCCAGCGGCTCGAAGCGCTGCAGGATGAAGATCTCGATCTCTTTCCACTGATCGGGCGTGATCTCGAAATAGGCCTCGTTGACGGCGATGCCCGAGCGCTGGAAGACATCCTTCATCAAGAAGGGATCGAGCGAGGGCAAGCTGTCCATCACTTCGAGGACGCGCAGGTCTTCGGCGAGTCCCTCTTTGGTCATCGCCGCGTTCTGGCCGAAATTGTCGAGGATGCTCTGCTGCAGATGCGGATCGTGCAGGAAGATGGTGCGGCCACCTTCGTAGATGTCGAGCTCGTTGAAAGGGAAGTAGAGCTTGGTGCCCACCGGTGGGCAGCGTGGCCCCTTGCGCTCGGCTTCCGGCACGGCATCCTTGATCAGCACCACGCCATTGAGCGGCGTGTTGCGGAAGAGCCGCTGCGCATTCGGATCTTTCTCCAGCACCTTGCGCGTCAGCGCGTTGCAGTTGAAGACGCGCGACGAGCCGGCATCGAGCATCGGCTTCAGGTACTTGACCGCCATGGCGACCCGTCGAGGCCGAAGCCCCTCCTCAGTGGACCCTGTTTAGCCCTCAAGGTTACCAAGGGGTGGTTAAATCTTGCTCAACGGCTCAACAGGGGCGGAAAGCCGCGCGACCGGGTCGCGGACGCCGCCCAGAGGCCTCCCCCGGGGCCTCTCGCTCGAAGCAGCCATCCCCCAGGGAAACCGCCTGGCGCTATGGCTCCGGAATGGTGTCGAAGGCGATCGAGATGCGGGTTTGGGCGGAGTCGAAGGGCAGCGTCCGGTGAAATATGTAGGACGGGAACAGCAGCATCATGCCCTCGCGTGGCTGGATGCTCCGGATCTCCGGATCGCCGCGGTGATGGAAGCGCGGCGGCAGGCAGCCGATTTCGAACCAGCCTTCCCGTCCGCGCCCGGGCGCCCCGATGGCTTCCGGGATCTGGCAGTAATAGACGCCGCTGACATAGCCCGCGTAGTGCATATGCGGTGCGAGGCGGCCCGGGCGCTCCAGCACCGTTATCACCGCGCTCGGACGCAGCCGCGGCATCGGTTGCGCGAGAAAGGGATGCGCCGGATCCGGCACGGCCACGGTCGCAAGATAGTCGGCGAGCGCGCGGGAAAAGATCGCTTCGAGCGCGGCATAGGCGCCGCTTTCCTGACCAAAGAGCTCCCAGGTCGTGCGAAAGCCGGGGCCGTTGTAGTGCGGGTCGGCCGCACCCGGGGAATGGAGCGTCGGATGCGCCATCCCATCGCGCACCAGTGCCGCGTGGAAGGCGCTTAGGCTGTCATAGCCGGCGGGCGGATCCTTGATCTCGATGATGCGGAGAAAGCGGTCGAGATCGACGAGATGGCGCGCGGCATCGCGTTGACCGAGCTCGTACAGCGCTACCGCTTTCAAACCGATGGGTTCGGGCAGGCCAGGCCGGAGACGAAGCCAGGCATCGCAGGCCTCGACCGCGCCTTGCGCGTCGCCCTGCTCCAGCAGCGTGGTGGCGAGATTCTGATAGGGAGCCGCCCATTGCGGATTGAGCGCGACGGCCCGCCGATAGCTGGCCGCTGCCTCGCCGTGGCGTCCAGCCCCCTCCAGCGCGATGCCAAGATTACGATGCAGCTCGGCGCTGGGCGCAAGCTGAAGCGCATTGCGATAGGCCTCCACCGCCTCGGGCCAGCGACCCATCGCCTGCAAGATGACGCCGAGATTGTTGTGCGCCGGCAAC
>DATIYL010000237.1:0-5973 GCA_035517635.1 Allostellaceae bacterium | reverse complement strand
GCGTTAAGACGGCGCAATCGCTAGCTATGTGTTAGCTAGGCCGGATCACGCGTGCGGACGATAGATCTTAAGTAATTGAAAAGATTGGCGGACCCGGCGAGATTCGAACTCACGACCTCTGCCTTCGGAGGGCAGCGCTCTATCCAGCTGAGCTACGGGTCCGCGACCTCGCGGACCTTACGGCAAGGCGCGGCCTTGGCGCAAGGAGCGGGGGCGCACACTCCGAAGGTTACTCCCGGTTAAGCATCTTCCGGTATAGAATCGGCTCCGGCGTTGCTCCTTTAGTCGATGTGTCCGCACATGCCTCTGTTTGGACGGGGTCGGATGCTTTTGACGGTGGCCGGGTTATCCGGCTCCCGCGGGGATGTTCGTGTAATGTTCCACGTGAAACGCTGGCTTCGGCCGCTTTCGCTTCGCTCGTCAATTCCCGCCCTGATCATCGCCGCGCTCGCGCCGCTGCCTGCGGCGGCGCAAGGGGGCAGCGATCCCTGGGCGCGGGTGATGACGCCGCTGCCGGGGCCGGCGCAGGTCTTCGGCGGCCCGACGCATGGCTGCATCGCCGGTGCCCAGCCTCTGCCGCCGGACGGGCCCGGCTATGAGGTGATCCGTCTCTCGCGTCACCGCAATTACGGCCATCCCGAGCTCATCGCCTATATCGAGCGGCTCGGCCGGCGCGCCAAGGCGGCGGCGCTGCCGCCGTTTTATGTCGGCGACATGGCGCAGCCGCGCGGCGGGCCGATGCCGGCTGGCCACGCCGCCCACGAGATCGGCATGGAAGCCGATATCTGGCTGACCTTCGGGTCTGGTACATACCTGCCGGTGGCGGCGCGCGAGGACGTCGACCTGCCCTCGATGCTGCTCGCCAATTACCACGCGATCGATCCGCACCGCTTCGGTCCGAAGCAGATGGAGCTGATCAAGCTCGCCGCGACCGATCCCGCGGTCGACCGCATCTTCGTCAATGCCGTGATCAAGGAGGCGCTCTGCCGCTCGGTCATGGGCAGCACGCCGGCGGAGCGCGCCTGGCTCCGCCGCATCCGCCCCTGGTACGGGCATGACGAGCATTTCCATGTGCGGCTCCACTGCCCCGCCTCGTCGCCGCATTGCGAGGAGCTGAAGCCGATGCCGGAAGGCGATGGCTGCGGCGCCGAGCTCGAATCCTGGCTCCGCCACCTACCCCCGCCGCCGCCGGTCGAGCCAGTCGTCCGCCGCATGCCGATCCTGCCAGCCGCATGCCATCGGGTGTTGGAGGGAAGGTAGCTGTCAGCTGTCAGCTCTCAGCCGTCAGCGACCCCCCTCCCTTCCCTCCCCCACAAGGGGGGAGGGTATTCTTTGTTTTGTCTGAGAGCTGATAGCTGACGGCTGACAGCTAATCTTTCAGACTCACCCAAAACAGCGCGGCGGCGAAGGCGAGAAACGACACGACCACCATCGCCAGATACGCCTCTTCGCCCGACGTCATATTCATCTCCCCGAAAGTTCCGGGAGATGAGCTAGCGGCGGTGGCGTCGGTCAGGCATTGATCTGGATCAATGAAATAGCTGTCAGCCGTCAGCTCTCAGCCGTCAGCCATTCGCTCCCGGCGTCGCGCGGGATGCTTCCACTGACCACTGATAACTGACAACTGATCACTAAGCTGACGGCTGACAGCTGATAGCTGACAGCTATCTGACAGCTACCTCTCCGCATACAACAACACACTCGCATTCCTGTCCGCCGCGGAGGGCAGGGGGGCGTGGGGGTTGGCGATCCAGCTTTCGATGTCGCGCCACACCATCGGGCCTTCGACGTCGCGCAAGAGCATGTGATAGCCGTCGCTATACCAGGCGATCCGGCGCTGGTTGCGGTCGGCATAGGGGAGGTCGGCGATGAACAGCCGGGTCGGCTCCTTCGGCACGATCTCGTCGCGATTGCCGTAGAGCAGCATCATCGGCAGGGTGATCTTGGGCGCCGAGGCGAGCGCCGCGTCCATGAGATCCGCCAGCCCCCAGATCGTGTCGATGCGCGTCGCCTTGATCACCAGCGGGTCGGCCGCGAGCTGGCGCAGCATCGGGATGTTGTCGGACGGCCAGATGTGGAGCCCGCGCCCGGTCAAGGTCATGTCGGGAAAGAAGGTGTCGCCGGTCCAGAGGGCCACCCGCTCGAAGACGTTCATCGTCTCCCGCCCCCACACCGCCGGCGCCACCAGGATGATGCCGTCGCAATCGGGCTTGGGCGCGCCGGAGAGGCCGCTCGCCGCCGTCGCCACCACCGCGCCGCCCATGCTCTCGCCCAGGCAAAACAGCGGCACGCCGGGATAGCGCGCCCGCAGCAGCCGGCTCGCCGTGGTGAGATCGTCGGCGAGCTGCCGCGTGCCGGGCCAGCGCCCGCGCTCCGGCGCCTCGCCAAAGCCGCGCTGGTCATAGGCGTAGGTGGCGATCCCCTCCGCTGCCCAGGCGGTCGCGGGCATGGCGAAGGCGTAGGAATAATCGTTGAAGCCGTGCAGGGCCAGGATCACCGCCCGCGGCTTCCCCGCCGGCAGCCAGGTCCGCAGCGGCAGCCGCGCCCCGTCGGCGGCCACCAGCACCTTGTCGGTGAGCGCCGGCTCGACCGGCGGCCCTGCCGGCGGCACCGCATTGCCGATCGCGGCCGGCGCCGCGAGATGGCCGGCGCTCCCGCCCGCGCAGGCGGCGAGCAGCAGCATCAGCAGCAAAGCGGCATAGCGGCGCATCCGCCGACTCTGCCCGGCCGGCGCGTCCGCCGCAAGAACCGGTTGGTTCATTGATTGTCCCGCGGCGATGGGTATCATCCGCTGGCGCCAGGGCTGCACGACCCTCGTCGTGCAGCCTGGAATCCCCATCTCTAGCCGAGCAACGTACCACCCCATGCAACCCTTCGAGACGATCGAGGTCGACGAACCAGTCGTCGCCTGCAATGGCGGCGGCGGGCCGCTCGGCCATCCCCGGGTCTATCTCAATCTCGGCCCGGCGAACCGCATCGAATGCCCCTATTGCTCGCGGCTCTATGTCCGCCGCGGCCATGCCGCGCCGCATCTGCCGAGGACGCCGGGCGCGCCGGAGCCGCTGCAAAAGCCGTGAGCACCAAGCCGCGTCACGTCTATCTCGTCGACGGCTCCGGCTACATCTTCCGCGCCTATCACGCGCTGCCGCCGTTGACCCGCGCCGATGGCACGCCGGTGGGCGCGGTGCTGGGCTATTGCAACATCCTCTTCAAGCTGCTGCAGGAGACCGACGCCGACCATCTCGCCGTCGTCTTCGATGCCGCCGGCACCAGCTTCCGCAACCGCCTCTATGGCGACTACAAGGCGCATCGCCCGGAGCCGCCGGACGATCTCGTGCCGCAGTTCAAGCTCGTGCGCGAGGCGACGGATGCGTTTTGCGTCTGCCGCATCGAGCGCGAGGATTACGAGGCCGACGACCTCATCGCCGCCTATGCCAAGAAGGCGAAAGAGGAGGGGGCGACCGTCACCATCGTCTCCTCCGACAAGGATCTGATGCAGCTCGTCGACGACAAGATCGGCATGCTCGATCCGATCAAGCAGCGCCCGATCGGCGCGGCCGAAGTGCGCGAGAAATTCGGCGTCGGCCCCGACAAGGTGGTCGATGTCCAGGCGCTCTGCGGCGACAGCGTCGATAATGTGCCGGGCGTGCCGGGCATCGGCGTCAAGACCGCGGCCGAGCTCATCAACACCTATGGCGATCTCGAAACGCTGCTGACGCGCGCCGCCGAGATCAAGCAGCCGAAGCGGCGGCAGTCGCTGATCGATTTCGCCGAGCAGGCGCGGCTCTCCAAGCGACTCGTGCAGCTCGACGCCGACGCGCCGCTCGATGTCCCGCTCGACGCGCTCGAAGTGAAGCGGCCGGACCGCGCCAGGCTCGACAGCTTCCTGCGCGCCAACGGCTTCAAGAATCTGCTGGCGCGCGTCGAGACCAAGCTCGGCGGCGCCGCTGGGGCCGGCGCCGGCGCGAGCGGGCCTGCCCCTGCGCCGGAACCGCCGCCGCCGGAGCCGATGGCGCTGCCGCCGGCCGACAACCTCGCCAAGGTTGAGCGCCGCTACGCGCTGGTGCAGGACCTCGCCGATCTCGACGGCTGGATCGCCGCCGCGTCGGCCAAGGGAATCGTCGCCATCGACACCGAGATCACCGCGCCCAACCCCGCCCATGCCGAGCTCATCGGCCTCTCGCTCTCGGTCGAGCCGGGCGAGGCCTGCTACGTGCCGCTGGCGCATCGCCCCAACGGCGCGGGGCAGCTCGATCTGGCGTCGGCGCCGGCGCCGGACCTCAAGCAGATTCCGCTCGCCGCGGCGCTGGCGCGCTTGAAGCCGCTGCTCGAGGATGAGAGCGTGCTCAAGGTCGGGCAGAACATCAAAGACGACGTGGTCGTGCTGAGCGGCTATGGCATCGCTGTCGCGCCGATCGACGACACCATGCTCATTTCCTTCGTGCTCGATGGCGGCTTGCACGAGCATGGGCTCGACGAGCTCGCCGATCTCCTCTTCGGCCACTCCACCATCAAGTACAAGGACGTCGCCGGCAGCGGCAAGAACCATATCGGCTTCGCCGCCGTGGCCCTCGACAAAGCCCGCGACTACGCGTCCGAGGATGCGGATATCACGCTGCGCCTCCACCGCGTGCTGAAGCCGCGGCTCCTCGCCGAGCATCGCCTCGCTTTCTACGAGACGGTCGAGCGCCCGCTCGTCGCGGTGGTGGCGCAGATGGAGCGCGCCGGCATCCGCGTCGACCGCGCCGAGCTCAATCGCCTGTCGCAGGATTTCGCCGGACGGATCGCCGCGTTCGAGCGCCAGATCTTCGACCTCGCCGGCCATCCCTTCAACATCGGCTCACCCAAGCAGCTGGGCGAAGTCCTCTTCGACGAGCTCGCCCTGCCCGGCGGCAAGAAGAATAAGACCGGCGCCTATGGCACCGACGCCGCCATTCTGGAGCAGCTCGCCGCGACGCACGACCTGCCGGCGCGCGTCCTCGACTGGCGGCAGCTCTCGAAGCTCAAAAGCACCTATACCGATGCGCTCATCGAGGAGATCAACCCCAAGACCGGCCGCGTCCATACCTGCTTCTCGCTCACCGGCGCCATCACCGGGCGGCTCTCCTCGACCGAGCCCAATCTGCAGAACATTCCGATCCGCACCGAGGAAGGCCGCAAGATCCGCCGCGCTTTCGTCGCCGAGCCCGGCCACGTCCTGCTCTCCGCCGACTACAGCCAGATCGAGCTGCGCCTCGCCGCGCATATGGCCGATGTGCCGACGTTGAAAGAGGCGTTCCGCGCCGGCGCCGACATCCACGCGCTGACCGCGAGCGAGGTCTTCGGCGTACCGATGGCGGAGATGACGGCCGAGACGCGGCGCCGCGCCAAGGCGATCAATTTCGGCATCCTCTACGGCATGAGCGCCTTCGGTCTCGCCAGCCGCATCCAGGTGCCGCAGGCCGAGGCGGCGGAGTTCATCAAGGCCTATTTCGCCCGCTTCCCCGGCATCAAGGCCTATATGGAGCGGGCCAAGCAGGAATGCCGCGAGCGCGGCTATGTCGAAACCCTGTTCGGCCGGCGCTGCCACCTCCCCGGCATCAAGGACACGAATCCCGCGCGCCGCGGCTACGCCGAGCGCGAAGCCATCAACGCGCCGCTGCAAGGCACCGCCGCCGACATCATCAAGCGCGCCATGGCCCGCATCCCCGCCGCCCTCGCACAAGCCCGCCTCAACGCGCGCATGCTGCTCCAAGTCCACGACGAGCTGGTGTTCGAAGCTCCGGAGTCCGAGGCCGCGGAGACCGCCGCCCTCGTCAAAGAGGTGATGGAGCACGCCTCGTTGCCAGCGCTGACGCTCTCGGTCCCGCTCACGGTGGAGACAGGGATGGCGACGAACTGGGAAGAAGCACACTAAGGAAGTCGTCAGTTCTCAGTGTTCAGCAGAGCCGTCAGCCCTCAGCTCTCAGCCGTCAGCCAAAAAAAAGAAAAGCC
>DATIYL010000236.1:0-17025 GCA_035517635.1 Allostellaceae bacterium | reverse complement strand
CACGGCATCGCCGTGGTGCGCGACATGCCGGGCGTCGGCAGCCACCTGCACGACCATTTCAACACCTACGTCGCCTACAAGTGCGCCCAGCCGGTGACGATGAACGACCTCGTGATCAGCGTCCGACACCGCCTGACCGCGGCGGCGAAATACGCTCTGGGTCGCACCGGCCCGCTGGCGAGCATGGGCTTGTTCGTCGGCGCGCTGATCCGCAGCGACCAACGGCTGGAGCGGCCGGACCTGCAGATCAACATGTTCGCTTGGGCGGTGAAGGAGAGGACGCGCGCCGGCATCGTGCCGCAGCCTTTCTCTGCGTTCGGTCTCAGCCCGGTCCATCTGCGGCCGGATGGCCGCGGCACCGTGCGGCTGAAATCCTCGGACCCGCTGGCGGCGCCGGAGATCCGGTTCAATTTTCTGAAGAGCGCCTACGATTTCGGGGCGCTGATCCAGGGCATGCGCATCTGTCGCGAGATCGCCCGGCAGCCGGCGCTGAAGCCGTTTGTCGTCGAGGAGATCTTGCCGGGACCGCACATCGTGAGCGACGCGGACCTCAAAGCCGATATCCGCGCGCGCGGCGTCTCGAATCTGCACCCGGTGGGCACGTGCCGCATGGGCCGCGAAGCCGACGCGGTCGTCGACCCGCAGCTCCGCGTTCATGGCATCGATGGTCTCCGCGTCGCCGACGCTTCCATCATGCCGTCGATCATCGCCGGCAACACCAACGCACCGACGATCATGATTGGCGAGAAATGCGCGGACATGGTACGGGCGGCGGCCCGCTGATGTCGGGCGGCCTCGCGCGCGACAAAGGAGGGAACATGCGACCGATACCGGAAGGAGCGGAAGGCGTGTTCACGCTCACCGTGGCGCCCCAGCACCTCGCGAACCAATTCAAGGACGCGGCCTTGCCGCCGGTGCTGGCGACGCCGGTGATGATCATGATGATGGAGAACGCGGCGCTCAACGCGATCAAGCCCTATCTCGATACCGGCGAAAGCGCCGTGGGCACGCATGTCGATGTGCGCCATCTCGCGGCGACGCCGCTCGGCAAATGCGTCACCGCCGGGGCACGGGTGAAGTGCGCGGCCGGCCGCCACGTCGAGTTCGAGGTCTGGGCGATGGATGACGGCGAAGAGATCGGCAAAGGCACGCATGCGCGCGCGGTGATCGACATCGCGAAGTTCCTGGAGCGCCTCGCCGCTGAGCGTTGATCGGCCATGATCGCGCGCCTCGATCTCTGCGAGGACGCGCTGCATTGATCCCAGCGCGGTAACGCCGTACAGCGCCGCGCTACACCGGTTTGAGCACCACCTCCAGAAGCGCGAGCCGGCCTTGCGCGACCGTGGCCAGGCCGCGCTCGAGCGCGGCCCGTAGAGCGGCAGGCTGTTCCACGCGTTCGCCGACGCCGCCATAAGCGCGGGCGAGGGCAGGGTAATCTGGCGACGGTGTGATCGAAGTTCCGACCACCTTGCCGGCGCGCGCCGCGTCACCCTGCGGGAAGGTGTTGATGACGTCGCTTTTCTGCGAGAGGTAGCCGGCATTGTTGAACAGGATCACGAAGAGTGGCAGGCCGTGCTCCTGCGCGGCGCCCAGGCTTGCGACAACCGGGTTGTAGTGGAAGGCGCCGTCGCCGATCGTCAGCACCACGATGCGCTCGGGCTGCGCCGATTTCACGCCGAGCGCAAGGCCGAGGCCGCCGCCGAGGCCGCCATAGCTCGCTTCGTAAAACGCGCCCGGACCGAGACGGTCGAGCTGCTGGTGCAGCGCGAGCCGGTGCGTGATCGTCTCGTTGACCACCACGGCGTTCTCCGGCAGCACCTGGTTCAGCACATGACCGATCCAGAGGTTG
Source organism: Allostellaceae bacterium (assembly GCA_035517635.1). Classification (GTDB taxonomy): domain Bacteria; phylum Pseudomonadota; class Alphaproteobacteria; order ATCC43930; family CGMCC-115725; genus DAHUYF01. The sequence goes on along the minus strand of DATIYL010000236.1, from coordinate 15,176 downwards.
TCGATCAGCGGCTTCTCGCCGGCGAGCCGACCGGCTTCCGCCAGCTTCGCGCGCCGTTCGGCGAGCCGCGCCGGCCAGCTCTGGCTCGCGCTCTTTTTCTTGAGCTTGCGCTGCAAGGCCCGCAGCGACGGCGCGACCTCGCCCGTTGCGATCACATCGGCGCGGAAGCCCCAGAATGGCAGCCGTGACTGCAGCGGCTCCTCGCCCAGCACAAGCACCGTCTTGTCGGTGATGCGCGAGGGCGGATGCCATGGCAGCACGCTCTCCACCAGAAACACGGTGTCGGCCGCTTGGAGCAGGTCGGGCAGGTCGTCGGCGGCGACGCCGCCGGCGAGCGGATGCCGGCGCGGGAAGTTCACGTAGTAAGGCTGCCACGCCTCGAAGACCGGCGCGCCCAGCGTCTCGGCCAGCTCGACCAGCGCCGGCACGGCCGCCGGATCGCGCCCGACCTCTTCGGTGATGATGACCGGGTTCCTGGCGGCGTTCAGCGCCTCGGCGAGCCCGTCGATGGCTGCGTCGCTTGCGACCGCGGCGAGCGGCAGCGCGGCGGGCGGGGCGGGGGCCGGCACTGTCCCGACGAGATGCTCGAGCGGCACGGAGATGAACACCGGCCCCTTCGGCGCCGCCGCTGCGATCTGGCAGGCGCGCTGGATGGCGTGCGGCAGGAGCATGCCGGCATTGAGCCCGAAGCTCCATTTGACGCAGCTTTCCATGAGGCGCGCCGGCCCGCCTATGTCTGTCAGCAGCCGCAGCCACTGGCGCCCGACCGGAACCGAAGGGTGCTCCGCGAAGGCGATCGATTCTCCGGCGAGCACGACCAGCGGAATGCGCTCGTGCAAGGCGGCGCGCAGCAGCATCGCCGCATGCAGCGCGCCTACCGTGGTGTGGAGCGCCACCGCGGCCAGCCGGCCGGTCGCCTTGACATAGCCCATGGCCATGGCGACCGCGGTCTCTTCATGCCGCGACGAGATGTAGCGGGGGAAGTCGCGCTCGGCCGTCGGGACGGCGAGCGCCTCCCAAAGGGGCGCCCAATCGGAGCCCGGGGATGCGTAGATCCGCTCCACGCCCATCGCCTTGAGGCCGCCCAACAGCGCTTGCGCGCCCGTCATGCCCATGGTCGACACTGCCCTGCCTCCTCTCCCGATCGAAAGTTTTCGTTGGCCGTCGGACCATTTATACTAAAACAATGATTTTGGGCTGTGCTTTCAATATGAAATCCGCAGCACTTGCATTGGCGATGCTGGTGATTGCCGTCTTCACGGGCGTGCCCTTCAATCAGGCCGCGGCGGCCGATCAGGCCGATCAGATCGTCATCTTCAAGTCCAAGCGCGTGTTGCTGCTGCTGCGCGAAGGGCGCGTGCTCGATCGCTGGCGGATCTCGCTCGGCGAGCACCCGATCGGCCCGAAGCGGGAGGAAGGCGACGGGCGGACACCCGAAGGGGTGTATTTCATCGACGCGCGCATCCTGAACACCCGATTTCACCACTCGCTTCACCTCTCCTATCCGAACGCGGCGGACATCGAGTACGCGGAGTTGGCCCATGATTCGCCGGGCAGCAACATCGCCATCCATGGGCTGCCTGACGACTATCACCCGGTCCGGGGGCAACGGCCCGGGGATTGGACGGATGGCTGCATCGCGCTCGACAACCGCGCCATCGATGTCCTCTGGCGGATCGTTGACGTGGGCACGCCCGTGACGATCTTCCCCTGAGCTTCGGCGGAGCCGTGGTCTCGCGGCTCTAGCCGCGCCGCGTGAGCCTGGCGCCCTCGCCAGCGACGATCGCGCGATAGGTCGTGGTGATCAGCTCATCGACCAGCGGCGGCGGCGGCTCGCGACGCTCGAGGTGCTGCTTCACGGCGGCGAGCGGAACCTCGGCGAGCACGAAGGTTGCGCGCCGGAGCTGCGCCGGACCGACGCGGCCGAAGGCCAATCGGGCGAAGCGCTTCAGGCATTCCTCGAAACGTCGCGCCTGATCGCGTACGCCGCGCTTGAGGGCGGCGGGCCAGTCGCCCTGGACGAAATCATGGCGGCTGTAGAGCAGCAGCAGCCGCGCATCCTCCAAGTGGAGGCGCGCCCAGGCAGGCGTGTGCAGCGCCGCGGCAAGCCCATCGCCGGCGTCGATGGCCGCGACGAACCCCGCCTGATAGGCGAGGACGGTGGCCAGCCACAGCTCACCCAGAAGCGCGTCGCGCGACGCGAAGCGGTAGTAGAACGACCCCTTCGGCGCGTCGAGGCGCTGCGTGACGGAATCGATCGTGACGGCGGCGGGACCCCGGTCGCACGCCAAGGCGCGAGCCGCCGCCAGGAAGTCTGCAGTGTCGAAAAGGGCGCGTCCCATGGATGTAGACTATATGGTCTAGACGATAAAGTCTATATGAGCTAGCATTCTGAGCATGCGCGTCGACAGATGGAGGCTCACCCATGTCACGAGCGGAAGACGAGCGTGATGACGTCGAGGTAAGCCGGCTGATCGCCGGCGCCGCCAAGGCTCTCGCACCGCTGCGCAATTGCTGGCTGGTGACAGCGGCCGAGAGTAGTGGCGCCCACGCGCGGCCGATGGAGCGGTTGAAGCGCGACCCCGACGAGAGCGAGTGGACGATCCGGTTCCTCACCGACGGGCGCTCGCGCAAGGCGTCCGAGCTCCGGCGCGACGGCAAGGTCGCGGTCGTCTTTCAGCACGATGGCGACGATGCCTTTGTCACGGTGATCGGCACGGCCAGGCTGCGCGAGGAGGCGTCCGAAGTCCGCCGTCGCTGGAAGCGTGCCTATGACGTCTATTTCCCCAGCGATCGAGATCGGGCGTGCGCGGCCTTCGTCGAGGTCGAGGCCGAGCGCCTGGAGCTGTGGATCCGCGGCGTCACGCCGGAGCCGTTCGGATTGCATCCGACGATCCTCGAGCGCGACGCCGGCGGCTGGCGGTTGGTTCGTGCAAGGCATTCGTCCCGCTAACGAAATCGTCATTTCTAGGTCTTATTGTCTACCTCAATTGATATGCACCTTGAGGAAGAAGACCATGAATGATAGGCGCCGCCATTTGCTTGGGCTGACTTTGCTTCTGGGATTGGCCCTTGTCGCACCGCGCGCTTTCGCCGACGCCCATGCGACGCCCGAGGATGCCAAGGCGCTTGCCGACAAGGCTGCCGCCTATGTGGGCGAGGTCGGCAAGGACAAGGCCTTTGCGGCGTTCGACAACGACCCGGCGTGGCACGATCGCGATCTCTTCGTCTACGCCTATGACTTCAACGGCCTCTGTGTCGCCAATGGCGGGGTCAAGGGCCTGATCGGCAAGAACATGCTGGCGCTGACCGATCCGGTGACGGGAGACAAGATCGTGCAAACCCAGATTGACATCGCCAAGACGAAAGGCGAGGGTTGGCACGAATACCACTTCTCGAATCCGGCGACCAAGAAGATCGAGCCGAAGAAGACCTATATCAAGCGCGTCGGCGATGTGTATGTCGGCGTCGGCGTATACCGGGCCGACTGAGCGCATCACCGCTCTCCCCATCTCTCAAGAGCGGCCGACCCGTACGAAAAGCGGCTCCGCCCCGCTCGTTTCAGGGCGGAGCCACAGCTTATGCCGTCACGCGGCGCGGCGCTCGGGCGCGAAGGAATGCTCCTGCGATATGTCGCGGTTCGTGTAGTCGGGCATCAGCACCGTCGCGATGATGGTGACGACCGCGCAGAACGCGATGTACCAGGCGATTGCAAAGCCTGATCCCGTCCATGCCAGCAGCGCCGTCGCGATCAGCGGTGCGGGCCCTCCGGCAGTGACCGAGGCGAGCTGATAGCCGATCGAGGTCCCGCTATAGCGCAGCCGCGGCGTGAAGCACTCGGCGATCAAGGCCGCTTGCGGGCCATAAAGCATGTCGTGCGGTACGAAGGAGAGCACGATGGCGAGGAAGATCCAGCCCGGCACCACGGTGTTCAGCATGGCGAAATAGATGAAGCCGAAGATCCCCGTGGCGACGGCGCCGATCAGATACATGCGCTTGCGACCGATCCGATCCGAGAGATGCCCCGAAAGCGGGATCGTGACAAACGACACCAGCCCCGCGGTGATGAGCGCCGTCAGGACGAAGTCTCGCGGGGTATGCAGCACTTGTCCGGTATAAACGAAGACGAACGCCAGATAGATATAAGCGGGGGCCTGCTCCGCCGTCCGCGCCAGGCAGGAGAGGATGATCTCCTTGGGCTGCCGCTTGATCACCTCGAGGGCCGGCGCCTGCTCGATGCGGTTCTCCGCCAGCAAGCGCTGAAACGCAGGCGTCTCGAGAATGCCGAGCCGGATGTAGAGCCCGACCCCGACCATGACGATGCTGAGCAGGAACGGGATGCGCCAGCCCCAGACGAGAAACTGGTCGCCGGAGATCGCACTGAAGACCAGCACGGCCACATTGGCGAGCAGCAATCCGGCAGGTCCGCCGAACTGAGGCCAGGACGCGATGAAGCCGCGATGGGAATTGGTGCGCGCCCACTCCATCGAGAGCAGTACCGAGCCGCCCCATTCGCCGCCGACGCCGATCCCCTGGATGAAGCGGATGATCGTCAGGATCACCGCGCCCCAGATGCCGATCGATGCATAGGTGGGGACGAGGCCTACGGCAAAGGTGGCAAGGCCGGTGATGAGCAAGGTTGCGATCAGCGCCCCTTTACGGCCAATGCGGTCGCCGTAGTGACCGAAGATGGCTGCGCCGATCGGCCGCGCGATGAAACCTACGGTATAGATGGCGAAGGCTTCAAGCACGCCAACGAGTGGATCGGAATGGGGAAAGAACAGCTTTCCGAAGACGAGGCCCGTGACGGTGCTGTAGAGGAGAAAATCGTACCACTCGATGGTAGTGCCGACCGTGCTAGCGATGACCGCCCGCCGCAATTGCGCGCGATGGACGGCCTCGGGCAGCGCGACCGACGGATTGTCGGTTACTGCCATAAGCGACCTCCCTGTGTTCGGCGCTCTTTTTGACCGACATGCTGCGGTTGCCGGCGCCACGGACATTCTGTGCTTTTTGCCGGTTCATGGCAACGAGCGAGGCCGTGCGGCAATGGGCGGCCGCCCAGCGGGCTCAGATCAGGCCGGATTTTGTCGCGATGACCGCTGCTTCGGAGCGGTTGCGCGCGCCGATCTTTTTGAGGATCTGCCGCACATGCAGCTTGATCGTGACGTCGGCAAGGCCGAGCTCGCGCCCGATCTCCTTGTTCGGCGCCCCCGTCGCGAGCCGCACAAGCACCTGCTTTTCGCGCGGCGTCAAACGCTCGATGACGTCGGGACTAAGCGTCGATCGCATCGGCGGATCGCCGAGCAGCGGCTCGGGATGGAGGATTTCGGCCGGAAGATAGGTGCCGCCGTCGACGATCATGGCAAGCGCCGAAGCGAAGAGATCCGGCTGCATGGTCTTCGGGAGATAGCCGCGCGCGCCGGCCTGGATCGCCTGCCTGACATCCTCGGCGCTCGCCGAGCCCGACATCAGCACCACTGCCGAGCCCGGGAAGGCCTCGACCACGCGACGCACTGCCGCCCCATCGGCGAGACCCGGCATGCGCAAATCGAGCAGGATCAGATCGACTGCCCCGGAAAGCGCCGCCTGGAACCCGAGCAACTCATCCAGCGCTCCCGCTTCCGTCACCTCGCTGTCGGGCCACATGCGCTCCAACCGCAAGCGCAGGGCTTCGCGATAGAGAGGATGGTCGTCCGCCACGACAGAGCGCATCTGGCCACGCGAGTGCTGGTTGGCCGCGCGAGTGGTCGTCAAAAATATGCCACATGCCGCCCCGCTTGGGTCACAAAAACGGGCGCCGCGGCGGGGCTAGCGCCCCTTGAGGCGGCAGATGGCGGCGGCGATCTGCTCTGGCTCGACCGGTTTCGGGAAGAAAGCGTCGACGCCGCGCAGCCGCGCCCGCTCGCCGATGACGCCGTCATTCAGCCCGGTGCAGAGAATGACGATAAGGTCGCCTCGTAGTTCCTTGAGTTTAGAGCTTAACTCAAGGCCGTTGAGATTTGGCATGAGATGGTCGGTGACAACCACGTCCCAAAGCTCCGGCGCTTCGGCGACAACTTCGACGGCCTCGGCCGGATCGTCCAGCGCCGCGACCTCGTAGCCCAGGCGCTCGAGGCCGATCGATAACATGTCGGTGATGTCGATCTCGTCATCGACGACGAGGACGCGTTCGCGGCCGCGAAGGTCAGCGTGCTTGTGCGGCGTCGGCACCTCATCGAGCGCCGCCTCGGCGAGCGGCAGATAGACCGAGAAGCAGGTACCGCGACCGGGCTTGCTGGCGATGTGGCAAGCGCCCTCGTAGGCGTGGACGACCCCATGGACGACCGCGAGCCCCAACCCGGTGCCGCGACCGCGCTCCTTGGTGGTGAAAAACGGCTCGAAGATGCGCTCGAGATTTTCGCTGGGAATGCCGGAGCCGGTATCCCTGATATCGAGACGGGCATAGCATCGGCCGTCGACCAGCCTGCCAAGGGTCATCCGCCGGCGCCGCTCGGGCGCAGACTGATCGACAAGCGACAGACCGATGTCGATCTCGCCGGGTCGCCCGCCCAGGGCGTCATGCGCATTGATGCAGAGATTGACCACGATCTGCCCGAGTTGCGTTTCGTTGCCCCGGACCAATAGCCGCGTCTCGCATGGTGCGAGGGTGAGCCGCGTCGTCGGCGGCAGCGAGCCCGCCAACAGATCGCGGCTCTCTTGGACCACGGCGCGCAAGTCGATCGCACGCCGCTCCAGAGTGGGCGGCCGCGCGAAGGCGAGGATCTGGCTCACCAGATCCCGGCCACGATAAGAGGCGTTCAGGATACGGCGCGCGAATTGATATGGCTGCGAGTCCTGCGGCAGATCCTGCTCGAGAAAGCGGGCAAAGCCGATGACGGCGCCGAGCAGGTTGTTGAAGTCGTGGGCGATGCCGCCGGCGAGCTGTCCGATCGCTTCCATCTTGCTCGATTGCTGCAGATGCTGCTGCAGGCGTTGGCGGTCGCGCTCCTCGGCCTTCTGCAGCGTGACATCCTCGATCACCGCGATCGAGCCGCCATCGGGCAATCTCACCCGGCGGATTTTAAGGTCCTTGTCGGTGCCGTTGATGCGCCAGCTCATCTCGAGCATGTCTCGATCGCCGTGCAGCGGCTCAGCCGGGCGGGGAGGGACGACCGAGGGCGGTAGCGAACCCGCCCAAGACATGGCGCCCGCGTCACTCGATCCGCTGAGACGCAGCGCCGGGCGATTGGCATAGATGATCTCGCCGTTCTCGCGCTCGACGTAAATGGCGTCCCTGACGAGGTCGAGCGCGGCGAGGGTCTCGCGGTGCCGGGCCATCAGCATCATCAGCGCGATCAGATCGGCGATCGAGCGAGCAAAGGCCTGTTCCTCGGCCGTCCAGTGCCGAACCGCTCCGACATGTCCGAAGGTGAGCAGACCTCCCGTCTGCCCGCCGGTATGAATGGCGGCAAAGATGGCCGATTGCGGGCCCACCTCCCTGAACCGCGCCGCCTCGCTGCCGAAGCGCGGATCGCGCGGCACGTCCGCGATGGCGAGAACGCGCTCGCGACCAAGATCCTCGAAGAGCCGCTGGAATGGCTTGAGCGCGTATCGCAGCCGATCGTCGTGCTTCGTAAGGCTGCGCTGCCAGAGATCGAGGCAGCGCGCCCGGTCGCGGGCATCGTCGATCTCGTAGACGCCGACCCGCTCGACGTCCATGGCTTCCGCTGCGATCTCGGTGATCGCGTGGACGGATTCGGTGAAGGGGCGGTCCATATCGGCGCTCGCCCGCATGCAGGCGATCAGCGCCCGTCGATGGCGCTGCATCATGGCTTGGCGCCGCTCCAGCTCCTGGCGCGCTTCCCAGAGCTCCGTGACAATGGTCACGAGTGCGCCGATCGTCTCGAATTTTCCCGCAGCGTTGCGTATGGGAAAGCTGGTGACGACGACCCAATGGTTTCCGTCCGGGCGGGTTACATACATGGGCTGCGAACGGCACGTCTCGCCGGTCTGCCAGACCGCGCGGTCGATCTCGGAGAAGCCCGGCGGTGCGCTCACGATCTCCCAGACACGCTTGATATTCTCGCCGAGCAGTTCGCTCGCCGGCAAGCCGCAGGCACGCTCATAGGCCTTGTTGACGAGAAGGATGCGCCCGTCGTGATCCTTCAATCCCAAGGCGTCCGGAAGATTGTCGATGATCGATCGGAACCGTGCTTCGCGCTCGGCGATCTCGTGTTCGAGAAAACGCGCGCGCTCGATGCGCACCATGACCGCGCCGACAACGAGCATCGACACGGCGGTGATGAGGAGACCGGACGATACGACCGCGGACGAACGGCCGAGGACGACATCCGCCAACAAGATGCCGCCGGTGATCACGCCCGCGAGGAGAGCGACATGCCGATAGCTCGGCGCGATCTTCGCCGCGCTAAGCCGCGCTTTTAGGGCGACGCTGGCGAAATAGGTAGCCGCAATGAAGAGGATGCCGATGGGCGCCGCGAAGCCGCCGATCCAGAACCGGGCGCCGGCGGCGATGCAAGCGGCGACGCCGCCGGCGACAGGACCGCCGAACAGCACCGCGAGCATGATAATAGCGTAACGGGGATCGATCTGGATGCCCGGGCGCGACCACAGCGGGTCGGCCATCGCCAGCAACGCCAGGGCAGCGCAGATCAGGCCTTCGACCGGCTCGCGCGCCCAACGCGGCCACGCCGACAGCGGCTCGCGCAGCCAGCCGTAACCGAGCACTCCCAGCACGAGGAGCGCGACGTTCTGCAGGAAATAGAGGCTGAACTGCAGCACGTCCTGCGTCATCCTATCGCCTCGATCACCACGAGCTTACCCCAATCGTCGCGTCCGGACGGCAAGCGCCCGGTATGGGACTGGAAAATCAAAAGTATGGGCGCATCGGCCCGCCGCTGGTGGGCTCCCATACCGATGCACGCATCCGCTAGCCCTTTGCCCACTTTCCCTGGCGCGCGATTTTTCGCTTCATAGTGGCGTGCCCAAAGACACGCAGCCTGCCATCGTCGTCATCGACGACAACCCGGATCATCTCGCTCTCGTCGAGACGATGCTAACGCGCAGCGGCTACGCGGCCATCGGGTTTGGCAAGGCCGCCGCCGCCCTCGGCTATATCGAGCACCAGCCCGTCAGCTTGATCATAACCGATATCTATATGCCGGACATGGACGGCATCGAGTTGCTGCGCTGCCTCCGACAGGCCTTTCCGACCCTTCCCGTCATTGCCATCAGCGGCAGCGACCGCAGCCCCGACGGTTTCTTGCTCAAGGCGATGGAGACCTTCGGCGCCCAGGCCGTATTGACGAAACCGCTCGACGCGGCGGCCCTGACCCAGACCATCGCTCGTTTGGTCGACACGCGGTAGAGGAGTGAGCTTCCATGTCGCCGGATCAATTGCGCAAGAAAGCGGCGTTCTTCCGCCGGCTTGCTTTGACGGCGCACGACCCGATCATCGTTGAGGCGTTGTTCGAGCTCGCCACCGAGTTCGAGCGCGAAGCGGCGGGGCGGGACCGGGGAGACGAGCCGGGTCCGGGGGGCGAGGGTTGCCGGCTCGCGAGGGACTTCGAGCAGCTTGTCCCGCCCGCTTGCCGATCGGCCGGCTGAGGATTCGCGATCAGCGGACCACGAAGACGAGCTTTCCCCGGAGATGACGGCCCTCGCTGATGCGGTGCGCCTCGGCCGCATCGGCGAGCTTGAAGCGGGTGATCGCGGGCGGCCGAATCGCGCCCTGTTCGAGCAGCGTCAGCATGCGTTCGAGATGGGCGCGGTCGCGGGTGACCGCCGGACGCAGAATCTCGACATCCCGGCGTGGCGGCTTCGATCCTTCCGGCGCCGGCGCGATCCAGACCAGCCTGCCGCCCGGCTTCAGCACGGCGTAGGAGCGGAGTTGCACATCGCCGCCGACGGTATCGAAGACTACGTCGCAGTCGCGGACCGTGGCGGTGAAATCCGCGGTTTGATAGTCGATCACCCGATCCGCGCCGAGCCCCTGGACATAGTCGTGATTGCCCGCGCTGGCGGTGGTGATCACGGTGGCGCCGAGATGCTTTGCCAGCTGGATCGCAAAGCCGGCGACGCCGCCGGCGCCGCCCTGGATCAAGATGGTCTCGCCGGCGCGGAGGCGCGCCGTATCCTCGATCGCCCAGAGCGCGGTGAGGCTGATGAGCCCCAGGGCAGCCGCCTCGACATGGCCGAGCCAGGCGGGCTTCTTCGCGACGATCGCCGCCTTGATGGCGATCTTCTCGGCATAGGCGCCTTCCTTGCCCTGGTCCGTCACGCCGAACACCGCATCGCCGATGGCGACATCGGCGACGCCTGGCCCAATCGCGCTGATCACGCCCGAGAAGTCGCGGCCGAGGATGTGGGGGAAGCGGATATCGCTGTAGCGTCCGGTTCCGCGCCGGACCTTGTAATCCGCCGCATTGACGCTCGCCGCGTGGATGTCGACCACGATCTCGCCGGGCCCCGCGACGGGATCGGGCGCATCGCCATAACGCAACATCTCCGGCCCGCCATGGCCGGTCAGCAGCACCGCCTTCATCGTCTTCTCTCCCTGCTTGCAGAGGCATTGCAGCCCCGGGCGGCACCTTCCGCAAGCGAATTCACACCGATTTCGCGCACGGCTAAGCTGAGCGGCGACGCAAAGAGCAACGAAGCGGGAGGGGCTGGTGATCGAGGAAACGCTGAATATCGCCACGGCGGATGGCGCGATGGAGACCTTCATCTGCCGCCCGGAGCGCGGCGGCCCTTATCCGCCGGTGCTGTTCCTGATGGATGCGCCGGGTATTCGTGAGGAGCTGCGCGACATGACGCGCCGGCTCGCCAGCGTCGGCTATTGCGTGCTGCTCCCCAACCTCTACTACCGCTACGGGCGCGACACGACGTACGGGCCGGATGTGCTCGAGCACGGCAGCGCCGAGCATAAGCGGATGCGCGCGGTCCGCACCAAGATGACCATTCCGCCGGTGATGGCGGATGTCGCGGCAATGCTCCGCTTCATCGACGGCCGCGACCATGTGAAGCGCGGGCCGGTCGGATGCCACGGCTATTGCATGAGCGGGCCCTACGCTCTCGCCGCCGCGGCGCGCTATCCTGACCGCATCGCCGCCGCGGCATCGTTCTATGGCACCTGGCTCGTCAGCGATGCCGTCGAAAGCCCGCATCTCACTCTCGGCAAAGCCAAGGGCGAGCTCTACATCGCCTGCGCCGAGCACGATGATCTGGCGCCCATGCCGATGGTCGAGGAGCTGCGCCGCTTGTTCCAAGCATCCGGCAATCCGGGCGAGCTCGAGATCTATCCCGGCGTCCATCATGGCTTCGCCTTCCCGCAGCGCCGCATCTACGACAAGCCCAGCGCCGAGCGCCACTGGGAGCGTCTCATCGCGCTCTATCGCCGCCGGCTCTAGGCGACCTCGCGCAGCGAGGCCGTCCGCGGCGGGCACCTCCCCCTCTCCCGCTTGCGGGAGAGGGTTGGGGTGAGGGGATGCTGGAGGCTAGCCGGAGAGGAGCGGCTCTCGCGGTTGCTGCGCAACCGCTGTCGCCGCCGCGGACGAATGCGCAAAGCGGATTCGCCTAGAGATGCGCGAGCTTGGGCATGACTTCCTTGGCCAGAAGCTCCATGGAGTGCAGCCAGGCTTTGGGGTTTTCCGCGTAATCGAAGCAGAAGAGCAGGATCGTGCCGAACCCGCCGAGCTCGGCATAGACCTGCTCGAGCCGCTCGGCGACCGTCCGCGGCGAGCCGACGACCCAGTTGTGCTTGCCGCAATACTCGGGCGTGACGTCGCTGTCGGCGACATCCGGCCGATGCTTCAGGAATTCCTTGAAGCCGAATGCGCCGAGCAGCGGCAGGAAATACTCGCCATACATCCGCCCCATCATGTTGCCGACCGAAAGCCGCCATGCCTCCTCGTCGCTGTCGGCGACGAAGACCTCGCGGACGATGCGCCATTCGCGGCGGCTGGGTTGGCGGCCGCTGCGGCGCGCGCCGAGCTCGACGCTGTCCCAGTGGCTCGCGACGTAAGCCGGGTTGAGATTGAGGCTCATGGGAATGAAGCCGCGCTCGCCAGCGAGCTTCAGCGTATCCGAGTTCTTGGAAAGGCCGGCGACGCCGATCGGCGGGTGCGGCGTCTGCAGCGGCTTCAGGTGCGGCCGCAGCATGCCGAACATGTCTGGCGGCCGGTCGACCTTCCAGAACTTGCCCTCGTAATGGAAGGGTTCGGTGGCGCTCCACAACTTCAGAATGATGTCGAGCGATTCCCGCGTCATGTCGCGGTTGACGCCGGCCATGCCGTCGACGTTGAACATTTGCCAGTCGCTGGGCAGCCCGCTGGCCGCGACGCCGAAATTGAGCCGGCCTTGCGACAGGTGGTCGAGCATGGCGACGCGATTGGCGAGCTCGGCCGGGTGGTGATAGGGCAGGAGGAAGCCGCCGGGACCGATGCGCATCTTCTTGGTCTGCATCAGCGCTTGCGCGACCAGCAGATCCGGCGCGGGATGGGGCTCCCAGGGTGCGGTGTGATGCTCGCCGATCCAGGCCTCGCTGAAGCCCAGCTCGTCGGCCCAGCGCAGCACCTGCAGGTCCCATTGCTGCCCGTCATAAAGGCTTCTTTCGGGCGGATGGGAAGGCATCGTGAAAAGACCGAGTTCCATGGGCACGCTCCCTTCGATTCACCGTTAGGATCAGCCTATGCCCAATTGCACTTCCGAGTCTCGTCTCCTCCGAGGTCGAGGTGCATGCGCGCGCAGTCTCGCATCGACGCGTCAGCACGGGAACTCACAGCTCAATCTCTGCGACAGAGAGCCGACCGTCGCTTGTTGTCGCGACGTGACGAACGGTGTGCTCGTCGCGGTCAGCAAGCAATGACACCGGGGGTGCTACCGCGCGCAAAGGCGGGCGGCTAGGATCGCGGGCCGGTGGAGCTCGCCCTATGCGGACGGCGCCCGCCCTGAAGGAGCAAGCACGTGCCGCAACTGCCCGACCCGACGACGAGCGGCCGTCCGGAAAGCGCCGCTGCGGCAGTGGCCGCGGTGCCGCCGGCGCTGACCTTACCGCTCCGTGCCCGGCCCTGGGCCTGGCTCGGTCCGGGGCTGATCACCGGCGCCTCGGATGACGATCCCAGCGGCATCGCCACCTACGCCCAGGTCGGCGCGCAGTATGGCTATGCCATGGGCTGGGTCATGCTGTTCAGCTATCCGCTGATGGCGGCCATCCAGGAGATCAGCGCGCGCATCGGCCGCGTCACCGGCCAGGGCATCGCCGGCAATATCCGCGAGCATTATTCCATCGGCCTGCTGCGCGCGATCGTGGCGCTGCTGCTGCTTGCCAACATCATCAATCTTGGCGCCGATCTCGGCGCGATGGGCGACACGCTGAAGCTGGTCATCGGCGGATCGAGCCATTTCTATGTCGCAAGCTTTGCGCTCGGCTGCGTGTGGCTCGAGATCTTCTCGCGCTATGAGCGCTACGTCGCGATCCTCAAATGGTTGACGGTGTCGCTGCTCGCCTATGTCGCCACCGTTCTGGTGGTCGAGGTGCCGTGGCGCGAGGTCGCCTTGCGCACCTTCGTGCCGGCGATCACCTGGGAGAAGGACTATCTCGTTGGCTTGGTCGCCGTGCTCGGCACGACGATCAGCCCCTATCTCTTTTTTTGGCAATCCTCCGAGGAGGCCGAAGACGAGCGTGTGACGCCGGGCGCCGAGCCGCTGCTTGCGGCGCCCCAGCAGGCGCCAGCGGAGATCCGCCGCATCCGTGCCGACACCTATTTCGGCATGGCCTATTCGAACCTGATCAGCTTCTTCATCATCATCACCACTGGCGCCACCCTGCATGCGCACGGCGTGACCGACATCGCCACGTCGGCCCAAGCCGCGGAGGCGCTGCGGCCGATCGCCGGACCCTTCGCTTTCGCCGTCTTCGCGCTCGGCATCATCGGCACCGGTCTCCTGGCGGTGCCGGTGCTGGCCGGGAGCGCTGCCTATGCCGTCGGCGAGGCACTGCAATGGCCGACGGGACTGGCGCGGCGGCCGCTCGAAGCGAAGGCGTTCTATGCCACCATCGCGGTCGCAACCATGCTCGGCATCGCCATCAACTTCGTCGCCATCGATCCGATCAAGGCGCTGTTCTGGAGCGCCGTCGTCAACGGCGTCATCGCCGTGCCGTTGATGGTGGTGATGATGTTGATGACGGCAAAGCGCGAGGTCATGGGGGCCTTCACGCTGCCGCCCGCGTTGGCGCTCGTCGGCTGGCTGGCGACGGCGGTGATGGCCGCCACCGTGCTGGCGATGCTCTGGACGTGGCTCGTCTAAGCTATTGAAATCGCGCGTTCGTTACTGCGGCTTCGGCGCGGGAACTTGTTATCATCGGAACGGTTGAAATGGCTGCAATCGAGGAGGGGACTATGAGTGCAGTATCTCGGCGGACGGCTTTTGTTTTGGTCGGTCTTGGGCTCATTGCCTGGACCGGGGAGGCGCAAGCCGCGCCGCAATCCTTTAAGGTGCCGCTGAGCGGCGCGCAACAAGTGCCGGCGCTGCAGACAAGCGGCAGCGGCACCGCCGATCTCACCTATGACCCTAGCACTCGCGTCGTCACTTGGACGATCACCTATAGCGGGCTATCGAGCCCAGCGACGATGGCGCATTTCCACAACGGGGCCGAGGGCAAGAACGGGCCGGTCGTGATCTGGCTGAGCACGAAGGGAACCCCGCCGGCGAGCCCGTTCAAGGGCAAGGCGACGCTCACCCCCGATCAGGCCAAGCAGTTCGCTGCCGGCGACTGGTATATCAATGTGCACACCAAGGATCATCCTGCCGGCGAAATTCGCGGCCAGGTGACGCCGCCCAAGGGCTGAGGCGGCTCACAGCAGGTTGGTCAGTGCCGCCGCGGCAAGCGCGCTGCAGGCGAAGAGCAGCAGCGCACGCGCTGAGCCCGCCAGCCTTGGTTGGCCGATGCTCTCGGGGAGGCGCTTTCGGCCGGTGATTATGGGCAGGACCAGGTTCTGACGCTTTGCCACGCCATAGACGAGGATCGCCGCGAGGTGCAGCGCGACGGCCGCCACCAGCGCCTGCCACAGGATGCTGTGGAGATCGGTGATCAGATTGGCGATGGACGCCGGTACCAGTTCCGTCAGCGGGCCCTCATCGGCAACGTCGTTGTTGACGTAGATGCCGGTCAG
>DATIYL010000235.1:0-17742 GCA_035517635.1 Allostellaceae bacterium | reverse complement strand
GTCATCAGGATCGGCCGCAGCCGCACCCGCGCGGCGCGCGCGATGGCCTGCACGCGGTCGAGCTCCTCGTTGCGCTGCAGGTCGTTGGCGAAGGAGACCATCAGGATGCCGTGCTTGCTGATGAGGCCGATCAGGGTGACGAGACCGATCTGGGTATAGATGTTGAGGCTCGCCACCCAGAAGAACAGCGGCAGCAGCGCACCGAACACCGACATCGGCACGCTTACCAGGATGACGAGAGGATCGCGCAGGCTCTCGAACTGCGCCGCCAGCACGAGGAAGATGATCATCAGCGCGAAGACGAAGGTGTAGGTGAGCTGGTTGCCCTCGCGCGTGAATTGCCGCGCATCGCCGATATAGTCGTGCGAGAAGCCCTTGGGCAGCGATTGGGTCGCCTTCTCGAAGAAATCGACCGCCTGGCCGATGGTGACGGTGGGCATCAGCACCGCCTGGAAGGTGGCGGAGTTGAGCTGGTTGTACTGCGTCAAGGCGTTGGGGCCGGTGCTGCTGGTCAGCGACACCAGGGTTGAGAGCGGAATCTCCTGGCCGGTGGCGGTGGTGACGTAGTAACGCGTCAGCGCATCCGGCGTCAGCCGGTCGGCGCGCGGCACTTGCGGGATGACGTAATAGCTGCGGCCGGAGAGGTCGAAGCGGTTGATGAAGTTCTCGCCCACCAGCACCGCCAGCGTATCGGCGATGGACTGCATGCTGACGCCGAGATCGTTCGCCTTCGAGCGATCGATATGGACGTTGATCGTCGGATTGTCGAAGCGAAGATCGCTGTCGGTGACGATGAAGAGGCCGCTTTGCCGCGCCGCCGCCTTGAGCTTCTCCATGGCGTTGTAGATCGTCTCGTAATCCGCCGGCGCGCTGACCACCATCTGGAAGGGAAGCCCGTTGACGGAAGTCGGCAGCGGCGACGGCGAGAAGATGAAAGTCGAGATGCCCGGGATCTTGCTGACCGCCGCCTGCACCAGCGGCTTCAGCGCCAAGGTCGAGCGCTTGCGCTCGTTCCAGGGCTTGGTGACGAAGCCGGAGAAGCCCTGCTGGGGGCCTTGCGTGCCGCTGATGATGAAGGTGTGGTCGGTCTCGGGAAAGGACGTATAGGCGTCATTGATCTGCTGGCTGTACGCTTCCATGTAGTCGAGATTGGCGTATTGCGGCGCCTTGGAGAGCGCCAGCAGCACCCCCTGATCCTCCTCCGGCGCGAGCTCGCCCTTGGTGTGGAGGAAGAGGAAGACGATCGCCGCCAGGATGGCGAGGGCGAAGACGTAGACCACTGGCCGATAGGCCAGCGCCACGCCGAGGAGTCGCGCGTAGAAATTGGCGATGGCCGCGAAACTGCGGTCGATGAGCCGGGGAAAGCGTCCGTTCAGCGTCTCGCGCTTCAGCAAGGTCGCGCACATCATCGGCGACAGCGTCAGCGCGATCACGCCGGAGACGATGACCGAGCCGGCCAGTGAGAAGGCGAATTCGCGGAAGAGCGCGCCGGTGAGGCCGCCCAACAGGCCGATCGGAGTGTAGACCGCGGCGAGCGTGATGGTCATGGCGATGATCGGCCCGACGATCTCGCGCGCGCCGACGAGCGCCGATTGGAGCGGCGTCTTCCCCTCTTCCATGTGCCGGTGGACGTTCTCGACGACGACGATGGCGTCGTCGACGACGAGGCCGATCGCCAGCACCATGGCGAGCAAGGTCAGCAGGTTGAGGCTGAAGCCGAGGGCCAGCATCACCGACATGATGCCGACCAGCGACAGCGGGATGGTGACGATGGGAATGATCACCGAGCGCAGCGAGCCGAGGAAGAGGAAGATGACGACGATCACGATGAGCGCCGCCTCGATCAGGGTGCGCTCCACCTCGTTGATCGAGGATTGGATGAAGACGGTGCCGTCATAGGCGATGTTCATGGTGACGCCGGGCGGCAGCGTCCGCTCGATGTCGGGCTGCATGGCGCGGATCGCCTTGACCACGCTCAGCGGATTGCCGGTCGGCGTCACCTGGATGCCGAGGAAAACGGCATGCTCGCCGTTCATCGACACCGCCGTGTTGGTGTTCTGCGGCCCGAGCTCGACCTTGGCGATGTCCTCGATGCGGACCAGCGCGCCGCCGCGCGCCTTCACCACCATGCGCTTGAACTGCTCGACATCGGTGAGGCCGGTATCGGCGGTGACGTTGGTGACGGTGAAGTAGCCTTTGCGCTGCCCGGGCGCCGCCTGGAAATTGTTGGCACGGATTGCCTGCGCGACGTCATCGGCCGAGATGCCGCGCGCCGCCATGCGCAGCGGATCGAGCCAGATGCGCATGGCAAAAGTCTGGCCGCCGAGAATCTCGGCCTGCGCCACGCCGTCGACCGTCGCCATCAGCGGCTGCATGACGCGCGCGAGGTAGTCGGCGATCGCCGCGTTGGAGACCGTGGTGCTGGCGAAGCCGATATACATGATGTCGATCGTCTGCCCGGTCTGCTTGACGATGACGGGGTCCTGCGCCTCGGCCGGGATCAGGAACTTGACCTGCTGCACCTTGGCCATGACGTCGGTCATCGCCTTGTTCGGATCGTAGTTGAGCCGGACATAGGCCTGGATCGTGCTCGTCCCCTGGATCGAGTTGGAGGTGACGTAGTCGAGCCCTTCCGCCGTCGCCACCGCCTGCTCGATCGGCGTGGTGATGAAGCCCTGGATCAGCTCTGCCGGCGCGCCGGGGTAGAGCGTGGTGATGGTGATGACGGTATTCTCGAGCTTCGGATATTGCCGGATCGGCAGGTTGAAGCCCGCCACCGCGCCGATCAGCAGGATCAGCAGGCTGACCACGACCGCCAGAACCGGACGGCGGATGAAGAGATCGGTGAAGCTCATCGCTCGCTGCCCCGCGGCCGGACGGTGTCAGTTCGTCGGGATCTGCGCCGGCGGCGCCAGCGGGCCCTCGGCGCTCGGCACCACCGGCTGGCCGTCGAACAGCACCTTGTTCTGGCCGAGCGCCACCACGCGGTCGCCGGCCTTGACGCCGGAGAGAATGGCGACGCGGCCGCCGACATGCTCGCCGGCGGTCACCGGCACACGCTTTGCGACGAGGACCGGCTCGCCCTTGGCGTCCTTGCCGTCGGGTCGCACGACATAGACGCTGTCGCCATAAAGCGTGTTCTGCACCGCGGTTTCCGGCAGCATCACCACGTCCGGCTGCGGCGGCAGCACGACGCGGACATTGGCGAACATGCCCGGCAGCAGCTTCTCGTCGGGATTGTCCATCACCGCCTGAAGCTTGATCGTCCGCGTGTCGGCCGCGATCTGCGGCTCCATGGCGTTGATCGCCGCCTTGAAGGTCTGGCCGGGATAGGCATCGACCGTGAGCTCGATCTCGCCCTGGCCGGCATGGAGCGCCGCGGCCACCTTCTCGGGCAGGGTGAAGTTGATGTAGAGGCGCGACAAGTCGGTGAGCGTCACCATCGGCGTCCCGGCCGCGACATATTGTCCGACCTCGACCTGGCGCACGCCGAGCCGCCCGGTGAAGGGCGCGCGGATGAGCTTCTGCGCGATGAGGGCCTTGGTCTTGGCGATGCTCGCCTCGGCCTGGTCGAGCTGCGACTGGTTCTGGTCGACCGTCGCCTGCGCCGCGTTCTGGCGCGCGAGCAGCTCCTGATCGCGCTTCAAGGTGACGGCGGCATAGCGCGCCTGCGCCTCGAAATTGCGGAGGTCGCCCTGGTCCGGCCCGTCATCGAGCTGCACCAGCGGCTGGCCCATCGTCACCGTCTGGCCCGGCTGGAACAGGATCTGCGTCACCATGCCGTTGACCTGCGACGACACCGTCACCTGATGCACCGCGGCGATGGTACCGATGCCGGTGAGATAGCGCGGCACGGTTTCGCTCTCGGCCACGGTCATCGCCACGATCGCCGGCGGCGGCTTGTTCTGCGCGAAGAAATTCGCGATGGCATGGGAGCGGAAGGCGTTGAAGCCGTAGAGCCCGGCGAGCAGCAGTGCCATCAGCAGCACCATCACCGCGAGCCACAGCACCATCCTGCGGCTGCGCATCGGCACCCGGCGAATGTCGATGCCGCCGCCGGCGGCATGACCGGAGCTGTCCATTGGGTCACATCTCCGTCGTGGCGGGATGCTCGGCGAGCAAGCCCGCCAGCACCAGGTCGAAATAGGTGGCGTAGAAGCGCTCTTCGGACAGCTGCGGCGTCTCGTAGCGACCGAGCGAATGGCTCCAGATGGCGCGGAACGCCATCGGGCAGGCGATGACATGCGCCATAGCCTCGACATCGACGGGACGGAACTCGCCGCGCGCCATGCCGCGGCTCAGCACGGCGCGCATCAGCCGCTGGCCGCGTTCGGCGACCTCCTCATGATACCAGGCCGCGAGGTCGGGGAAGTTACGCGCCTCGGCGACGATCAGCTTCAACAACCCGCCCTGGCGCGACCGGATCACCTGGGCCCACTGATCGAGGATGCGGCGGAGCAATTCCGCGCTCGCGCCCTGCCACTCCTCGACATCGCGCTCGCCGAGCGCGATGCGGGTGACGACGACTTCCTGAACCGCCGCCTTGAACAGCGCTTCCTTGTTGGGGAAGTAGAGATAGGCGGTGCCCTTGCTGACCCCGGCGCGGTTCGCCACCTCCTCGATGCGCGCCGCGGCGAAGCCCTTTTCGGCAAAGACCTCGATCGCGGCGTCGATTAGCTCGGCCGGCCGCGCCGCTTTGCGCCGCCGGCGCGCCTGTGCCGGCGCGGGCTCGGCCGCCGCGGTGGAGGACGCAACTCCCATCTGCCGCCTCTGGATTAATGACTATCCGGTCAGTCACCGTAGAGCCTGACCCGAGGCGAAGCAAGGGGCTTTCGCTGCACCGCAACCGGGCGGCAGGCCCTTGTCACGGCGGCCTGCGGTCTCTAGTTTACCTGCCGTGTCTTCAACTACAGAAAGGAGGTGATCCCGTGTCTCATTGTCATGGACTGCGGTCGATCAAGATCGTGACCGGGATCGCTGCCGTTGCAGGGGTCGCCGTCGCCTAAGGCGATGTGTCGCGGTCGCTGACTGGCCGCTGTCTGACAGTGGAAGGGCCGCCCTCGGGCGGCCCTTCTGTCTCAGGGGGTGCCCGCCATGACGCGGCGCCGCGGAGGGGAGTGATGCTCGACCGGCGGCGGGCCGCCATCGCGCTGGCGGGCTGCATCACCTTCATCAATCTCTATTCGCCGCAAGCGCTCTTGCCGTTGCTGTCGCAGCAGCTCGGCGCCGGCGCCAGCGCGGTGAGTCTGCTGGTGAGCGCCACGACCCTGGCGATCGCGCTGATTGCGCCCTTCACCGGCACGGTCGCCGATGTGCTCGGCCGTAAGCGGGTCATCGTCAGCGCCATGTTCGCCCTGGTGGCGCCGACGGCGCTGCTCGGCCTCGCCGGCGGGCTGCACACCATGGTGCTGTGGCGCTTCGTCCAGGGGCTGCTGCTGCCGCCGATCTTCGCCGTCACCATTGCCTATATCGGCGATGAGCTGCCGGCGGCCGAAGCCACCTCGGCGACCGGGATCTATCTCTCGGCGAGCAGCTTCGGCGGCTTCCTCGGCCGCTTCCTTCCGGGGCTGCTGGCGGGACCGATCGGCTGGCGCGGCGCCTTCATGAGCCTCGCCGGGATCACGCTGGCGGCGGCGCTCGGCGTGCTTTGGCTGCTGCCGCACGAGCGGCGCTTCGTGCGCTCGCCGGGCTTTGCCGCGTCGGCACGGCAGATGCTGCGCCATCTCGGCAATCCGCGGCTCGTCGCCACTTATGCGGTGGGCTTCGGCGTGCTGTTCACCTTCATCGCCAGCTTCACGTATGTGAACTTTCACCTGGCAGCGCCGCCCTTCAACCTGACGCCGGCCGAGCTCGGCGGCATTTTCGTGGTCTATCTCGTCGGGGTGGTGACCACCTTGCTGACGGGACGGGCGGTCGCGCGCTTCGGCCGCCGCACGCTCGTCATCGGCCTCGTGGCGCTCTGGGCGGCGGGGATGCTGCTGACCTTGCTGCCCTCGCTGGCGGCGATCCTCGTCGGCCTTGCCATGAGCGCCGGCTGTGGCTTCGTCTGCCAGGCGGTAGCGACCGGCTTCGTCGCGGTCACCGCGCGCGACGGCCGCTCCTCGGCGGTGGGGCTTTACGTCACCTGCTACTACATCGGCGGCAGCGTCGGCGGCGTTCTGCCGGGCTTCGCCTTCGAGCGCTTCGGCTGGCCCGGCGCGGTGGCGACGGTGCTGTTGATGCTGGCGCTGACCGCCGGCTTCGTCGCCGCCTTCTGGCGCGACGGCACGGCTATTTCTGGCGCCAGCGCTCGATGATCTCGTTGACGAAGTCGCGGCCCTTGCGGTCGTCTTCCCAGGCCTTGGGGAAGTTGGCCGCCTCGCCGCGCGGACGGTGCTCCGGCGGCAGATCGGCGAAGCGGATGCGCATGGGATGGGCGACGCCTTCGCCCACCGCGATCGCCTCGCGCTGGCGCAGGGTCGGCAGCGCCGCCATCAGCCCGGCCGCATCGTCCGGCAGCATCGCGCGGACATAGCTGCGGTCCTTCTCGTTGTTCATGCGCAGCGCGAAGATCGTGCTGCATTGCGACAGGATGGTTTCGCTGAGCTCGGCCGGACGCTGCGTCACCAGGCAGAGCGAGACGCCGTATTTGCGCCCTTCCTTGGCGATGCGCGAGATCGAGCGGATGGTCGGCTCGAAGCCGAGGCGCTCGTCGCGCGGGATGTAGCGATGCGCCTCGTCGCACACCATCAGGACAGGGATCGCCTCTTCGCGCTCGCTGTGCAGCGCGAAGTCGAAGATCAGCCGGCACAGCACCGAGACCACGGCGTTGACGATCTCCGACGGCACGGCGGAGATGTCGATGATGGTGATGGGCTTGCCTTCGACCGGGATACGCAGGAGGCGCGACAGGATTTCGCCCATGCCGTCGCGCAGGGCGAGGCCCTCGAGCATGAAGGCGTAGCGCCGGTCCTTGCGCAAGGCCTCCATGGTCGCCAGCAGCCGGACATAGGGCAGCGAGCTGTCCGGCCGGTCGAGCTTGCCCATCGCCTCGGCGATGCGCTTCTCCAGCCGGTTGATGCGATAGGGCACGGGCGTGTCGACGGTGAGCTGCGCCACCTTGGCCGCGTCGTCGCAGAGGTAGTCTTGCTTCGCCGCCAGGATCGCGTCTTTCAGGATCGGGGTCTCGCGTGACCGCGCGATGGGATCCGACGAGCAGAACACCTCGCAGGTTTCCTCGAAGCTGAACAGCCAATAGGGGAGCTGCAGCCTGTCAGGGGTGACGCGCTCGGCGAGATCGGGAAAGGCGGCGGCGTATTCGCCATGCGGATCGAGCAGCACGACATGGCCGTTGGGATGGGCGCTCAGCAAAGTGCGCAGGATCAAGGTGAGGGCGCAGGATTTGCCCGAGCCGGTGGTGCCGACGATAGCCGAATGCTTTGACAGGAATTCCTGCGACAGGAGATAGGCGGGCCGCGTCTCGTCCTGATGCAGCGAGCCGATGGCAAGCGTCCAGGTGTTGGGCTTGGCGTAGATGAGCGCGATGTCGTCGGAGGTCGCGGCGAAAAGCGGCGAGCCCAGCACCGGATAGACCGAGATGCCGCGTGCGAAGCCGCCGCGCGCGCCGCTGAGCGTCTCGCCGAGGAGATCGACTTCGGCGATCGCCGTCGGCGCCGCCTGGGTCGGGTCGGCGAAAGACAAGGTCCCGACGAAGCCGTAAGCGGCGGAGCTGGCGGTCGGCACCTTGACGAGGGCGCCGATCTGGACACCGCCATAGCCGGCATCTTTCGCGCCCACGCCGCCGAAGAGCAGGCAGGAGAGCTTGAACCCCGAAACGGCGATAATGATGCCGATCTGCCCGGGGAGCCGCACCGCCGGCCGCCCAAGCGCCGCTTCCGCCGCGGCGATGCGCTCGCTTCCATCCATCATGGCTGGAGGCTAGGCAACAATCCCTGCCCAATTCTTTCCGCCGCGCGGGAGTCGCCGCGGATACGCGGAAACTTCGCGCGGTCTTCGCCTCAACTCCCCGGCTTTGCCGTGGCGAAAGGCCCGCGGCGACTGCGCTGTCAGATCAGCGCCGAGGCCTCGATGGCTGGCTCAGCGGCGCGATAGGGCGGATCGCAGGTGACCGGGATGGTCGCATGCGTCAAGGGCTGCGGCGGGACGCGGGGCGACAGCAGGTCGCGCCGCATGAGATGGAGCGCACGGTGCGTCAGCTCCTGCACATAGCAGCGGCCGTCGCGGTCGAAGGCGAAGAGCGTCGCCGTCGGATCGCCGCGCACCACTTGCAGCGCGGAATTGATGAGATTGAGGCAGGCGACGAGCTGGTTGCCGCTGGTGATGCCGGTGTGGCGCACGATATCGGCGATGTCGAGAGCATAAAGCGGCGAAGCGTGGAGCGTCGCTACGGGCTCCTGGCCGAATTCGAGAAAGACCCGACAGGCGAGGCCGTCATGGCGGATGCGCTCGAAAATCGCGATCGCTTCGGGCAACGTGCAGGCGGCAATGCGCTCGGGGTCGAACTCGACCGGCGTCTCCGGCGCCGCCGCTTGGGCCGACGACTCGGCTTCTTCCGGCCAAAGATCGGCGGCCATTTGCTGCTCGAGCCATTGCCGGACGGCGGGCGGCGCCGCCTTCACCTGCTGGGCGCTGAGCACGATTCCAACCATCATCCTCTCCCCTGGAAAGCGTTGCCGCATCATGCGGCGCAAACGCCCGGCCGATCATTGATCGAGATCAATCCGCCCTTCCCCATCGACAAGCCGGCCCGGGCAGGGCATGACAGGCGCGGGGGAGAGGATGAAGCAGGCCGCGCCGGTAGCGCTCACCGACAGCAACATGCGCGTTTTCGTCGTGCTGCTGACGATTCACACCAGCCTGGTGATCTCGAGCAATGCGGCGGGCTCGAAGCTGATCGCGCTGCCGCTCGGGCTCGCGGCTTCGGCGACGGTCATCAGCTATATGCTGAGCTTCGTGCTGCTCGGCTCCATTGCCGAGCTCTTCGGCCGCGCCGCCGCCCGGCTGGTGGTCAATCTCGGCCTCGCCGCCATGGCGCTCTCGGTCGGTTTTTTCGAGCTTGCCATCCATCTTCCCGCGGCAGACATCTGGACGCATCAGCGCGCCTTCGCCGAGGTGCTGGGCTCATCGCTCCGCCTCCTGCTCGGCGGCTGGACCGCTTATCTCGTCGGCCAGCATCTCGACGTGGTCGGGTTCTTCCTGCTGAAGCGCACGCGCCTCGGCGGCGAGCAGCTTTGGCTCAGAAGCTGGGGCAGCATGCTGCTGGGCCAGCTCGTCGACACCACGCTGTTCATCACCATCGCCTTTGCCGGCGCGGCGCCGCTGCTGCGCACCATTCTCGGCCAGTATCTCGTCAAGCTGGTCATCGCCACGGCGATGACGCCGCTGATCTACGCCGCGGTCGGCTGGGGCCGCGCCGCGATGCCGGAGGGGCGGCGCTGAACGATGCTGGTCCTGCCGCTTTATGACGACAACCCGCGCATCACGGTGCCCGTCGTCACGTATGGCCTCATCGCCACCTGCACCCTCGTCTTCCTCTGGCAGCTGAGCCTCGGCCCGCGCGCGCAAGAGGCGATCGCGTTTGCCTATGGCATGGTGCCGGCGTCGCTCTTCGGCAGTGCCCGGCTGCCGCACGAGCTGCAGCTCGTGCCGCCCTGGGCGACGCTCGTCACCTCCATGTTCCTGCATGGCGGCTGGCTGCACCTCCTCGGCAACATGCTCTATCTCTGGCTCTTCGGCCGCGGCGTCGAGAGCGCGATGGGCGCGCCGCGCTATCTCGTCTTCTATCTCCTCAGCGGCATCGCCGCAGCGCTGGCGCAAGCGGCCGCCGATCCCGGCGCCGAGGTGCCGCTGATCGGCGCCAGCGGCGCCATCGCCGGCACGCTCGGCGCCTATCTCGTGCTCCATCCGCGCAGCAACATCGTCGTCTTCGTCTGGATCTTCATCTTCGTGCGGCTCATCGCCGTGCCGGCGGTGATCGTGCTCGGCTTGTGGTTCCTGATGCAGCTCTTGAGCGCGCTCGCCACCGCTTCCGGCGAGCCGGGCATTGCCTTCTGGGCGCATGTCGGCGGCTTCGTGCTCGGCATGCTGCTGGTGCCGGTCTTCCGCCGCCGCGGCGTCGGGATGCTGCAGCCGCGGCGCAGCGCCGCCTTCTCGGCGCGCCGGCCGCAGCGGCGCGGTCCCTGGGGATGAGAACCGCCGATCCGCGCCGCACGGCGCTTGGCGTGCTCGTCTTCTGCTTCGTCGCGGGGCTGCTGGCGCGCGGCATTCCGGACAGCTTCAGCGTCTTCGTCGTGCCGCTGTCGCGGCATTTCGGCTGGGATCGCGCCGAGGTGGTCTCGATCTATTCCTTCTACGCGCTCACCAGCGGCCTGATCGGCCCGGTGGTCGGCCGGCTCTTCGACCGCTCCGGGCCGCGCCTGGTCTACGCTTTGGGCTTCGGGCTGCTCGGCGGCGCGCTGTCGCTCGCCGCTTTCGCCCAATCGCTCTGGCAGCTCCAGGCAGCCGCCGGTCTCGGCGTCGGCATCGCCGCCAGCTGTCTCGGCAATGTCCCGAACATCGCGCTGTTGAGCCGCTGGTACGGCAAGCGGCTGGTCACCGCCGCCAGCGTCGTCTTCTCCGGCTACGGCGTCGGCATCCTCGTTCTGGTACCGCTGACGCAGTTCCTGGTCGAGCGTTTCGGCTGGCAAGGCGCCTATCGCTGGCTCGGCGCGGGTTTGCTGGTCCTGCTGCTGCCGATGCTGCTGCTGCCCTGGCGCGCCTGGCGCCGCGGCCATCCGGAGCTCGTCCGCGCCAGCGAGACGCATCACGACACGGCCTTCGCCAGCGGCATCACCCTGCTGCAGGCGATGCGGCATGCCGGCTTCTGGGGCCTCTTCACGACTTTCTTCTTCACCAGCGTCGGCATGTTTGCCGTCGCCGTCGAGGTTGTCGCCTATCTGCGCGATGTCGGCTTCGCGCCAATGGAAGCGGCGACGGCCTGGGGCTTCAGCGGGGCGCTGCTGCCCATCGGCATGATCGCGGTGAGCTGGCTCGACGGCGTCATCGGGCGCCGCCCCTCGGTGCTGCTGAGCTACGTCGTGACGCTCGCCGGCGTCGCCATGCTGTGGTTGCTGAGCGTGCATCCCAGCCCCTGGCTCCTCGCCGGTTTCGTCCTCTGCTTCGGCAGCACGCTGGGCTCGCGCGGACCGCTGATCTCGGCCACGGCGATGCGGCTCTTCCGCGGCCGGATGGCGGCCACCATCTTCGGCGCCATCACCATCGGCTCGGGCACCGGCCAGGCGATCGGCTCCTGGGCCGGCGGCCTGCTGCATGATTGGAGCGGCGGCTACAATTGGGTGATCGGCTTCGCCGTGGTGAGCCTGCTCTGCGGCATGATGCCGTTCCTGACGCTGCGCGTGCTGCGCGAGACGCCGCCAGGCGCCGGTTGACGCCGCGGCGATGCCGCGCCATAGCGACACGAGACATAAGCGGCGCCGCAAGCGCGCCGCCAGATAGGGAGGCGGCCCGTGGAAGGATTGCTCGGCGGCAGGACCGCGCTCGTCACCGGCGCGGGATCGGGCATCGGCGAAGGCATCGCCTCTGCCATGGCAAAGGCCGGCGCGCGCGTCATCGCCGTCGACGTCAAAGGCGAGACCGCCGAGCGCACCGCACGCGCCATCGGCGGCAACGCGCTCGGCTTCGCCTGCGATGTGAGCGACCGCGCGCAATGCGATGCGCTGGCCGCCGCCGTGCGGCGCGCGGCGGGAGACATCGGCGTGCTGGTCAACAACGCCGGCATTATTCGCCGCGGGCCCGTGACCGATCCGGCGGCGCGCCAGGATTGGGACGCGACGCTCGCCGTCAATCTCGACGGCCCCTATTTCATGACGACGGCGTTTCTCGACCAACTCAAGGAGACAAAGGGCGCGATCGTCAATATCGGCTCGATCCAGTCCTTTGTGGCATTGCCCAATTCCGCCGCCTATACCACCTCGAAAGGCGGCGTTCGCGCGCTCACCAAGGCGCTTGCCATCGAGCTCTCGCCGCTCGGCATCCGCGTCAATGCCATCGGTCCCGGCCTCATCGCCACGCCGCTCAACGCCAAGGCGCGCGAGAACCCGGCCTATATGAAGAATTTCGAATCGCGCATCCCGCTTGGCCGTATCGGCACGCCGGAGGACATCGCGCCGGTAGCGGTGTTCCTCGCCTCGGACATGGCCCGCTACATCACCGGCGTTACCCTGCCGGTCGATGGCGGGTTCCTCGCCTATTGAGGGCAGGGGAACCTGGGATTGTGCCGCTTAAGGCGAGTGGCGTTGTAATTTGGGCGTTCTCCCGTACCTGACCTTTTTTTTACTTGCCAAATGGCAAAAGCGCTGCCCTTTTCGCACGCGGGAAGCGAAGGCGCACGGTAACCCGCGCGCCGCTCGCGTCGTTCTCCATCAACCGGCCACCCGTCATGGCCAAAAACCGCTGAGGAAGAAATGCCTATCGCCCCTGCCAAACACCCCTCCACGCGTCTTGCCCGTAAGCTCCTTCTCGCCGGCACGGCTGCCACCGCGCTCGGCCTCGCCGGCTCGGCCTGGGCGGCCGAGCCGATCAAGATCGGCGTCATCGGCGAGGAATCCTCGGTCGCGGGCGCTTCGCTGACCAAGGCGGCGCAGATGGCGGCCGACGAGATCAACGCCCATGGCGGCGTCGACGGCCGCAAGCTCGAGATCATCACCTATGACGACCATTCCTCGGCGGCAGACGCGGTGCGCGCGTTCCAGCGCGCGGTCAACCAGGACAAGGTCTCGGCCGTGGTCGCCACCTATATCAGCGAGGTGGCGCTCGCCATCGAGCCCTGGTCGGCGCGCCTCCACATGCCGCTGATCACGGCCGGCGCGGCCAGCACGGATATTCCGAAGCATGTGCATGAAGACTACGCGCATTACAAATACACCTTCATGGGCTGGCTCAACTCCGCCTTCATCGCCCAGTCGATCTGCGATGCCGAGCACGACATGCTGGTCGGGCCCTACCACATGAAGTCGACCGTGGTCATGAGCGAGGATGCCGCCTGGACCACGCCACTGGACGAGCAATTCCTCAAATGCCTGCCGGAAGCCGGGCTCAAGGTGCTCGACCACATCCGCTTCAACCCCGACACCACCGACTTCACGCCGATCTTCAACAAGATCGAGGGTGAGCATCCCGACCTGATCACCACCGGCATCAGCCATGTCGGCGTGCAGCCGACGGTGCAGTGGCATGACCAGCAGGTGCCGATCGCCATGGCCGGCCAGAGCTCGCAGGCGACCACCAGCACCTTCTGGAAGGACACGAACGGCGCCGCCGAGGGCGTCATCACCGCCAGCGCCGCGGCGCCGGGTGTCGCCACGACGCCGAAGACGAACCCCTTCACTGAGGCCTATAGCAAGCGCTTCGGCGATACGCCGGCGTATGACGGCTACACCGCCTATGACATGATCTATGTGCTGGCCGAAGCCATCAAGCGCGCGGGATCGACCGATCCCGACAAGATGGTCGACGCGCTGGAGAAGACCGACTATGTCGGCACCATCGGCCGGATCAAGTTCTACGGCAAGGACGAGCAGTACACGCACGGTCTCGAATACGGCAAGGGACTGGTGACCGGCATCGACATTCAGTGGCAGAGCGGCAAGCAAGTTGCGGTTTGGCCGGCGAATGTGGCGCAGGCGAAGCTCGTCTTCCCGTCCTTCGTCCACCTGCCGAAGGAGGCCGCGAACAAGTAACGGCAGCGCCCGTCGCGGGAGCGGCCGCCATGCGGCAGCTCCCGCACGGCAGACAGAGTCCTCCAAGTCAGAAATGCCCGAGACAGCGCACGAATCCTTCGACGCCCCACCTCACCCCAGCCCGCTCCGCCCCTGAGGGGCGGAGAGGGAGGGACCCGCGTAGCGGGAGGGTGAGGTGGGGCGGTCGTGGATGCGACCTCGGAACTAGAGTAAAGCAATGGTCGGACTGCAAATCTTGATCGACGGCTTCGCCATCAGCTCGCTCTACGGGCTGGGCGCGGTCGGGTTTACCTTGATGTTCGGCGTCTCGGGCGTGCTCAACCTCTCCCATGGCGGCATCATGGTCGTGGCGGCGGTGTGCGGCTGGCTTGCCGCCGGCGATCTCGGGCTCGGCGTCTATGCCGGAACGCTGGTCGGTATCATCGCTGGCATGGCCTGCGCCTATGCCACCTATTTCATTGTGGTGCGGCCGATCCAGCGCTCGCGCGCCATCCCGCGCGAGGAGACGGAGATCTTCCTGCTCACGGGCACGCTGCTCTGGGGCATCATGATCCAGGAGGCCGTCGCCTATCTCTTCACCGACAATCCGGTGACGACCCGGCCGCTGATCTCGGGCGTGACCACCATCGCCGGGGTGCGCACGCCGCAGAACGAGATCATGATCGCGGCGCTCTGCTGGCTGGCGATCGGCCTGCTCTGGCTGCTGGTCAACCGCACGCGCGCCGGCAAGGCGCTGCTCGCCGCCTCGATGAACCCGCGCGGGCTTACCCTGCTCGGTTTCGAGCTCTCCAACATGTATCTGCTGGTCTGGACGATCTATGGCGTGCTCGCCGGCATCGCCGGCGTGCTGCTCGCCTCCTTCCTCGGCGTCAGCTCCGCCAATGCCGGGCAGCTCACGGCGAGCGCCTTCTCGATCGTCGTGCTCGGCGGCCTCGGCAGCGTTTCGGGCTCGCTCGTCGCCGCCTATCTCGTCGGCTATCTCGAGACCGTCACCGCCTATCTCATCGCGCCGACCTTGCGGCCGATCCCGGCATTGCTGCTGCTGGTGCTTGTGGTCTATCTCAGGCCGCAGGGCCTGCTCGGCCGGCGTTGAGGCGCCCGATGCTTGCGCAAATCTTCCGCTCCCGCCCGCTCTGGATCGGCCTCGGCGTCGCGGTGATCGCCGCGCTGCTGCCCTTCTGGCTCTCGGCCTATCTGCTGGGCGTGCTCACCGCCGCCTATTACTTCGGCGTCTTCGCCATGGCCTGGGACCTGCTGTTCGGCTTCGCCGGCGAGGTCAATTTCGGGCCGACCTTCCTCATCGGTCTCGGCGCCTACACGGCGGCGATCCTCGACAATCAGTGGGGCCCGCCGATCCCGGTCTGCATCCTCGCCGGCGCGGTCGTCGCCGTCATCGGCGGGCTGCTGCTGGCGCTGCCGGCGCTGCGGCTGCGCGGGCCCTATTTCGGCCTGGTGACGCTGGTGGCGGTGCTGCTGCTGCAGAACGCGATCGTCATCTTCGCCGGCGTCACCGGCGGCGAGATCGGCATGACGGTTCCCGACGTGCTGTCGATCGATGCGACCGTCAACTACTGGTATTCGCTCGCCTTCCTCGTCGTGTGCGCGCTCATCCTCTTCGGCTTGTCGCGCTCGGCGATCGGGCTCATCCTGCAGGCGAGCGGCCAGGACGCGATCGAAGCGCAGGCGCTGGGCTTCAACGTCACCAAGCACAAGCTCGCGGCCTTCTGCATCAGCGCGCTGTTCTCCGGCGTCGCCGGCGCCATGCTGGTGTTCTATATGGGGACGGCCTCGGTCGACACCGTGATCGATATCTCCATCGGCGTGCAGGTGATCATCGCCGCCGTGCTCGGCGGCCGCCGCACCATCCTCGGCGCGGTGCTGGGTGCCGTCTTCCTCATCCTCGCCACCGAATTCCTGCGCCCGCTCGGCCAGCTCAACACCTTCGTCGTCGCCGCGGTGGCGCTCGGCGTCATCCTCTTCGTGCCCGATGGGCTCTTGGGATACGCGCTGCGCCGGGGAGAACGCGAATGAGCAGCCGCCCGCGTCTAGAAGTCCGCGGCCTCACCAAGCGCTTTGGCGGCCTGCTCGCCGTCAATGGCGTCGACCTCGACATCCGCCCGGGAGAGATCCTCGGTCTCATCGGCCCGAACGGCTCCGGCAAATCGACGGTGATGAAGCTGATCATGGGCATCGAGCGCCCGGATTCCGGCACCGTCCGGCTCGATGGCGCCGACATTGCCGGCTGGCCGTCGCACCGCATCGCCCGCGCCGGCATCGGCATCGTGTTTCAGCATTCGCGCCCGCTGCATCGCCAGACCGTGCTGGAGAACATCAAGCTGGCACTGCTGCCGGATTCGCTGCTGCGGCTCGCCGCGGCGCCCGGGGTCGACGAGCGCGCTCGTGCCATCGCCGAGCGTGTCGGCCTCGGCGCGGTGATGCAGCGCCGCCCCTCGACCCTGCCCTTTGCCGATCTTCGCCGCATGGAGATGGCAAAAGCGATCGCGCGCGACCCGCGCGTCGTGCTGGTGGACGAGCCCTTCGCCGGTCTCACCGGCGGCGAGGTCGCGACCTTTTCGGAGCTCATCCGCGGCTTCCGCGCCGAAGGGCGCGCCGTGCTCCTCGTCGACCACAACGTCAAGAGCGTCGCCGCGCTGGTCGACCGGGTGCTCGCCATGTATGTCGGCGAGCGCATCGCCGAGGGCAGCGCCGAGGAAGTGATGCGCAACGAGACCGTGCGGCGCGTCTATCTCGGCGGCAAGATCGAATCGGTGGCGCATCGCACCCCGGCGGGCGCGGCGCGCGCGCCGCTGCTCGAGCTCGAAGGGTTGAACGTCTTCTACGGCAAGGCGCAGGCGCTCGATCAGGTGGCGCTGCGCGTCCATGAGGGCGAGTTCGTCTCGATCGTCGGCCTCAACGGCGCCGGCAAGACGACCCTCTTCAATGCCGTCTCGGGCCTCGTTCCCTATGGCGGCACGATCCGCTATGGCGGCAAGAGCCTCGCCGGCATGACCGCCGGTGCGATCGCGCGCAGCGGCGTGGTGCAGTGTCCGGAGACGCGCGAGCTGTTCGGCGATATGTCGGTGCGCGAGAATCTCGATCTTGGCGGCCAGCATCTGCCGGGAGACAAGCGCGAGCGCCAGCTCGCCTGGCTGCTCGAGCTCTTCCCCATCCTCGCCGAGCGCGCGACGCAGATGGCGCGCACTTTGTCCGGCGGCGAGCAGCAGATGCTGGCGATCGCCAGGGCACTGATGATGCAGCCGAAGCTGCTGATCCTGGACGAGCCGACGCTGGGCCTGGCGCCGGTGATCCTGGAGCAGATTTCGAAGGCGCTCGACCGCTTGCGGGAGAGCACGGACATCACCGTGCTGCTGGGCGAGCAGAACGTCACCTTCGCGCTGCCCCACGCCGATCGGGTCTATCTTCTCGAGCATGCCCGGATCATCTGGGAAGGCCCGCCGGCACGCTTTGCCGCGGAAATGGGCACCGGATATCTCTGAGCTCGCGCGGCGCGGGACTCGCCGCGCCGTTTGCGACCATCCCGTTCCACCCCGGCGCTATTCCGGGCGGAACAGCACCGTATTTTCCGGGACCTGCCATTCCCCGCCGCAGAGTAGCGTCGGCGCGAAACTTACCGGCGAAAAGGACGGGCTCCAGGCCGAGCGGCGCCGTCTCCTGCCGAAAAGCCCGATGCTGCGCAGCATGCCGTGCCGGGACAAATTCGGATATATTGGACAAAACGGCGACGCTATCGCCCGAATAACAAAGCCAGCGGGAGGAGCCTATGAAACCGGTGCACAGACGTGCATTGATCAAGGCTGCGTTGGCGACGCCCGTTGCTGTCTCCATCCCGAGGTCGCGGGTCGAAGCCGCGGAGTTCGTCTTCAAATTCGGCAACAACGTCCCGGCAAGCTATCCGCTGAACACACGGGTGAAGGAAGCGGCGGCGCGGATCCGTCAGGCGACGAATGGCCGCTTCGATCTGCAGATCTTCCCCGCCGGCCAGCTC
>DATIYL010000234.1:0-6624 GCA_035517635.1 Allostellaceae bacterium | reverse complement strand
ATTGGCGGCGTTTTCCGCAATGCGGCGATGCACTTTGCCGAGGGCGCCACCGAGGGGGTCCGAATCGACAGCGGCGACCTCGCCAAGAGCTTGGGGCCGCGCCGCTTCGAGAACGAGATGGCGATGCGCACCAGCATCCCCGGCGTCGCCACCGGCCTCGCCTGGACCCCGGTCGGCGGCGACATTCTCTTCATCGAGGCGACGAGGACGCCCGGAAACGGCCGCCTCATCCTCACCGGCCAGCTCGGAGACGTGATGAAGGAAAGCGCGCAAGCAGCTCTTTCGCTGGTGAAATCGCGCGCGCGCCCGCTCGGGATCGACGAGGAGATCTTCGCCAGGAGCGACATCCATGTGCACGTGCCGGCGGGCGCCATTCCCAAGGACGGCCCGAGTGCCGGCGTCGCCATGACGGTGGCCCTCGTCTCGCTGCTCACCAACCGTCCGACGCGCAGCGATACCGCGATGACGGGCGAGATCAGCCTGCGCGGCCTCGTGCTGCCGGTGGGCGGCATCAAGGAGAAGGTGACGGCGGCGGTCCGCGCCGGCATCACCACCGTGCTCCTGCCGGCGCGCAACAAGCGCGACCTCGAAGACATCCCCGAGGAGGCCCGGCGCAAAGCGCGCATCGTCTGGTGCGAGCGCATCGACGATGCCGTCGCGGAGGCGATCGTCGAAACGCAAATGGCTGCGGCGGTCTAATAGCTTAGGGCCCTTCCTTCAAGTTTGATCGCAGATCGCCAACGGCTTGGCGCTTGCCAACTAAATAACTGACCGGTAAGTTATTTGAATGGATGGGCGAAGCCAGTCATCAAGCGCGCGTTGGCGCCGCCGGAAGGAGGCGCGGCCGGCGGAGATTCTCGCAGCCGCCCTCGCCTCCTTTGCCGAGCGTGGCTTCGCCGCGACCCGCCTCGAGGATGTCGCAGCGCGGGCCGGCGTCACCAAAGGCACGCTCTATCTTTATTTCCGCAACAAGGAAGAGCTGTTCAAAGCGGTGGTGCGGCAGTCGCTGGTGCCGAGCATCGTGCGTGCCGAGACCATCGTGGCGCAATCGGACGAGCCCAGCATGACGCTCATCGAACGGCTGTTGCTGCAATGGGCGGAGCTCGCGACGACCCCGCTCAGCGCCATCCCGAAGGTCATCCTGACCGAGGCCGGCAATTTTCCGGAGCTGGCGCGCTTCTACCATGAGGAGGTCGTCCGGCGCGGCATGGCAGTCTTCCAGGCCGTGCTGCGACGCGGCGTCGAACGCGGCGAATTCCGCCCGCTCGACGGCGAGCTCGTCATCCGCTGCCTGATCGCGCCGCTGCTGCTGGCGATGCTCTGGCGCCACTCCTTCGAAGCGCAGGCAAAAGGCGCACTCGACGTCATGGCTCTTTGCCGCACCCATATCGACCTGCTGACGCACGGGCTGAGGCGGGCGCGGCCGAAAAACGCAGCGACGGCTACCGAAGAAAGCGAGGTTTCACATGAGCCTGCACGATAGAGGCGCAGCCTCGCCCGTCGTGGCGGAGCATCCGAGCGCGGCGCAGGCGCGGCGCCCCGCCGAGATGCCAGCGCCGCGCCCGCGCCGGCGCCGCCCGCTGCTGCTGGGGGCGCTGCTGCTGCTCGCGGTGGCGGTCATCGGCGGCAGCATCGCGTGGTGGCTCCAGGCGCGCCGATGGGAAAGCACCGACGATGCCTTCATCGACGTGCATCTCGTGCAGGTCGCGCCGCAAGTGGCCGGCCGCGTCGCGCGCGTCCTGGTGGACGACAACCAGTTGGTCGAAGCGGGGCAGAAGCTGGTCGAGATCGATCCCGTCGATTACCAGGCCAAGCTCGATCAGAAACAGGCGGACGAGGCCGCGGCTACGGGCAGCGTCGCGCAAGCAAAGGCGCAACGCGACACCGCCTACGCCAACTCGGAAGAGGCGCAGGCCGAGGTCGGCGTCGCCGAGGCGAACGCGATCAACGCCTCGAACCAGCTGAAGCGCGACCAGCCGCTGGCCGAGCAGCACGTCGTCTCGCGCCAGACGCTCGACAACGACATCGCCAGCGCGCGCAGCACGGCGGCGAACCTCGTCGCCGCGCAAAAGAAGCTCAGCGCGGCCCAAGCCCAGCAAGGCGTCGCGGAAAGCCAGGTGAACGTCGCCGAGGCCAATCTGAAGAGCGCCAAGGCGCAGGTCGAAACGGCGCAGCTCAATCTCTCCTATACGCAGGTCGTCGCGACGGAAGCCGGCCACATCGCCCACAAGAACGTCGCGCCCGGCGATTATGTGCAGGCGGGCCAGAACCTGATGGCGCTGGTGCCGGTCAAGGTCTGGATCACGGCCAATTTCAAGGAAACGCAGCTTGCGCGCATGCGCGTCGGCCAGCCCGTCGATATCGAGATCGACGCCTATCCCGACGTGACCTTCCACGGTCGCGTCGACAGTATCCAGCGCGGCAGCGGCGCCGCGTTCAGCTTGCTGCCGCCGGAGAACGCCACCGGCAACTACGTCAAGGTCGTGCAGCGCGTGCCGGTCAAGATCGTCTTCGACGACCCGCCCGACCCGTCGCGCCCGCTCGGCCCCGGCATGTCGGTGGTGCCGAGCGTCAAGATCCGATGAGGCGCCGGTCATGAGCGAGGCAAGCATCGCGGCAGGGGCGCCGGGCGCCGGCGGCGGGAGCCACTGGGTCGTGGCGCCGACAGTCGGGCTCGCCGCCTTCATGGAAGTGCTCGACATCTCGATCGCCAATGTCGCGCTCCAGCACATTGCCGGCAGCCTCGCCGCGAGCGCCGATGAATCGACCTGGGTGCTCACCTCCTATCTCGTCACCAACGCCATCGTTCTGCCGATGAGCGGCTGGCTCGCCTCGACGATCGGGCGCAAGCGCTATTTCCTCGGCTGCATCATCGGCTTCAGCATCACCTCCCTGCTCTGCGGCATCGCGCCGAGCCTCCCGACGCTCATCATCGCGCGCGGGCTGCAAGGCATCACCGGCGGCGGGCTCCAGCCCAACGCGCAAGCCATCCTCGCCGACAGCTTCCCGCCACAAAAGCGCGGGCTCGCATTCGCCGCCTACGGTATCGCCGTCGTCTTCGCGCCGGCGATCGGACCGACCTTGGGCGGCTGGATTACCGATAATTTCACCTGGCGCTGGGTGTTCCTGCTCAACGTCCCCGTCGGCATCCTGCTGTCGGTGCTGGCGGCCCAGGTGCTGGAAGACCCGCCGGATCTGGTCGCGCGGCGCAAAGCGCGGCTCAGCGCAGGCATCCGCCTCGACTATATCGGCTTTGCCCTGCTCGCGGTCGGCATGTGCGCGCTGCAGGTCGTGCTCGACAAAGGGCAGGAAGACGACTGGTTCTCCTCGTCGTTCATCACCTATCTCGCGATCACCGCCGCGCTCGGGCTCGGCGCCTTCATCGTCTGGGAGCTGTACCGCGACGATCCGATCGTCGATCTGCGCATCCTCGGCAATCGCAATTTCGCCGTCGGCAATCTGCTGATGTTCATGCTGGGCTTCATCCTGCTTGGCAGCACGGTGCTGCTGCCGCTCTTCGTCCAGACGCAGCTCGGCTATACCGCGACCGATGCCGGGCTGGTGATCTCGCCGGGCGGGTTCGGCATCATGGTGCTGATGCCGGTGGTCGGCGCGCTGGTATCGCGCGTCGATGCGCGCCTCCTCATCGGCTTCGGCCTTGTCACTACCGGCGCGGCGCTGCTGTGGATGACGCGGTTCGATGCCGAGATCGATTACAACACGGTCGCCTGGGCGCGCGTCTACCAGTCGGCGGGTCTCGCCTTCCTCTTCATTCCCATCAACACTGTCGCCTTTATCGGCCTGGCCCCGGAGAAGTCGAACAACGCCTCGGCCATCATCAATATGATGCGCAATATCGGCAGCAGCGTCGGCATCTCCGTCGCCACCACGCTGCTCGCGCGGCGCCAGCAATACCATCAGAACATGCTGATCGAGCATGTGACGCCCTACAGCGACGCCTACCAGTCGACGATCCAAAACCTGCAGCAGACCTATCTCGCCGGCTCGGCGAGTGCCGCCGACGCGCTGCAGCACGCCCAGGCGAAGCTTTACGCCATCGTGCAGCAGCAGGCGGCGCTGCTCTCCTATATCGACAGCTTCTGGCTCTTCGGCGTGATGTTCCTGGCCTTGCTGCCGCTGGTCTTCCTGATGCGCAAGCCCGAGCCCGGCGCCGGCCCCGCGCCCGGGCACTGACCGCCGCGAGCGCCCGGCTTCCCGCTCGCGACGGGTCGTGGTTAGATACTCGGATCCGGGGGGCCGGGAGGAGCCATGACGGGCATCAAGGTAAGCGACATCGCTTATGGACGCGTGCGCCGGCCCGATCTCGACCGGGCGGAAGCGTTCCTGGTTGATTTCGGCATGGTTCGGGCAGAGCGGACGGCGACCGCGCTTTATATGCGCGGCACCGACCCGACCCATCACCTCTACATCGTCGAGCGCGGCGAGCCGGCTTTCATCGGCGCCGGCTTCTACGCGCGAAGCGCGGCCGATCTCGAAGCGCTGGCCCGGGGCGAAGGGGGCGTGGTCGAAGGGCTCGACGAGCCCGGCGGCGGCAGCCGCGTACGGCTCACCGATCCGCTCGGCTACCAGATCGAGGTCGTCCACGGCATTGCCGAGCCGGCGCCGCTGCCGGTAAAGCGGCAGCCCCTCAATGACGGCGCCGATCGCAATCGCCGCCAGGGAGAGCTGATGCGGCCTGCGGCCGGTCCTGCGCATGTGAAGCGCATCGGCCATATGGTGCTGATGAGCACCGATCTACGCCGCACGGTGCAATGGTACCGCGAAAAGCTCGGCCTGCTCTGCTCCGACGATGTCTACGCCGGCGAGCCTGGCAATCTCGTCGGCTCCTTCAACCGCTGCGACCGCGGTCCCGACTATGTCGACCACCATGTCTTCTACTGCATCCAGGGCAAGAAGCAGGGGCTCAACCATCTCTCCTTCGAGGTCCAGGATATCGACGACGTGATGCTCGGCCACGCGCATCTCCGCCAGAAGGGCTATCGCCATACCTGGGGCATCGGCCGCCATCGCCTCGGCAGCCAGGTCTATGACTACTGGTACGACCCTTGGGGCCGGTGCCACGAGCACTGGACCGACACCGACATCCTGAACGCCGAAGCCGCGCCCAATTTGGTGCGCGCCGTCATCGACACCGCCTCGCAATGGGGCGAACCAGCGCCGCAGGAATTTCGCGAGCACGCGACGCCGTGAGCGGCGATGGGCTGGAGAGGCGCGTTCTGAGGCCCCTCTGCGCGGTCGCGGAGGTGGCGCCGGGTAGCGCCGCCCGCGCCGAGCTCGCCGGCAAGGCTTACGCCGTCTTCAATCTCGCCGGGCGCTTCTACGTGACGCAGGACCAATGCACCCACGGTCCCGGCTCGCTCTCCGAAGGCTTGGTGGAGGGCGAAGAGATCGAATGCCCCTTCCACGCCGGCCGCTTCCACATCCCGACCGGCAGGCCGGTGGCGGCGCCGTGCATCGAGCCCATCCGATGCTGGACCGCCGAGATCGTTGATGGCACCGTCTATATCGACCCTACGCAACCGAGCTGAGGCAGGCGTATGGCGATCACCCCGGAGCAGAATGCTCAGCTGACCTCGACCGGACCCAACACGCTGATGGGGGACCTCTTCCGGCGCTATTGGATCCCGGCGCTGCTCGCGGCGGAGCTGCCGGTGCCGGACTGTCCGCCGGTGCGCGTCCAGCTCATGGGCGAGCGCCTCGTCGCCTTCCGCGACAGTGCCGGAAGGCTGGGCCTTATCGACGAATTCTGCGCGCATCGCGGCGTGTCGCTGTGGTTCGGACGAAACGAGGCGGGCGGCCTCCGATGCCCCTACCACGGCTGGAAATACGACGTCGCCGGAGATTGCCTCGATCTCCCCTCCGAAGCCGATGCGACAGGGATGCGCCAGCGCATCAAGCTCAAATCCTATCCCTGCCGCGAGGCGGCCGGCGTGATCTGGGCCTATATGGGCCCGCCGCGGCTCGAGCCCGAGCCGCCGGCTCTCGAATGGGTGCTGGTGCCGCCCGAGCGGCGCTTCATCTCCAAGCGGTTGCAGGAGTGCAATTACCTGCAGGCGATGGAGGGCGGCATCGATTCCAGCCATGTCTCCTTCCTGCACAGCGGCGCGCTGAAGCGCGACCCGCTCTTCATCGGCTCCAAAGGCAACGAGTACAACGAACGGGACCGCATGCCGGTCTTCGACATCGTGCCTTTCGCCGGGGGCCTGCTCATCGGCGCACGGCGCAATGCCGGCGAGGACAAGCACTATTGGCGCATCACGCCGTGGATCCTCCCCTTCTACACGCTGATTCCACCGCGCGGCGGCCATCCGATCAGCGGTCATGCCTGGGTCCCGATCGATGACGAGCATTGCTGGGCCTGGAGCATCAGCTATCACCCGCGCCGGGCACTGACAGCAGAAGAGCTGGCGGCGATGCGTGACGGCCACGGCATTCATGTGAAATATATCCCCGGCACGTACATACCTCTCGCCAACAAGCGCAACAACTACCTGATGGACCGCGAAGCGCAAAAGGCCGGGCTCAGCTTCAGCGGCGTCGAGGGCATCGGCATGCAGGACGCCTCGCTGCAGGAGAGCATGGGGCCGCTCTTCGATCGCACGC
>DATIYL010000233.1:0-4986 GCA_035517635.1 Allostellaceae bacterium | reverse complement strand
GGGAAGGGAGGTCATCAGATATCCGTCTCGATTTCTTGGAGGGGTTCTAGGAGATGGGATCAAACATGGCAATTGCGAGGGGCACGAAGGAATTAACCCTCTCCCCTCGCGGGAGAGGGAGGGGCCCGGCGCGTAGCGCCGGGAGGGTGAGGGGGCGCGGCAAGGACTTCCAAGATCTTCAAGCAGACGCCTTCCGGGTTTTCCAACACCTCGTTGTTCCAGAAGCGCAGAACGCGAAAGCCCTGTTTTTCGAGGTGTCGCGTCCGGCGCTCGTCGTAGTCGAGATTGATGCCGTGTTGGCCGCCATCGACTTCGATAACGAGGCGATGGGTAAAGCAGACGAAATCGGCGATGTAATGATCAATCGGCTGTTGGCGGCGGAATTTGTAACCCGAGAGCTGCCGCGCTCGTAGCAGGCGCCAAAGAGCTCGTTCGGCGAAGGTCAGGTCACGCCGGAGCTTGCGAGCGGTTTCGGTGATCACGCCCGCGACGCCCCCTCACCCTCCCGCCGCCGCGCGGCGGGCCCCTCCCTCTCCCGCGAGGGGAGAGGGGGCTCATCCGCCTCGCTAATTTTACCCCGCCGCCGTTACGGCGCGCTTGGCCATCACCGTTACCAGGTGGGCGCGGTATTCGGCGCTGGCGTGGATGTCGGCGTTGAGGCCGTTGGCGCTTTGCTTGATGGCGGCGACGGCGTCGGGGCTCCAGGATTTGGCGAGGGCCG
This sequence comes from Allostellaceae bacterium, assembly GCA_035517635.1. GTDB lineage: Bacteria > Pseudomonadota > Alphaproteobacteria > ATCC43930 > CGMCC-115725 > DAHUYF01. The sequence goes on along the minus strand of DATIYL010000233.1, from coordinate 4,265 downwards.
CTTCCATGTCCTTCTGGCGGAAGACGACAGGGCCGGCACCGGTGACGGCGACGCGCACCTGGCCGCCGGTGCGGGCGACGAAGACGCCGACGACGGCATAGCGCGAGGCGGGATTGGGGAACTTGGAATAGCCCGCTTTTTCCGCCTGCGGGAAGCTCACGGCGGTGACGATCTCGTCGGGCGCGAGCGCGGTCTCGAACATTCCCTTGAAGAAATCATCTGCCGCGATCTTGCGCTTGTTGGTGATCACCGTGGCATTGAGGGCGAGCACCGCCGAGGGATAGTCGGCCGCAGGATCGTTGTTGGCGATCGAGCCGCCGATCGTGCCGCGATTGCGTACCTGCGGGTCACCGATGCCTTCGGCGAGATGGGCGAGCGCGGGAATGGCGCTCTTCACCACGTCCGACGTCGCGACCTCGACATGGCGCGTCATCGCGCCGATGACGACGGCATTGCCCTCGCGCTTGATGCCCTTGAGCTCGGCGATGCGGCCGAGATCGATGAGGTCGGAAGGCTTGGCGAGGCGCTGCTTCAGGGTCGGGATCAGCGTCATCCCGCCGGCGAGCAGCTTTGCCTCTTCTTTGCCGCTGAGCGCCTTGGCGGCGTCGGCGACGGTCTGGGCCCGCTGATAGTCGAAATTGTACATGGCTCTCGCTCCCTTATCCTATTCCGCCGCCCTGGGCATGGTCTTTTCGGCAATCGCGCGCCAGACGCGTTCGGCTGTCGCCGGCATCTCCATATCGGTGACGCCGAGCGGCGCCAGCGCGTTGACGACCGCATTCATCACCGCCGCCGGCGCGCCGATGGCGCCGGCCTCGCCGCAGCCTTTGACGCCGAGCGGATTGTGCGTGCACAGCGTCGTATGCGTCGCCACGTCGAAGGCCGGCAGATCGTCGGCGCGTGGCATGCAGTAATCCATGAACGAGCCGGTGACGAGCTGGCCGTCCTCGTCGTACACCGCGTTCTCGAGCAGCGCCTGGCCGATGCCCTGCGCCAGCCCGCCATGCACCTGGCCTTCGACGATCAGCGGATTGACGATGCGCCCGAAATCATCGGCGGCGGTGAAGCGCTCGACGCTGACGATGCCGGTATCGCGATCGATCTCGATCTCGGCGATGTGGCAGCCGGCGGGATAGGTGAAGTTCTTCGGGTCGTAGAAGGAGGTCTCGTCGAGACCCGGCTCGAGCTCCTCGATCGGGTAGTTGTGCGGCACATAGGCGGCGAAGGCGACCTGGCCGAAGGCGACGTTCTTGTCGGTGCCGGCGATCGAATACTTGCCGTCCTTGAACTCGATATCGGCCTCGTCGGTCTCGAGCAGATGGGCGGCGATCTTCTTGCCTTTGTTCACCACCTTGTCGATGGCCTTGAACAGCGCCGAGCCGCCGACCGGCAGCGAGCGCGAGCCATAAGTGCCCATGCCGAACGGGATCTTGTTGGTGTCGCCATGGACGACATCGACCATCTCGATCGGCACGCCGAGGCGCTCGGAGACGAGCTGGGCGAAGGTCGTCTCGTGACCCTGGCCGTGGCTGTGAGTCCCGGTGAACACCGTGACGCTGCCGGTGGGATGGACGCGCAGCTCCGCCGTCTCATAGAGGCCGGCACGGGCGCCGAGCGCGCCCGCCACGGCCGAAGGCGCGATGCCGCAAGCCTCGATATAGGTGGCGATGCCGATGCCGCGCAGCTTGCCGCGCCGCGCCGCCTCCTGGCGGCGTTGCTCGAAGCCGGCGTAATCCGCGGCCTTCAGCGCCATGTCCAAAGTCGTGAAGTAGTCACCGCTATCGTAAGTGAGCGCCACCGGCGTTTGATAGGGATAGGCGTCCTTGGGGATGAAGTTGCGCCGGCGCAGCTCGGCCGGGTCGATCTTCATCTCGCGCGCGGCGGTGTCGACGATCCGCTCGATGACGTAGCAGGCTTCCGGCCGCCCGGCGCCGCGATAGGCGTCGACCGGCACGGTGTTGGTGAAGGCGGATTTGACTTCGACATAGACCGCCGGCGTGGTGTAGGTGCCGGCGAGCAAAGTGCCGTAGAGATAGGTCGGGATCGCCGTCGAGAAGGTCGAGAGATAGCCGCCGAGATTGGCGATCGTCGCCACCCGCAGCGCCAGGAACTTGCCGTTCTTGTCGAGCGCCAGCTCGGCATGGGTAACGTGGTCGCGGCCCTGAGCATCGGAGGCGAAGCTCTCGCCGCGCTCGGCCGTCCACTTGATCGGCCGGTTAACCCGCGCCGAGGCCCAGGTGACGATGGCTTCTTCGGCATAATGATAGATCTTGGAGCCGAAGCCGCCGCCGACATCGGGCGCGACGACGCGCAGCTTGTGCTCCGGCAGCTGCAGCACGAAGGCGCCCATCAGCAGCCGGATGACATGCGGATTCTGGCTGGTGGTGTAGAGCGTGTGCTCGCCGGTGGCGCGATCATACTCGCCGATCGCCGCGCGCGGCTCCATCGCGTTCGGCACCAGGCGGTTGTTGACGATGTCGATCCGCGCCACATGCGCCGCTTTGGCGAAGGCGGCGTCGACCGCCGCCTTGTCGCCGAGATGCCAGTCGTAGCAGAGATTGCCCTTGGCCTGCTCGTGCAGCTGCGGCGCGCCCGGCTTCAGCGCGTCTTCGGCGGCGACCACCGCAGCCAGCGTGTTGTAGTCGACGGCGATCAGCTCGGCGGCGTCCTTGGCCTCGGCCCGCGTCTCGGCGATGACGACGGCAACGGGATCGCCGATATGCCGCACCTTGCCTTGCGCCAGCACCGGATGCGGCGGCTCGGCCATCGGCGAGCCATCCTTGGAATGGATGAGCCAGCCGCAGGGTAGACCGCCCACCTGCATGTCGGCGCCGGTATAAACGGTGAGCACGCCGGGCGCCGCCTTGGCTTTGGCGGTGTCGATCCCCTTGATCTCGGCATGGGCGTGCGGGCTGCGCAGGATGAAAGCGTGCACCTGGCCCGGGCGGTTGATGTCGTCGGTATAGGTGCCGCGACCCGTGAGGAAGCGTGCGTCTTCCTTGCGGCGCACGGGGGCGCCGATCCCGGTGCTGGACATTATGCGGTCCTCCCCATGGCCTCCGTGCCGGCTTTGATCGCTTTGACGATGTTGTGGTAGCCGGTACAGCGGCAGATATTGCCCTCGAGCCATTCGCGGATCTGCTGCTCGGTCGGGTTCTTGTGGCGCTGGGCGAAGTCGACCGCGCTCATCACCATGCCGGGCGTACAGAAGCCGCATTGCAGGCCGTGATTCTCGCGGAAGGCCTCCTGCATCGGATGCAGCTTGTCGCCGGTGGCGAGGCCTTCGATCGTCGTCACTTTGGCGCCCTCGGCTTGCACCGCGAGCATGGTGCAGCTCTTCGCCGAGACACCGTCGACATGCACGACGCAAGCGCCGCACTGGCTGGTGTCGCAGCCGACATGGGTCCCGGTGAGGCCGAGATGCTCCCGCAGCAGCTGCACGAGGAGGGTGCGCGGTTCGACGGTAGCGGTGACCGATTTGCCGTTGACCGTAAGGGTTACGGTGGCCATGGACTTCATCTCCCTTTATGTCGTTTTCGCCGCCGCCGCCGTGACGCCACGCTCCCGAAGGGGCCGCCCGGAGCGCCACGCGGAGGATAAGGACCCGAGTTTCATGCGCCGGGGGCGCGCGGTCAAGCCGCTCAATGCCCGGCGGCGTGGGTGAAGAAATAGAGCAGGACGATGACGACGACGACGAGGCCGAGGATCCAAACCGCGGGCGAAAGCCGCCGCGAGGGCGGTGCCGGCTGGGGCGGCGTCGGCGTCGGCGCGGCGGCCGCAGGCGCGGCCGCGGCCGCGGCGGGGGCTGCGGCCGGCGCCGCTTCCGCCGGCGCGCCGCCGACCACCTCGGAGAAGGAGCGGAAGAAATCCTCGGCCATCTTGCGCGCCGTCGCATCGATGAGCCGCGAGCCGATCTGCGCCAGCTTGCCGCCGACATGCGCCTCGACGGTATAGGCGAGCTTGGTGCCGGGGCCGTCATCGCTGAGCCGGACTGTGGCGCCGCCTTTGGCGAAGCCGGCTGCGCCGCCGCTGCCTTCGCCGCTGATCTTGTAGCCATTGGGCGGGTCGAGGTCGGACAGCGTGACCTTGCCGCCGAAGCGCGCCTTGACCGGGCCGACCTTGGCGGTCACCTTGGCTTCGAACTGGTTGTCGGAGACCTTCTGCACTTCCTCGCAGCCCGGAATGCTCCGCCGCAAGATCTCGGGATCGTTGAGTGCTTCCCACACCTTTTGGCGCGGTGCCGGAATCCGGAACTCGCCGGTCAT
>DATIYL010000232.1:0-4043 GCA_035517635.1 Allostellaceae bacterium | reverse complement strand
CTTGGCGGGCATCGCTGAAGGAATTTCGGAGCTGCCGCCGCGGGTCTGGGCGAGCCAGGATTGCAGCATCAGCACCGCCCAGAGGCTCTGGCTCCAATCCTTGCGCCCGGCGAGATGCTCCTGCCAGCGCGCCGCGACCGGCGCCCCATCGATGAGCCCGCCCCGGCTGAGGCTCGCCGGCGCGAGCAGCGTTTCCGCCCAGTCGCGCAGTGGCCCGCGCAGCCATTGCGCCAGCGGCACGCTGAAGCCCTGCTTCGGCCGCTCGACCAGTTCCGGCGGCACATGGCGATAAAGGATTTGCCGGAGCGCCCATTTGCTCGTCCCGCCGCGCAGCTTCATGTCGAGCGGCAGCCGCCAGGCGGCTTCGACGACGCGATGATTGAGCAGCGGCACGCGCAGCTCGAGCGAGACCGACATGCTGGCGCGATCGACCTTGGTGAGGATGTCGTCCGGCAGATAGGTCAAAGCGTCGAGCAGCATCAGCCGCTCGACGGGATCGCTGAGCCGCTCGGCGAGCGCGCGCTTATCGCCGAAGTCCGCCCGCTCTTGCGCACCGGGCACCAGCGCCGCGGGGTCGGGCCAGAGCGAGACGATGCTCTGGTAGAAAGCGCCGGTCTCCGCCGCGCCGAGCGCCGAGGCCAGCTTCTGCAGGCGCAGCGCCGGCAGCGGCGGCCGCAGCCGCGGCGGCAGCAGCGCCACGGCGCCGTCGATCAGCGGCTCCGGCACGCCGGTCATGAGCCCGGCGGCGCCGCGCCGGAGCGGGTCCGGCAGCAGCGCGCGCAGCGCCCCTACCCGCCTTGCCCAGCGATAGCGCTCATAGCCGGCGAAGAGCTCGTCGCCGCCATCGCCGGAGAGTGCGACGGTGACGTGCCGGCGCGCCAGCGCGGAGATGAGGCGCGTCGGGATCTGCGAGGAATCGGCGAAGGGCTCGTCATACCAGACCGGCAGCTCGGGGATCACATCGCGCGCCGTCCGGTCGTCGACATAAAGCTCGGTATGCTCGGTGCCGAGATGCGCCGCGACGCGTTTGGCATGCTGTGCTTCGTCGAAGCCCGCTTCGCTGAAGCCGACGGTGAAGCTGCGCACCGGCCGCGCGCTCTCGCTCTGCATCAGCGCCACGACCAGCGAGGAATCGATCCCGCCCGAGAGGAAGGCGCCGAGCGGCACATCCGCCACCATCTCGTTGCGCACGGCACGCCGCAGCACCCGCTCGAGATCGGCGAGCCGCTCCGCTTCGCTGCCGGGCGCCGGTGCGCGGCTTCCCTCCTCGGCGATGGAGGCGAGCCGCCAGTATTCCGACAGCGTCACCGCACCGTCGCGCGTAACGCTCAGCAGCGTGCCGGGCGGCAGTTTCTGCGTATCGCGATAGATCGCGGCAGGACCCGGCACGTAGCCGAAGCGGAGATAAGCGGCGACGGCGTCGCGATCGATCTCGGGGCGCCAATCGGGATGGCGATAGAGCGCCTTCAGCTCCGAGGCGAAGACGAAAAGCCCGTTCTGCCGGCTCCAATAGAGCGGCTTGATGCCCATGCGGTCGCGCGCCAGAACGAGGTGCCGCTCGCGCCGGTCCCAGAGGGCGAGCGCGAACATCCCTTCGCACTGCGCCAGCATCTCGGCAATGCCCCAGCGCGCAAAGCCTTCGATCAGGACCTCGGTGTCGGACCGGCCGCGCAGCGCGACGCCCTCCTGGCGCAGCCGCTCCGCCAGCTCCGCATAGTTGTAGATCTCGCCGTTGAAGCTCACGACATAGCGGCCATCGGCGGTGCTCATCGGCTGATGGCCAGTCGGGCTCAGATCGATGATGGCAAGCCGGCGATGGCCGAGCGCGATGCCGCATTCGGCATCGCTCCAGACGCCGCCATCATCGGGGCCGCGATGGCGGAGCGCCGCCGCCATATCCGCGGCAATCGCCTCGCTCGCCGCCGCGTCGCGCCGCCGCCTTTCGAGAAACCCGCCGATGCCGCACATAGCGCCGCGGACGGTAGAGCCCTATCGACTCAAATGGAACCGCTTTTGTTCGCCAGCGCTGTGACAGCGCGCGGGAGCGTATTCAGACATCGATTGGATTCCCGCTTTCGCGGGAATGACGGAGTACTTTGATTTTGCTTCAGAATTCGTCACCCCCGCGAAAGCGGGGGTCCATTTCGGAACCGCATGATATCAGCGACAACGCGCTTATACGCGATTGCTTCCCCCCGGACGCGCTTTCCTCTAACACTGCCGCCGAACCATCTGCTGCGAGCCCGCCGGTCATGACCCCTCCCCCGGCGCCGGCGCGCGCCGCGGCGCCGGCGGCGGCCGGCGTCATCTTCGCCGCGACGGCCTTTATCGCGCCGCCGCTCGCCGTCCTCGCGCCGCTTGGCCTGGCGCCGCTGCTGGCCGTCGCCGCCGTGGCGCTGGTCGTCGCCGGCACCGGGCAGACGCTGGCCGCGATGCGGCCCTATGCCGATTTCGCCACTCTGTTCCTCGTCATCTCCCTTTGGGCGGCCCTGTCGGCACTGTGGTCACCGATCCCCTTCCATAGCCTCTTCGAAGCGCTACGCTTTCTCGCCATCGCCGCCGCTGGATTGGTGGTGCTCGGCAGCGCCGCTTCCCTCGGCGAAGCCGCGGCCGGGCGCAGCCTGCGGGCGCTTCTCGCCGGGCTTGCGCTTGCCATCCTGTTGCTGCAAGTCGAGCTGCGCAGCGGCGAAATCATCGCGCATTGGCTCAGCGACACGCCGCCCGCCGCGCCGCTGCCGATCCAGCGCTATGATCGCGGCGTCACCGTGCTGGTGCTGCTCGCGCTTCCCGGCGCATCCTACCTTTCAGCGCAGCGCCAATGGCTCGGCCTCGCGGTGCTGGCGCTCGCGGCGGCCGCGACAATCATTGCCTTCAGCAGCCACACCAGCATTCTCGCTCTCGCCGCCGCCTTGATCGTGGGCGCGGTCGCGTGGCGCTGGCCGCGTTTCGTCGCGGTCTGCCTCACCCTCGGCACGCTGCTCATCGCGACGGTCTTTCCGCTGCTGGCGCCCGGCGGAGCCGCAATCGAGAGCATCCGGCGCGCGCTGCCGACGCTGCCGCCTTCGGCCATTCACCGTCTCGCCATCTGGCGCTTCACCAGCGACAGGATCGCCGAGCGGCCGGTCATCGGCTGGGGCATGGACAGCTCGCGCGCCATTCCCGGCGGCACCTTGCCGGTGACGCATTACTTTCCGCAAATCCAGCTCACGCCTCTCGCCCAGGCGATGCCGCTGCATCCGCATGACGCCGCGCTGCAATGGCGGCTCGAGCTCGGTCTGCCCGGCCTTGCGCTGCTGATCGTTCTGCTCGGCATCGTGCTGTGGCGCCTGACGCCGCGGAGCATTGCCGCTTGGCGGCGCGCGCTCCTCTTCGCCTATGCCGCGGCCGCGCTCACCGTCGCGCTGCTCAGCTTCGGCGCCTGGCAAGCCTGGTGGATCTCGCTCGTCTGGCTCGGTGCTGCGCTTCAGATGACAGGGATCAGGCATCAGGGATCAGAAACGCGCGCCCGTCTGACCCCTGATCCCTGATCACCTGATCCCTGATCACCTGATCAGCGGTCCTGTCCGCTCCGCTCCAGCCGTTTTGCGCGCGCGTCGAGATCATCGGCGACCTGCGAGAGATCGTCGGCAAGCTCGGGCTCGTCGTCGCGCATCTGCTCACGCACCAGCTTGCGGATCGCCGCCGCACGCTCGCGCAGCAGCTTCGCGGCCTTCGGTCCCTTCATTGCGTGCCCCGCACATCACGGTGCCGCCACGCAGCGATAGTAGCGTCAAATCAGCGGCAGAGGCATCGTTCTTTTACTGGGGCGATCAGCGGCGGCTCATAACGATCACGGCCGCGCGGGCGCCATCGTCGAGGTAGAGGCGCGAGCCCGAAGCAAGAGGATGGCTGTCGGCGGTGAGCGCCACCGCCGCTAGAGAGACGAGCAGCAGCGCCGCTGCCAGCGCCGGACGCGAGATCCGCCGCAGCAAGGTTCGCTGCTGCGCTTTCTGCAGCGCATCGAGCGTGATCTCGAGCTGTCGCCGCTCGAGCTGCCAGATCGA
>DATIYL010000231.1:0-11940 GCA_035517635.1 Allostellaceae bacterium | reverse complement strand
TAGCGCGGATCGAGCGAGATGGCGAGCGTCTGGCCGAGCCGGTAGGGCGCGCCCATCTGCCGGCTCGCCCAGGCGAGCAGCACGACCGAGCCAAGCACCAGCGGCAGCGCGATGCCGTCCCAGTCATTGGGCCTGAGCCGCGACGGCCAGGCGACGATGGGCAGCCCCCAGCGCTGTTGCATCGTTCCTTCCGCTCCACCGCCCGAAATCGCGGCGCGCCACATGTAGCGCAAACCGCGCGCCGAAAGAAAGCGCGACAGCGCTTCGAAACGGCATTTGTGGCGGTCCGCTGCCGCTTCGCTATCATCGGCCCGATCCCACGCCGCGGAGGCCGCCCCATGCCGCTCAAGACACGCTTGACCCAGCGCCTCGGCATCCAGCATCCCGTGCTGCTGGCGCCCATGGGCAATATCTCGGGCGGGGCGCTGGCCGGCGCGGTCAGCGCCGCCGGCGGGCTCGGCATGATCGGCGGCGGCTATGGCGACCGGCCTTGGCTCGAGCAGCAATTCGCCGCCGCGGGCAATCATCGCATCGGCTGCGGCTTCATCACCTGGTCGCTGGCGCGACAGCCGGAGCTGCTCGATCTCGCCCTGCTGCACCAGCCGGCCGCGCTGATGCTGTCCTTCGGCGATCCGCAGCCCTTCGCCGGCAAGATCAAGGCGGCGGGCGCGCTGCTGATCTGCCAGATCCAGACGCTGCAGCATCTCGACGACGCGCTCCGGGCCGGGGCCGACATCATCGTCGCGCAGGGCAGCGAGGCCGGCGGCCATGGCGCGCAGCGCGCGACCCTGCCGCTGGTGCCGCAGATCGTCGATCGCGTGGCCAAGAGCGGCAGCGACGCTCTGGTCGTCGCCGCCGGCGGGATCGCCGATGGGCGCGGCCTCGCCGCGGCGCTGATGCTCGGCGCGGAGGGCGTGCTGGTCGGGACGCGCTTTTACGCCAGTGCGGAATCGCTGGCGCATGCCAACGCCAAAGCGCGCCTTGCCGAAGCTTGCGGCGAAGAGACCATCCGCACCACCACCATCGACGTCGTCCGCGACATCCCCTGGCCGGCCGAGTTCACCGTGCGGACGCTGCGCAACGCCTTCGTCGATCGCTGGCATGGCGCCGAGGCGGAGCTCAAAGCGGCCCAGCCGCGCGAGATGGCACGCTATCAGGCGGCTGTGACCGTCGGCGACTTCGCCACCGCCGGCGTCCTCGCCGGCGAGGCGGCCGGACTCTGCGACGCGGTGCTGCCCGCCGGCGAGATCGTCACCAACATGGTCGCCGAAGCCGAACGCGCGCTGGCCGCGGGGGCGCGGCGGATCAGCGGATGACTTCCCGACGATCTTCGATAGGCTGGAGCGGTATCAGCTAGAGTGGAATCGCTCTCATTCGTCACCCCCGCGAAAGCGGGGGTCCATGATCGTGGATTCCCGCTTTCGCGGGAATGACGGACAAATGAAGCAAGCGATTTGACCGAACCGGACCAAGCCCTAGCGGCACTACTGCTTCTGCAGCTGCGCCGGATCCTGGACCACCATCTCGGGTCGCCCGCGATAGAGCTGGATCGGTGCGGTGGCGCAGAGGTGCTGGCCCAGCAGCGACTTGTCCAGCGTCCCGAACCTGGCTCGATCGCGGCCCAAGATGACGATGGTGAAGATCTGATCGGGATAGCGCTTGTCGAGATCGATCAGGATCGACTCGCGCGCGCTCTGCGGCAGATGCGCCGAGGCGACGGTGCCGCAGACAGTCGCCGTCTCCCCCACATGCCTTCCGGCCGCTTCCGCCGTAAGCGTCGCAGCGACGGCCGGCCATGCCTGAAGCAGCAGGGCCGCAACAACAACGACGCTCGTGGATGTCATGGCGCCTCGCGGGGTCGCCGATTGGCCAAGCGACGCGCCTGGCGCCGCGGCGGTCGGAGCAGGACGCGCTCCGACCGCCGCGGGAGCCGGGCTATTGAAACAGCTTCAGCGAGTTGATCACCGTCTCGATCACGCCCCAGGCCAGGGGAATGCCGACGAAGCCCCAAGCGAGGATGAGCTTCACCGCGTTTCCTGCGCTCGATTCTGATGCTTGCATGCTCTCCTCCCGCGGCTCAGGTCATCGCCTCGGCTTCTTCGCCCCGCTTCATGTGATGCCGCTCGTGCACCGCCGTGATGAAGTAATTGCAGATGAAGCCGATTACCAGCAGCACCGCCATGACATACATGGTGGTGTTATAGGCCTGCGCCTTGGCGACGCCATGCGCGACGTTATAGGCGCGGATGTAGTTGACCAGCACCGGACCGAAGATGCCGGCCATCGACCAAGCGGTGATCAGCATGCCATGAATGGCGCCGACATAGCGCGTGCCGAACATGTCCTTCAGATAGGCCGGCACGGTGGCGAAACCGCCGCCATACATGCTGATGATCACCAGGAAGCACATCACGAACAACTCGACGCTGCCGAGCGAGCCGGCCGTCGGCACCAGGGCGTAGAGCACGATGCCCAGCGCGAAGAAGACGAAGTAGGTGTTCTTGCGCCCGATATAGTCGGAAATCGAGGCCCAGAAGAAGCGGCCGCCCATGTTGAAGAGGCTCATCAGCCCGACGAAGCCGGCGGCGGCCACAGCGGTGATGCGGCCCGGGAACATCTCCTGGCTCATCGCCGAGGCCTGACCCAGCACGCCGATGCCGGCGGTGACGTTGAGGCAGAGCACCCACCAGATCAGCCAGAATTGCGGCGTCTTCAGCGCGTCATAGACATAGACATGCTTGTCGGTGACGAGCTTCTTCGGCTGCGCCGGCGCGACGTAACCCTCGGGCTTCCAACCCGGCGCCGGAATTCGCACGATCGCCGCGCCCACCATCATGAAGCACAAATAGATGACGCCGAGCACGAGGAAGGCCTCGGGAACGCCGATGTGAGTGGGGGTCGTGAACTTGGCCATCAGCCACACCGAGAGCGGCGAGGCGATGAAGGCACCGCCGCCAAAGCCCATGATCGCCATGCCCGTCGCCATGCCGGGGCGGTCGGGGAACCATTTGATGAGCGTCGAGACCGGCGAGATATAACCGAGGCCGAGGCCGAAGCCGCCGACGACTCCATAACCGAAATAGACGACCCAGATGTTGTGGATGTAGACGCCGATCGCCGAGATGACGAAGCCGCCGCCAAAGCAGAGCGCGGCCGTGAACATGGCGCGGCGCGGACCGCCATCCTCGACCCAGCGGCCAAGCAGCGCCGCCGAAGCACCAAGGAAGAAAATGCCCAGGCTGAAGATCCAACCCAGATCGGTGAGCGCCCAATCGCCAGGCGCCGATTTCGTGATGCCGATCAGCTTGGTCATCGGCAGGTTGAAGACGCTGAAGGCATAGGCCTGGCCGATGCAGAGATGCACGCACAGCGCTGCCGGCGGGATCAGCCATCGGCTGTAACCCGGCGGAGCAATGATTCGCTCTTTACTTAGAAAGGACATCGTCTCTCTCCGTTCCAACCCCTGTTCACGATCGTTCCGCCGCATCTGGCGGCGTTCGATCCTTTGGTTGTGACAAACTATGGATGGAATACTTAGGTAGCAGCAATATGTAAATCGTGCAATCCTGTGCAGTACGATGCAGGATCACGGGCTCGACGAGTATCTCACCACCCAAGAGGTCGCGGCCTATCTGCGCCTCAAGGAGCGGACCATTTATGAGCTGGTCCGCAACCGCCAGATCCCGTGCTCGCGCATCACCGGCAAGCTGCTGTTTCCGCGCCGGTTGATCGATCTCTGGGTGGCGCGCCAGCTCGATTTCGACGGCGCCGAGTTGCGCCGGGCGCCGGCGGTGGTGGCCGGCAGCCACGATCCGCTGCTCGAATGGGCGCTGCGCGCCTCCGGCTCGGAGCTGGCGCTTCTCACCGGCGGCAGCGAGGACGGACTCGTCCGGCTCGCCGCGGACAAGGCGATCATGGCCGGCCTCCATATCCTCGACCCCGGGACGGGCGAGTACAATGTTCCCTCGGTGCGCGCCATCCGTGGCCTTTCCGATATCGTCCTCATCGAATGGGCAAAGCGCGAGCAGGGCTTCGTCCTCGCCCCCGGCAATCCACGCCGCATCCTCGCGCCCGCCGATCTTGCGCGGCCGGGGGTGCGCGTGGCGCGGCGCCAGGAAGGAGCGGGCGCGCAGATCCTGCTGCGCCATGTGCTGCATCAGGCGAAGCTGAGGCTCGATAGCCTGGCGGTGATCGAGCCGCCGGCGCTCACCGAGACGGAAATCGCCAGCGCGATTCTCGATGGAAGGGCCGATGTCGGCATCGCCGTGCGCGCCGTGGCGCACCACTTCCGCCTCGATTTCCTGCCGCTGCAGCAGGAGCGCTTCGACTTGGCCCTGCGCCGCCGCAATTACTTCGAGCCGCCGCTGCAGCGCCTGCTCGCTTTCGCGCGTAGCGCCGAATTTGCCCGGCAGGCGGAAGCGTTCGGCGGCTACGACATCAGCGCAACCGGAATGGTGATCTACAACGCCTGAGGCCCCGGCTCTTGGAGATCGGCGTTCACTTCTTCTATATATTGCTGTATGAAGCGATCGAACTCTATGTCGGCGGATAAGACGCCCCGGCGCTTGGCGCCCGGGCAAGGCGGGTGCGGCGCTGGGCCGCGGCGCGCGCGGCGTCCTGGTCGGTTTCGCCAATGACGCCAAAATCCCGGCTCCGGCCGATGCCTTAGGGCTGGCGGAGCGGCTGGGCCAGACCCCGCCGGCGGGCAGCGCCAAGCCGGCTGCCGACAGAAATTACGCCTTAAGGGCGTTGTTAACCTATTTCAGACTTCCCAAGGGGCACAGAACCGACCATATTCCTGCCGTCACAATTGGACGCGCTAGGCCTTAGAAGAGGCTTGGCGGAAACACCGGAAAAGTGCGAGAGACTTCAGACATGCGGGCCAATTTCGGCGGCGCCGAGGCGCTCGACCAACAGCCGGCGGCGGAGAGCGCGTCCCGGGCGGACCATCCCGAGACTCCCGAGGAGCAGCAGGGGCATCCGGCTCCTGAGGCCGCGGGCGAGCCGATGTCGCTGCGCGGCAATCTGGCCGAGATCGATCTCGGCCGGTCGGCCGATCCGCTGCGGCGTTATCTGCAGGAGATTTCCGAAGCCGACCTGCTCTCGCGCGAGGGCGAGGTGGCGCTGGCGCAGCGCATCGAGGCCGGCCAGGCCGCGGTGCTGGGCGCGCTCTTCCGCAGCCCGCTGCTGCGCAAGTCAATCACGCAATGGGCGAAGGCGCTGCGCGAGCAGACGATGGCGCTGCGCGACGTGATCGATCTCGCGGCAACGCAGGCGCGGCGCTCGGCCGGCAACGGCAGCTCCGCCGCCGCGGTGGCCTCGAGCGCGCTCGACGACGAGGGCGCCGCCCCCTTGGCCGAGCTCGAAACGGCGCTGCTGCGGCCGGTGCTGCGCGCCTTCGACCGGGCGCGCAAGAGCCGCAGTCCGCAGGCGCTCGGCGCGGCGCTCAACAGCCTTGTGCTGCATCCGGAGCGCATCGACGAGCTGGCGCTTCGGCTGAAGGAAGTGAACCGCCGCATCGTCGAGCGCGAAGGGCGGCTCGCCCGGCTGATCGAGCAGGCGAAGGTCGATCGCAGCCTCTTCCTCGAAGGCTATCTCAAGGCCGCGGGTCCGCGCGCCTGGTATGCTTCGGTGACGCGCCGTCAGACCGCGCCCTGGCCCAATTTCCGGCGGCGTCATGGCGACATGGCGCGCACGCTCGTCGAAGAGATCGAGGCGGCGAGCCGCGAGACCGGTCAGTCCTTGCCGGCGTTCCGCGCCTTGGTGACGGAGCTGCAGCGCGGCGCACGCGAGGCCGAGCGGGCGAAGCAGGAGATGATCCAGGCCAATCTGCGTCTCGTCGCCTGGATCGCGCGCCGCCATGTCAATCGCGGCCTGCCGCTGATGGATTTGATCCAGGAAGGGAATATCGGCCTGATGCGCGCCGTCGAGAAATTCGACTGGCGCCGCGGCTACAAATTCTCGACCTATGCCACCTGGTGGATCCGCCAGGCCTGCACCCGCGCCTTGGTCGATCAGGGCCATCTCATCCGCATCCCGTCGCACATGACGGACGAGGCGCGGCGCGTCATGCGCGCGCAGCACCAGCTTCTCGCCGAGCTCGGCCGTGAGCCGAACGAGGCCGAGCTGGCGGCGCGGCTGGGCGTGCCGGTCGCCAAGGTGCGCGCCGTACTCGAGCTGGTGCGCGACCCCGTCAGCCTCGACGCACCGCTGTCCGAGGATGGCGACGCCACCATCGGCGACCTCATTGCCGATGACGGCGCGGTGATGCCGCATGAGGCGGCGGCCCAAGCCGAATTGCGCGCCGCCACCGACGATGCGCTGTCGCGGCTGTCGCCGCGCGAGGCCGACATCCTGCGCCTGCGCTTCGGCGTCGGCCAGGCCGGCGAGCACACGCTCGAAGAGGTCGGCCGCAAGTATCAGGTCACGCGCGAGCGCATCCGCCAGATCGAGGCCAAGGCGCTCAAGAAGCTGGCGCAGCGCACGCATGGCCGCACTCTGGCGAGCTTTGTCGAGCGCTGATCTGGCGGCTCCGGGGAAAGGCGCGCTATAGTAGGCGCTCCTTTCTCGAGGAGGAAACCTATGCGCACATCCGTATATTTGCTGACCGCCTTGGCGTCGGCCGTGCTCCTGGCAAGCCCGGCGCTGGCGGCGAAACACAAGTCCAGCTGCTACGACTATGCCTGGCAATCCCAGGACATGAAGGACTGCCTCGCCCATCCTGAAAAGATGAAGGCCGCGCACAAGCCCATGCACAAGGCCACGAAGGCGAAGGCCATGAAGGATATGAAGGGTATGAAGGACATGAAGGACATGCCCAAGAAGGACATGCCCGAAAAGAAGTCCTAAGGACGACCTCCGCGGCCGCCTTGGAGAGTGAGCGTGAGTCGAACGGAATCGCCGGTTTTCGTGGTTTCCGCAGTCGCGGCGACAGCGAAAACCGTGCGATTTCGGACATCGGGCGCTAGCGCCCGGAACCGATGGGCTTGAGTGCGATGTCCCCCGCCGCCCGCCGCGGGCTTGTCATTTTCCTCGCCGGTGTCGCCCTGATCCTCGGCGCTTTCGCCTTCGATTACTGGGGGCTCGGGGATCGCGCCGGCGACAACGGGCTCGCCGGTGTGTCGATCGGCGGCCCGTTCACGCTGACCGACCAGAACGGCGCCGTCCGGCATGACAGCGATTTTCGCGGCAAGCTGATGCTGGTCTATTTCGGCTACACCTATTGCCCGGATGTCTGCCCCGCGACGCTCAATACGATGACCGCAGCGATGGACAAGCTCGGCGCCAGCGGCGCGGCGGTGCAGCCCATCTTCATCACCGTCGATCCGGCGCGAGACACGGTGGCGCAGATGAAGTCCTATGCCGGCAATTTCACGCCGCGGCTGTTGGCGCTTACCGGGACGCCAGCAGAGATCGCGGTCGCCGCCAAGGCCTATCGGGTCTATTTCCAGCCGGTGAAAGGCGAAGGCGCCGACGATTACTCGGTCGATCATTCGGCCTTCGTTTACCTCATGGGCCGCGATGGCCGGTATCTCGCGCATTTCGCGCCCGACATCGGCGCCGATCAGATGGCCGCCGCGATCAAGAAGTATCTGTGAGCGGCGGTCTCATCCTCGCCGCTCCAGCATCGGCCAGCGGCAAGACGACGCTGACCCTGGCGTTGCTGCGCCAGTTGCGCCGTGCCGGCAAGCGCGTCGCCGCCGCCAAGGCCGGCCCCGACTATATCGATCCGGGCTTCCACAGCGCCGCCTCGGGCACGCCTTGCCTCAACCTCGATGCCTGGGCCATGCGGCGCGAGACCATCGCCGCGCTCGTCGCGTCGCTCGAACGCCAGGCCGAGCTGGTGCTGTGCGAAGGCGCGATGGGGCTTTTCGACGGCGCCGGCAGCCGTGGCCGCGGCTCGACCGGCGATCTCGCCGCGCTTACCGGCTGGCCGGTGGTGCTGGTGGTCGATGTCGCAGGGCAGGCCGGCTCCGCCGCGGCGCTGCTGCGCGGCTTCATCAGCCATCGTCCCGAAGTGCCGGTGGCCGGCGTCATCTTCAACCGGGTCGGCGGACCGCGCCACGCGGCGACCTTGGAGAATTCGGTGCGCACCGCGCTGCCCGAGCTCGCGATCCTCGGCCACGTGCCGCGCCATCCCGAGCTGGCACTGCCGGAGCGGCATCTGGGCCTGGTGCAAGCGGCCGAGCACCCCGATCTCGACGGCTTTCTCGACCGCGCCGCGACACTGGTCGGCTCGGTGATCGATCCGGCGCGGCTCGCCGCCCTGGCGCGGCGCAGCAGCCTCGCGGCATTGCCGGCGGCGCTGCCGCTCGCGCCGCTCGGCCAGCGCATTGCCGTTGCCAGCGATGTCGCCTTTGCTTTCGCCTATCCGGCGATGCTCGAGGGCTGGCGCAGCGCCGGTGCCGAACTGACGCTGTTCTCGCCGCTTGCCGACGAGGCGCCGCGCCGCGATGCCGATGCGGTCTTCTTGCCCGGCGGCTATCCCGAGCTCCATGCCGGCCGGCTGTCCGGCAATCGCCGCTTCCTCGCCGGCCTCATCGAAGCCGCCGAGCGCGGCGCGACGATCTATGGCGAATGCGGCGGCTACATGGTGCTGGGGCGCGGCCTCGTCGATGCCGCCGGGGCGCGCCATGCGATGGCCGGGCTGCTGCCGCTCGAGACCAGCTTCGCCGAGCGGCGGCGGCAATTGGGCTATCGCGAGGCGCGGCTTGCCGCGGCGGGGCCGATGGGCGCCGCCGGCGCGCTCTATCGCGGCCATGAGTATCATTATGCGACCATCGTCGAGGAAGGCGATGCCGCGCCGCTCTTCGCCGCTTTCGACGCCGATGGCGGGGCGCTGGGCGCCGCGGGCCGCATCAAAGGACGGGTGATGGGCTCGTTCCTGCACCTGGTCGATCGCGGCTAAACCCGTCTGCGAATTCGAGGGCCGGGAGCGGATAGAATGCCGGGCAAAGGTTCCGATATGACGGAGCATCGCCTCCGCTTAGGGAACAAAGCCATGGTCGAGCAGCAATACTGGAATGCCGTCGCGAGTCGAGCGCGCGACGCCGACGGCGCCTTCGTCTACGCCGTCACCACGACCGGCGTCTATTGCCGGCCGTCCTGCCCGAGCCGGCGGCCGCGGCGCGAGAATGTCGAGTTCTTCGCCGTGCCCGAAGCGGCCGAGCGCGCCGGCTATCGGCCGTGCCGGCGCTGCCGCCCGGAGCAGCAGCAGGCGAGCGACCCCGCGGCCGAGCGCGTGCGCCAGGCCTGCCGGCTCATCGACGAAGCGCTCGAGGAAGGCATCGACGGCGCGCCGAGCCTCGGCCGGCTCGCCGCTTCGGTCGGCACCAGCGCGCATCAGCTGCAGCGTCTCTTCAAGCGCAAGATCGGCATCAGCCCGCGCGCCTTCGCCGATGCCCGCCGGCTGGCGCGGGTGAAAGCGGGGCTGCGCCGCGGCGACGGCGTCACCGGTGCCCTCTACGACGCCGGCTATGGCTCCTCCTCGCGACTTTATGAGCGCTCCGACGCGCAGCTCGGCATGACGCCCGCCACCTATCGCAAGCGCGGCGCGGGCATGACGATCGGCTACACCATCGCACCTTGCACGCTCGGCCGGGTGCTGGTCGCGGCGACGGAGCGCGGTATCGCCGCGGTGAGCCTCGGCGCCGAGGACGCGGCGCTCGAAGCGGCGCTGCGCGAGGAATACGCGGCGGCGACGCTCCGGCGCGACGATGTGGCGCTGGGACCATGGGTTGCCGCCATCCTCGCGCATCTCGGCGGCGAGCGTCCCGATCTCGCGCTGCCGCTCGACCTCCAGGCCACCTCGTTCCAATGGCGCGTCTGGCACGAGCTGCAGCGCATCCCTTACGGCGAGACCGCCTCTTATGCCGAGATCGCGCGCCGCATCGGCAAGCCGCGCGCCGTGCGCGCCGTCGCCAACGCCTGCGCCGACAATCGCGCGGCGCTAGTCGTTCCCTGTCATCGCGTCGTGCGCGGCGACGGCGCGCCCGGCGGCTATCGTTGGGGCGCCGAGCGCAAAGCGACGCTGCTGGCTTCGGAAAAAGCGCGTGCAGCACGGCGGTAAAGAACACAGAGGCGGTGAGACGATGAGACTTGATGCATGGGCGCGTTTCGCGCGCCCGTGATTTCTCCTCACCGTCTCACCGTCTTCTGTGATGCATTCAACCGCGCCTGATAGCTCGCATCAGCGCGCCAGCAAGGCTTCGAGCATCCAGGAGGCCTTCTCGTGGCTGCGGATGCGCTGGGTGGCGAGGTCGGCGCTGCCGACATCGCCGCCCGCCTCGGCCGTTTCCACGACCCTCTGGGCGCTGCGCACGGCGCTGCGGTTGTCGGCCAGGAGCTGGCGCAGCATCTCCTCGGCGGAAGGCTCGCCGGTCTCCTCGACGATCGAAGCAAACGCCTTGAACTCGGCGTAGCTCGCCGGCGCTTTGGCGCCCAGCGCACGGATGCGCTCGGCGACCTCGTCATTGGCCGCGGCGAGCTCGCTGTATTGCTCTTCGAAGAGCTTGTGCAGATCGTAGAAGCGCGGCCCGGTGACGTTCCAGTGGAAGCCCTGCGTCTTCAGATAAAGCGTGTAAGTGTCGGCGAGCAGACGCGCGAGCGCCGCGGCGCTGTCCTGACGGGCCTTCTGGTCGTTGTGATAGGCGCTGGACATGGCTTTTCTCCTTTTGCTTCTGGGTTCAGGCGGCGAGGCTGGCCTCGCCGTCGAGCGTCGCGGCGACGGCATGGATGACGGAGGCGATGCGCACCGCCTGCTGGATCGCCTCGCGCGAGATGCCGGCCTTGCGCAGCACCTGGTCATGCGCATCGATGCATTTGCCGCAGCCATTGATGGCGGAGACCGCCAGCGACCAGAGCTCGAAATCGGCCTTGTCGACCCCGGGATTGGCGATGACGTTCATGCGCAGCCGCGCCGGCATCGTCGCGTAGTCGGGATCCGAGGCGAGATGGGTGAAGCGGTAATAGATGTTGTTCATCGCCATGATCGACGCCGCGGCCTTCGCCGCACTCAGCGCCGCGGGCGAAAGCTGCGGCGCCGCATCGGCGGTCACGGCGGCGATGAGCTCCTGATTGCGCGCGGCAAGCGCCGTCGCCAGTAGCGTGCCCCAGCGCTGTTGTTCCGTCAGCACGCCGTCGCTGAGCAGCGATGACAGGTTGAGCTTCAGATCCTTGGCGTAGTCGGGCAGTCGGTTTTTGATCGTCTCGAGGGACATGCTCTCTCTCCCAATGCGCAGGGGGTGGGCGCGAGGCGGAAGCATGGCTTCCGCCCCTGCGTGGATCAGGCGGCCTTCAGCGTGTCCTCGCCCTTCTGCCAGTTGCAGGGGCAGAGCTCGTCTGTCTGCAGCGCGTCGAGGACGCGCAGCACTTCCTGCGGATTGCGCCCGACGCTGAGATCGTTCGCCGCGGCGAAGCGGATCACGCCCTGAGGATCGACGATGAAGGTCGCGCGTAGCGCCACACCGGCTTCCTTGTCGAGGATGCCGAGCGCCGAAGAGAGCTCGCGCTTGATGTCGGCGAGCCAAGGGAAGCTCACCTTGCCGAGATCCGCGCGGCTCTGGCGCCAGGCCAGGTGCACGAACTCGCTGTCGATCGAGAGGCCCAGGAGCTGCGCATCGCGGTCGCGGAACTCGCCGGCGATGTCGTTGAAGCCGACGATCTCGGTCGGGCAGACGAAGGTGAAGTCCTTGGGCCAGGCGAAGACCACCAGCCACTTACCGGCATAACTCTCATGGCTGGCCGGGGTGAAGGCGGTTTTGACATCGGTGCCGTTGACGGCGGTCAAGGCGAAAGCGGGGAATTGGTCGCCCACGGTGAGCATTCGGAAAATCTCCTTGGTCGGGGTTGCCGTGGGCGGTAGATGCGCCTACATGACTGATCGATCCAACGAATAATTGCGAACGTTACGACCGGAAAAATCGATGATCTCTTTGCCCA
>DATIYL010000230.1:0-10195 GCA_035517635.1 Allostellaceae bacterium | reverse complement strand
GGAATTTTCTGCTCTTCGACGGAAAATCCAAAACCTTGCGCGGTGGCCTTCGCCTCCTTGTCGAGGGCAATCATATCAAAGGGATCGCCGCCGGGGAGGCAACCCCACCGGAAGGCGCGCGAATGATCGATTGCGGCGGACGGGTTGTGATGCCGGGCCTGATCGATGCGCATTGGCATACGATCTTCGCAGCGCTCCCGATCAACGCGCTGTTTGCGGCAGACGTCGGCTATATCTTTCTTGCCGCAAGCGCCGAGGCCGAGCGAACACTGATGCGGGGCTTCACCACGTTGCGGGACCTTGGCGGCCCGTCCTTTGCGTTGAAGCAGGCGATCGACGAAGGGCTCGTGAAGGGGCCTCGCATCTTTCCGTCGGGCGCCATGATCACGACGACCGGCGGTCATGGAGACATGCGTCCCCTCTCCGATCTGCCCAGGAGCCCGGGCGGCTCGTTGAGCTACATGGAGCGCACGGGCAGCGCCGGCATCGCCGACAGTGTGGATGAAGTCAGATTGCGCGTGCGCGAACAGCTGCTCCAGGGTGCCTCGCAGATCAAACTCGTGGGCGGCGGCGGTGTCGCGTCATGGCGCACGACGCTGGACATGTTTACCTTCAGCGAACCGGAGTTCCGAGCGGGCGTCGAGGCCGCCGCCGACCGGAACACCTACGTGGCCGTGCATGCCTACCCGCCCGCCCAGATCCAGCGGGCGATCGATGCGGGAGCCCAGTGCATCGAGCACGGGCATCTGATGGACGACAAGACCGCCGCGCTCATGGCGGACAAGGACATATGGCTCAGCACGCAACCTTTCGTCAGCGAGGACGACGTGCCTCCGATGGTCGGCCAAAGCCGGAACAACCTGCTCCAGGTCATCGCCGGAACCAATACGGTTTATAACCTGGCGAAAGAGCACAACGTCAAGACCGCGTTCGGGACCGACCTGCTGTTTTCGAGCACGATCACCGAGCACCAAGGCTTGATGCTGACCCATCTGACCCGCTGGTATGACAATGCCGACATTTTGAAGATGGCGACATCCGTCAACGGCGAGCTTTTGGCGATGTCCGGTCCGCGCAACCCTTACCAGGGGAAGTTGGGGGTCATCGAAGAGGGCGCGCTTGCCGATTTGCTGGTGATCGATGGGAATCCCATTGATCATATAGAGCTTATAGCTAAACCGGACAGGAACTTCATGATCATCATGAAGGATGGAAAAATCTACAAGGACACCCTGCCAAGCTAAGCGCGCCGGCCGTCGCAAAACTCTGCATGGGCACCAGGCGACGCTCTGGTCCAACCAGACCATGAATGATGCGGCCGCGACGAAACCGGGAAGCGCGACCCGGATCGTGCGACGTGCTCCGGCGTTTGTGGCCGTTGCTTTTTTCGACGGAGATGTCCATGGCACGAACGAGCCGCACGCGCGCACGCGCAGAGCCCATCCCGACGCCCGGCAAAGTTTCCGTCACACTGACGGTGAACGGCGTCGAGACGCAGCTCGAGCTTGCGCCGTGGACGACGCTGCTCGACGCGCTGCGCGAGCATCTCGGCCTCACCGGCACCAAGAAGGGCTGCGACCACGGCCAATGCGGTGCCTGCACCGTGCTGCTGGACGACCGTCGTATCAATTCCTGTCTCGCTTTCGCGGTGATGAAGGACGGCGCCCGTGTCACCACCATCGAGGGTCTCGCCGCGCCGGACGGCAAGCTGCATCCGCTGCAGCAGGCCTTCATCGAGCATGACGCCTTCCAATGCGGCTATTGCACGCCGGGGCAGATCTGCTCGGCGCTCGGCCTCATCGCCGAGGGTCATGCGAAGACCGCCGACGAGATTCGCGAGCTCATGAGCGGCAACATCTGCCGCTGCGGCGCCTATCCCAACATCCTCGCGGCGATCGAGCAGGCGATGGGGCGGCCATGATCAATTTCGATTACGTGCGCGCCGGCGACGTCGCCGAGGCGGTGCGCCTCAGCGCCGCCACGCCCGGCGCGCGGTTCATCGCCGGCGGCACCAACCTCATCGACCTCATGAAGGTGGATGTCGAACGCCCCGTACGGCTCATCGACATCTCGCGGCTGCCGCTCCGAAGCGTCGAGGAGACGCCGTCGGGCGGGCTGCGCATCGGTGCGCTGGTGCCCAACTCGGACCTTGCCTGGCATCCGCTGATCGAGCGGCGCTATCCGCTGCTGGCGAGCGCGATCCTGGCCGGCGCCTCGGCGCAGCTGCGCAACATGGCATCGACCGGCGGCAACCTGCTGCAGCGCACGCGCTGCTATTACTTCTACGACGCCGCCACGCCCTGCAACAAGCGCGCGCCCGGCAGCGGCTGCTCGGCCTTGACCGGCCTCAACCGCATGCACGCCATCCTCGGCGCGAGCCAATCCTGCATCGCGACGCATCCCTCCGACATGTGCGTGGCGCTGGCCGCGCTGGCTGCCGTGGTGCATGTGGCGGGACCGAGCGGCGAGCGCACGCTTCGCTTCGTCGACTTCCATCGCGCCCCCGGCACCACGCCCGAGCGCGACACCAATCTCGAGCCGCATGAGATCGTCACCGCCATCGAGCTGCCGGCGCAGGGCTTCGCCGCCAATCACAGCTATCTGAAGATCCGCGACCGCGCGTCCTACGCCTTCGCCCTGGTCTCGGTCGCCGCCGCGCTCGAGCTCGATGGGGAGGTGATCAAGGAGGCGCGCCTGGCGCTGGGGGGCGTTGCCCACAAGCCCTGGCGCGACCCGGCGGCAGAACAGGCGTTGCGCGGCCGGCCCGCGACCGAGGCGAGCTTCGCCGCGGCCGCCGACCGGCTGCTGCAGGACGCCAAGGGCCACGCCCACAACGCCTTCAAGATCGGCCTCGCTCGCCGCGCCATCCTGCGCGCGCTGAGCCAGGCGGCGCGCGGCACGCCGCAGCCGCAATGGCAGAAGAAGATCCTGTGAGCCCGACATGACATCCTATATCGGCACCGCCACCTCCCGCATCGACGGACGCGCCAAGGTCACCGGAGCGGCGAAATACGCGGCCGAGGTCACCGCCCCCGGCCTCGTCTACGGATTCGTCGTCACCTCGACCATCGCCAAGGGGCGCATCGCCGGCATCGAAGCGAGCGAGGCGCTTCGCGTCGCCGGCGTGCTCGACGTGCTCACGCATGAGAACCGCCCGTCCATGGCGCGCGCGACCGAGGCCTACCGGGACGAGACGGCGCCGGAGCAGGGCGAGCCTTTCCGCCCGCTCTACGACGACCGCATCCACTTCAACCGCCAGCCGGTGGCGCTGGTCGTCGCCGAGGACTGGGAGACCGCACGCTTTGCCGCCGCGCTCGTCCGCGTCGAGTACCGGCAGGAAGCGCATGCGACCGACCTCAGGGCGGAACGCGCGCGCGCCGTCACGCTCGAAAAGCCGGTGAAGCCCCGCGGCGATGCCGCCAAGGCCTTTGCCACGGCCCCTGTGCGCCACGCGGCCGAGTATGTGACCCCCGTCGAGCACCACAATCCGATGGAGCTCTTCGGCGCGACCGCGGTGTGGACCGGCGGCGGCACCCTCACCCTCTATGACAAGACGCAAGGCGTGCAGAACGTGCAGCGCTACCTCGCCGCCGTCTTCGAGATGAAGCCGGAGCAGGTGCGCGTGCTCTCGCCGTTCACCGGCGGCGCCTTCGGCTCGGGGCTGCGCCCGCAATATGAGGCGGTGCTCGCCGGGCTCGCGGCACGCAAGCTCAAGCGGCCGGTGCGCCTCGTGCTGACGCGCCAGCAGATGTATGCGCTGGGATACCGCCCGGCGACTATCGAGCGCCTGGAACTGGGCGCCAAAGCCGACGGCACGCTCGAAGCGGTGACGCATGAGGCGATCGCGGTGACTTCGCGGTTCGAGGATTTCTCGCGCACCGATACCGCCTGGTCGGGCCTGCTCTACATCTCGCCCCATGCGCGCTACCTGCACAAGCTCGCCCGCGTCGATCTCCCCACGCCCTGCGACATGCGGGCGCCTGGTGCCGCGACGGGCGTCTATGCGCTCGAATGCGCGATGGACGAGCTTGCCGTGGCGCTCAAGGTCGATCCGCTCGAGCTGCGCCTCAAATGCTATTCCGAGCGCGACCAGAATGCCGGCGTGCCCTACACCAGCAAGGCGCTGCGCGAGTGCTATCGCCAGGGTGCCGAGGCCTTCGGCTGGGCGAAGCGCCAGCCCGAGCCGCGCGCGATGCGCGAGGGCGGCGAGCTCGTCGGCTGGGGCATGGCGAGCGGCGTCTGGGAGGCACTGCAGATGCCGTTCGGCGCGCGCATCGTGCTCGGCGCCAACGGCCATGCCGAGGTGGCCAGCGCCGCCTCCGACATCGGCACCGGCACCTACACCATCATGGCGCAGGTGGCCGCCGACATGCTGGGCCTGCCCCTCGACAATGTCACCGTGAAGCTTGGCGATTCGACCTTGCCGCACGCGATGGTCGAAGGCGGTTCCTGGACCGCGGCCTCCGTGTCGCATGCCATCGCGCGCACCTCGGACGAGATCCGCCAGGAGCTGCTGCGCCTGGCGAAGGCGGTGCCGGGCTCGCCGCTCGCTGAAGCCCGGCTCGAGCAGGTGGCGCTGCGCGAGGGCCGTATCGTCACCACCGAGGATCCGCGGCGGGGCGTCTCGATCGCGGATGCGATGCGCCACGGCAAGCTCGACCGCATCGAGCGCGAGGCCACCATGGCGTTTGCCGAGGACCCCTCGCACGCGCGCAACACGCATTCGGCGGTGTTCGCCGAGGTGAAGGTGGATGAGCAGCTCGGCGTGATCCGCGTCACCCGCATCGTCAGCGCGATCGCGGCCGGGCGCATCCTCAATCGCAAGACGGCGGCGAGCCAGATCATGGGCGGCGCGGTTTGGGGCATCGGCATGGCGCTGCACGAGGAGACCTTGATCGATCACGCGTTCGGGCGTGTCATGAACGCCGACGTCGCCGAGTACCACATGCCGGTCAATGCCGATGTGCACGACATCAAGGTTATCTTCGTCGACGAGCCCGATGCGCTGGTCAATCCGCTCGGCATCAAGGGCGTTGGCGAGATCGGTATCGTCGGCACCGCGGCCGCAATCGCCAACGCCGTCTATCACGCCACCGGCAAGCGGGTGCGCGACCTGCCCATTACTCTCGACAAACTGATGGGCTAAACGACTTCCCGGCACCCGGAATCAGCGAGCAGCCGTCGGCAGGGATGCGCGGATGCGCTGCGAAAACTCCGGCTCCGGCGCACCGTCGGCCGCCTGGGCCGCCGCGTTGATCAGGGAGCGTCGCCGCAATTCGTCGAACGGCAGGGTCGTGTCGATCCGCCCGGAGTGGTAGAGGTAGCTGTCGATCAGCCCGTTGAAGAGATGGCGGATGTCGAACCGCCCCTTTCGCCCGGCGGCGTTCGCGTAACGAACGATGTTGATGGTGCAGCTGTTGGTCAGCAAGTTATAGAACTCCGGCCGGTCGGCGAGTTCGTTGATCCGCGCCAGATAGACCATCAACAAGCGCCGCGCATTGTCGGGCGAGGTGTTGAGGCGATAGAGGTACACCGCCTCTCGGCGGTGAATGGCGCGTACCCCCACGAGGTCACGCTCCTCGCCCACCACGTAAATCAGCTCGAATTGCTTGAACATGGCGGCGATCGGCTCGAAGTCGCGGCCGACCTCCGGCCGCGCCTCGATGGAGATGCTGAGGGGCGAAGCGTTGTCGAAGATGAAACTGACGAAGGTGTGCGCGATCAGCCCTTCGCTCCAGTAGGACACAAAGAAATCCAAGCCGGTCACGTGGGAAAGAGCAATGTCGCGCTCTTCATAGTGCACCGTGAACTCGTCCCGGCTGCGGTAATCGAAGTTGCGGACGCCCGTCAGGCGCACGCGGTCTCCGTCGATGAACGCCCGCGGCATCACGGCAACCTCCGGGCGCCAGTTGCGATCGTGCGAGGGCGTGATGGTGAGCCACCAGGCAACGACGCCGAGCACCAGCGCGTAGGCCACCGCCCGCATGCGCCGCCGGCGCGAGAGCCAGAACGCCCAGATCGCGAATGCCACAAACGCTACCGCCAATCCCAACCGCAGCTCGGGCCACGGCAGATTCGAATAGTAGAGGGCGAGCGCAGTCCAGGTGCTGACGGCCAGGCGGACGAGATGGGTGATTCCGGCGATCAACCAGCGGAACAACGTCGACATCGGGCGGCCCGTTGTCCTCAGTGATGCGCGATAACCTCGGAAGCAGTTCGTCTCATCTCATCCTACCTAAAGAGCTGTGATTCGACGTGAGCTCAATCTGTCCATGGCGTGGCGAGACATACTGATGCCGCTGCTGGTCGATGTGGTCCGCAAGAAACTATCGTTCATGGCTGCAAGTATCGCATTTTACGGCATATTGTCGCTCGCGCCCTGTATCAGCGCCCTGGTCTCGCTCTATGGCCTCGTCTATAACCCGGCCGCTGTTGAACCCCAGGTTACGGCGCTTTCTGGAATCGTGCCCGAACAGGCACTCGACCTCATCGCTGACGAGCTTGCGGGGATCGTCAGCAGCAATCACTCGCAGCTCGGCATCGGCCTGGTGGTCGGCATGGCCATCGCTCTGGGCGCCGCGGCAACGGGAACGAGCGCGCTGATGATGGCGCTCAATGTCGCCTATGACGAGGAAGAGAAGCGCGGGATTGTTGGCTACTACACGTGCGCGCTGCTGCTGGCCGTGGGGCTCCTCCTTTTCGGGGCCTTGTCGCTCGTCCTGCTGGCGGTCATGCCCGCGATCGTAGACTTGCTTCCGGTCGGCGCGCCCGGGCGCACTTTGCTCGGATGGGTGCGCTGGCCAGTCCTGGCAGTCCTCGCCAACATGGCGATCGCGGCACTCTATCACTATGCCCCCAGCCGCGGTGCCAGGCGCTGGAGATGGGTGAATTGGGGCACCCTGGCAGCCACCGCCCTGTGGGTCGCTGGCTCGGCCTTGTTTTCGGTCTATCTCCATCTCGCTGTCTATATCGGCAAGGTGCCCAGCGCTGCCGAGACGTACGGCGTTCTCGGCGCGGTTGTGGCATTGCTGATGTGGCTTTGGCTCTCGGCCTTCGCCGTGCTGCTGGGCGGCGCGATCGATGCAAAGACGCCATGACGCAAGCGGAGAGGCCATTTGGGTCCCGCTCGTGCAGGCCTCGCTTGGAGCGGCTACGATCCCGTCCTAGGCTAGCGTTGTCCACGAACTTTAAGGGGGAGCAGGGGAATGCAATTGATCCATCCGGGGCCGGAAGAAGCGATGCTGTGCCTTCGCGCGGTGCGCACCGTCGTCACCCGCGCCGAAGGAATTCCGCCCGCCTCGCGCGCCATGATGACCGCGGCTCAACGGTCGGTTCTGCATACCGATGCCGACCTCGACGCGCTGGCGCCGATCACACCGGCCGAGCTCGCCGCCGGCATCGCCACGCCGGGGCTCGGCGACCAGGTCATCCAGGCGATGCTGCTGGGTGTCCTCGCCGACGGCGAGCCCGATCCGGCCTGCGTGGCGCGGGCCGAGGCTTTCGCTGCCGCGCTGGGCGTCAGCATGCCGGGCCTGCGCACCGTGCGGCTGCTGTGCGAGCACCAGATGCTGCTGTTCCGGCTCGATTTTTTTCGCCGCTCGAACATCAAGGACATGCTCATCGACCAGTACAAGCATCACGGCGGCATCCAAGGCCTCGTTCACGGCTTGCTGGGCCTGCGCGGGTATCGCGAAGACCCGGAACTGGCGCGGCGCTATAACGCGCTCGGCGACCTGCCCGAGGACACGCTCGGCTACGCGTTCTTTCGTCACTACCGCGACAACGGCTTCGCGCTGCCGGGTGAGCGGACCGGCTTCCCCGAAGGCGCGGTCTACCACGACATGACGCATGTCTTGTCGGGCTATGGCACCACGGTCGAGGAGGAGACCTGCGTCGGCGGCTTTACCGCCGGGTACAGGAAGGTCAACCCTTTCTATGTGTTGCTGCTTCCGACCATCAGCTTCAGTACCGGCGTCAACCTCACCGCGGCGAACCAGCCGCATGTTACGGCGACGTTGGCAAACCCCGGCGTCGCCGCCGGCTTTATCCAGGCGATCGAGCGGGGTGCGCGGGTGAACACCGACCTCTCCGCGAACTGGGATCATTGGCCATTGGTCGAGCTGCCCCTGGACGAGGCGCGCGCTCGGCTGAACATTCCTCCGCTCGACTGATCGGTGCTCGAAGGTGACCGCGAATGGACCTGGCAAAGACGATCGCCGTCTACAGTGACTACAAGAGCCCATACGCCTTTCTGGCCAAGGATCTGATCTACCGACTTGAAGAGGAATTCGAGGTTCGCCTGGAGTGGCTGCCCTACACCCTCGACATTCCAAGCTACCTCGGCAGTGCGCGCGTGGACGAGCACGGCCAGGTGCTCGACTCTGCTCGCAGCGCTCACCAATGGCGAAGGGTGAGGTACTCGTACATGGATTGCCGCCGCCAAGCGCGAAAACGCGGGCTCACCATTTTAGGACCGCGAAAGATCTGGGACTCCTCACTGGCCGCGATCGGTATGCTCTGGGCGAAGCGTCAGACGGCAACTGTCTTCCGGGCCTACCATGACCGGGTGTTCGAAAGGTTTTGGCGGCGCGACTTGGACATCGAGGATCCGGCGGTCATCGCCACGGTGCTGACCGAGGCAGGTGCCGACACAACGGAGTTCGACGATTATCTCGCGGGCGCGGGCCGCCATGAACACGACGCTATTCGCGAAGCGGCCGAAGCGGCGGGCGTCTTCGGCGTACCAAGCTTCCTGATCGAGGGCGAGCTGTTTTGGGGACGCGAGCACCTGCCCGAGCTGCGAGAAATGTTGGCACCCCGGATCTGTTCGTCCAGCCCGGCTTCGTTCTAAAGACCGCCCGCTGACGCTCTGGGAGGAGATCACGATATGAGCGACTATGGTCCGCTGGCGCTGCACGTGCCCGAGCCGGCGGTACGGCCCGGCGGCGTTCCCGACTTCTCCACTGTCCGCATTGCGCATGCGGGCTCGGTCGCGCGGCCGCCGGTCGATGCCGATCCCGAATCGATCCGCGAGCTCGCCTATTCGATTATCCGCGTGCTCAACCGCGAGGGCAAGGCGGTGGGGCCCTGGAGCGGCCTCTTGAGCGATGCGGAATTGCTCGAGGGCTTGCGCCACATGATGACGCTCCGCGCTTTCGATGCGCGCATGCTGATGGCGCAGCGCCAGGGCAAGACCTCTTTCTACATGCAGCATATGGGCGAGGAGGCGGTGAGCTGCGCCTTCCGCAAGGCGCTCAGCCCCGGCGACATGAATTTCCCGACCTACCGCCAGGCCGGCCTCTTGATCGCGGCGGGTCATTCGCTCGTCGACATGATGTGCCAGATCTACTCGAACGAGCGCGACCCGCTCAAAGGCCGGCAGATGCCGGTGCTCTATTCGTCCAAGCCCGACGGCTTCTTTTCCGTCTCGGGCAATCTCGCGACCCAGTTCATTCAGGCGGTCGGCTGGGCGATGGCATCGGCGATCAAGCACGACACCCGGATCGCCGCCGGTTGGGTCGGCGATGGCGCCACCGCCGAATCGGATTTTCACGCCGCCCTCGTCTTCGCCTCGACCTACAAGGCGCCGGTCGTGCTCAATATCGTCAACAATCAGTGGGCGATCTCGACCTTCCAGGGCATCGCGCGGGGCGGCTCCGGCACCTTTGCCGCGCGCGGTCTGGGCTTCGGCATCCCGGCGCTCCGCGTCGACGGCAACGATTACCTCGCCGTCTACGCGGTCGCGAAATGGGCGGTCGAGCGCGCCCGCCGCAATCTCGGACCCACGCTCGTCGAATATGTGACCTACCGCGTCGGCGCGCATTCCACCTCGGACGATCCCACCGCCTATCGGCCGAAAGCGGAATCCGACGCCTGGCCGCTCGGCGACCCCGTGATCCGCCTCAAGAATCATCTGATCCAGCAGGGCGCCTGGACGGAGGAGCGCCATAAGCAGGCCGAGGCGGAGATCCTCGATGCGGTGATCACGGCGCAGAAGGAGGCCGAGCGCTACGGCACGCTGCATTCCGGCAACACACCCTCGGTGCGCGACGTCTTCGAGGGCGTCTATGCGGAGATGCCGCCGCATCTCCGCCGGCAGCGCCAACAGACGGGAGTCTGAGCGATGCCGCGCAAGACCATGATCGAGGCCATTCGCGAGGCCATGGACGTGATGATGGCGCGCGACGACAACGTC
>DATIYL010000229.1:0-6453 GCA_035517635.1 Allostellaceae bacterium | reverse complement strand
CAACCACGATGCCCGGCTTCACCAGCGGCAAGGCGATGCGCCAGAACATATGGAAGGGCGAGCAGCCATCGATGCGCGCCGCCTCGAGGATGTCGCGGGGCAGTCCGTCGAAATAGGGCAGCATGACCCAGAGGATCAGCGGCATGGTGATGACGGTATGCGTGATGACGAGCACCGTATGGCTGCCGACGAGGCCGAGCGCGGTGAAGAGGATGTACCAGGGCAGCAGGAAGAGCGTGCCGGGCGCCATGCGCGCGGCGAGCGTCAGGGTCGCGGGCCAGGTGATCGCCTGGTAGGAGACGGCGAAAGCCGCCGGCACGCCGAGCAGCAGCCCGAGCAGCGTCGAGCCGCCGGCGACGATGAGGCTGTTGAGCGCGTATTGGGCGAAGGGCGTGGTCTCGAACAGCGTTGCGTAGTTCTCGAGCGTGGGCGAGAACAGGAGATGCGGCGGATAGGCGGTGACCGCCGTCGGCGCCTTGAAGCTCGCCTCCACCATCCACAGGATCGGCGCCAGGATGAAGAGGCAGACCACGCCGTATTGGAGATAGATGCCCACCGTCGAGCGCTCGCGCGTGAAGGGGCCGAGGCTCATCAGAGGCTCCGCCTGAGGCGCATCAGCGCCAGGACGACGATGGCGACGAGCGCCATCAAGGCGATCATGATCGCGCTGGCATAGCCGATATCGAAGAACTCGAAGCCGCGCCGATAGGCGTAGATGTTGAGCGTGGTCGAGGCGTTGCCGGGCCCGCCCTGCGTCGTGATGTAGATGATGTCGAAGAAGCGCAGCAGATCGACGCTGCGCAGGATCGCCGCGGTCAAGAGCGTCGGCCGCAGCATCGGCAAGGTGATGTAGCGGAAGGCCTGCCAGCGCGTCGCGCCGTCGATGAAGGCGGCCTCGAAGGGCTCGAGCGGCAGGGCTTGCAGGCCGCCGACGACGATGAGCGCGACGAAGGGCGTCCATTGCCAGGTGTCGATGAGGGAGATCACCGGCACCACCAGGCCGGGCGAGGCCAGCCACTGGCTCGGCGGCAGGCCGAGCACGCTCAGAATGTAGTTCGCCGCGCCGAGCGACGGATCGAGGATGACGAGCCACATCATGCCGACGACGACCGACGGCATCATGAAAGGCGACATCAGGATGGTGCGCGCCAAGGTCTGGCCGCGCAGGCGGCGGTTGAGCAAGAGCCCGACATAGGTGCCGAGCACCAGCTGCAAGGCGAGCGACAGGAAGTAGAGGAGGAAGGTGGTGCCGAGACCTTGCCAGAACACGGCATCGTGCAGCAGCGCCGCATAGTTTTCGCCGAAATTGAAGCGCGCCGCGTGGCCGAACTGGTAGTCGTTGAGGCTGAGCCAGAAGGTGTAGCCGAAGGGAAAGACGACGAGGGCGAGGGTGAAGGCGAGGGCAGGCGCCAGCAGCCAATGGACGCTTCCGGTGAAGCGCTTGCGGCGATGCGTCCACCCGGCGGTGGACGCGCCGCTGCGGCCGAACGCCATGGTTCCCATCAGTGATGCTGCTCGCGCGCGACCAATGCGTCGATCTGCTTGTCGGCCGCGGCGCAGGCCTGATCGGCGTTCACCTGCCCCAGGATCATCTGCTGAATCTCGTCGCCGAGGATGTCGCGCGCCTCGGGCTGCTGCTCCATCGGCGGGCCGACCTCGCTCGTTCCGGTGCGCGCCATCGCGTCGAGGGAATTCGACCATTCTTGCCGCACCGGCTCGGCGGCGAGCCAGGCCTTGTACTGGGCGCTGTTGGCGATTGAGACGCGCGGCGGCGCGATGCCGTCGAGGGCGAGCGCCGTCTGCATCGCCGGGCTCGTCGCCCATTGGATGAAGTACCAGGTCGGATCCTGATGCTGCGAGAAGGCCGACATCGAAATGCCCCAGCCGATCACCGTCGGACGGCTGACGCCGCCGGGTCCGGGCGGCAGCAGCGCCACCGCCGAATCCTTGGTGCGTCCGGGGAATTGCATGATCGGGCCGAACTCGTTGCTGGATTCGAAGGCCATGGCGGCGCGCCCCTGGCCGTACATCTCGCGGATCTGCAGGAAGCTGTAATTCACCACGCCGGGCGGTCCGTAATTCTTGAGCAGATCGGCATAGAGCTGCATTGCCTGTTTGCCCGGGGCCGAGCACAGGTTCGACTTGCCCCCGGCATCGAAATAGTCGCCGCCGAGATTGTGAAGGAAATTGCTGAAGGTATAGGCGAGCGCGCCCTTGGCGCCGCGGCTGACGAAGGGGGTGATGCCGGGGTCGCAGGCTTTGAGCTTGGCGGCGACGTCCGGCAATTGCTGGAGCGCGGTCGGCGGCGCCAGCTTGCAGCGCGCAAAGATATCCTTGCGGATGTAGAGAACCGGCCCCTCGATGTTGAGCGGAATGCCGGCGAGCTTGCCTTTGAACTCCTCCCCTTTGAGGAGAGCCGGGCTGAAATCGGCGAGGTTGTAAGAACTGGCGGTGAGCTTCGGGTCGTTGACCAGCGGTCGCAGATCGGCGTACCAGCCGGCATCGGCGAAGAGCAGCCCTTCGCGCGATTTGAGCGACATGAAGAGATCGACATCGCTGCTGCGCGACTGCAGCACGGTCATCAGCCGGTCGCGCATCTGCGCTTCCTGGAAGGTATCCACGCGAAGCTTGATGCCGGTAAGCTCGGTGAATTGATCGAGCCGCTTGAGCACCGCCTGCGCCCAGGGGTGATTGGAGGAGAGGAAGGTGATGGTCTGGCCGTTGAAGCGCTTCCAATCGACCGTATCCCCGGCGGCGTATGCTGCGCCGCACCAGCCGCCCACCGCCAGCGCGATGCCCGCGGCCAACAGCGCAGACCCGATCCGTCCCGTTCCCGTCATGGTCTCCTCCCGCGCTTTTTCGAAAGCGTTTACTGAAAGCGCTTACATCCAGAACCGCGCCATGTCAATATGCCTTTGATGAGGGCGAGGACCCGCGCTTCCAATCGCCGCCGGCGGGCCGGCTCCAACGCGATCGCGCTGAGCGACGTGGCGCGCGCAGCCGGCGTGTCGACGGCCTCGGTGTCGCGCGCGCTCAACACGCCCGAGCTGGTCAGCGAGGATGTTCGGGCGGCGGTGCAAGCGGCGGTGACGCGTCTCGGCTATATCCGCCATTCCGCGGCGCGCGCGCTGGCCTCGCGCCGCTCGATGACCATCGGCGCGGTGGTGCCGACGATCGCCAATTCGATCTTCTCGGCCGGGGTCGAGGCGATCGAGCGGCGGCTCGAGGAAGCTGGCTACGCGCTGCTCATCGCCACCTCCGACTACAGTCTCGAGCGGGAGCTGCGCCAGGTCAGGATCCTGCTGGAGCGCGGCGTCGACGGCGTCATCCTCGTCGGGCGCTATCACCGGCCGGAGCTTGCCCAGATGCTGCACGAGCGGGCAGTCCCCTATGTCTGCCAGGGGGCCTACGCGGCGGACGGTCCGCCCTGCGTCGGGTTCGACAATCACGCCGCCATGGCGAGCATGGCCGAGTACGTCCTCGGCCTCGGCCATCGCCGCATCGCCATGCTCGCCGGCATCGCGGCCGACAATGATCGGGTCATCGATCGCATTGCCGGGGCGCGCGCCGCCCTCAACCGCGCCGGGCTCGATTTCGTCCCGGGCGGGCTGGTGGAAGCCCGCTACGACGTAGCGGAAGCGCGCCTGGCGATGAAGCGGCTGCTCGCGCTGCG
This sequence comes from Allostellaceae bacterium, assembly GCA_035517635.1. Classification (GTDB taxonomy): domain Bacteria; phylum Pseudomonadota; class Alphaproteobacteria; order ATCC43930; family CGMCC-115725; genus DAHUYF01. The sequence continues at coordinate 2,780 of DATIYL010000229.1, read as the reverse complement.
GCCGCGGCCGACCGCAGTGCTCTGCGTCAACGACGTGCTGGCGCTCGGCGCGCTCTTCGAGGCCCGCGCCGAAGGCGTCGCCGTGCCGGCAGAGCTGTCAATCACCGGCTTCGACGATTTCGATTTCGCCCGCAATGTCGAGCCGCCGCTCACCACCCTGCGCGTGCCGACCGCGGAGATGGGGCGTGGCGCCGCCGAGCAATTGCTGCAGCGCCTCATGGGCCAGTCGCCGCCGCATGCGCGTTTGGTGCCCACCATGATCATCCCGCGCGGCACGACGGGACCCGCGCCGGCCGGCTGACAGGCGGCCTTTGCCTCAGAGCCTGGCTATGCCAAGCGGCGGGAGAACGACGGAACCGGGCTCATCTGCCCGGCCCGACCCTGCCGCTTCGGGCGCGCTACCGCACATGCTGCAACCTATCTCGTGCAAAGCGGGCAGTTGAGGGTTCGCATTGGGAACCGGTGTCAACAACACACTGTTGCAATTCTATGGGAGCAACAGCTAGTGGGCAGACAATGCAGAGAAGCGTCTATGGTATCCTTGCGCTAGGGTTACTGGCGGCAGTCAGCCCCACGAAGGCAGGCCTCGCCCAGACGAGGCCTGCTGCGCTTGCGATGCGGCAGGCGCAAAGCGAGCTCAAGCGCGAAGGTCTTTACGACGGCGCAATAGACGGTATCGCCGGGCCCAAGACAAAACGGGGCATCATCACCTTCCAGCAGCGTGAGGGATTGCAGCGCACGGCTCGCCTCGATGATGCAACGCGGGTTCGCATGGTCCATAACGCGACGCGGATGGACAGCGCGTGGAGCGAACCTCAGCAGAACATCGCTGAGCAGCGGGAGCGATAGCTCCGCGGCTCCGCAGGCGGGATAATCGAGCGGACGCGAAACACACCGCCACGCGGGCCCGCGACAGGACAGCGCGATTATCGGCGGCCAGGAGCTTGCTCGACGTATTTTCCGGGCAGCCTCTCAACCCGGGCCGATGCCGCCGCGCCAGGTATGGCGCGGGCGGTAGCCGAGAACGCGGCGCGCCTTGGCGATGGAGAGCAAGGTCTCGAATTCGCCGAGCTCGCCGCGCACCGGCACGCCGGGGAAGGCCTCGGCCATCAGCGCCCGGCTCGATTGCTTCATCAGCGTGTCGGCGGCGGCGATGGTGAAGACATCCGCGCCGGGGATCTCCGCCTCGAGCGCGAGGCGGCAAGCTTGCGCCACGTCGCGGGCATCGACCCAGCTCCAGAGATTCCAGCGCCGCAGCGACGGATCCGACCAGAAGGACGGAATCTGGGCGTAATCCGCTTCGTCGAAGATGTTGGAGATGCGCAGCCCGGCGAAGCGCGTGCCGGGGTTCCAGCGATGCATCTCGGGCGCCATCTGCTCCGATAGCACTTTGGCGAGCGCGTAGCCGGTTTCGGGAGCGAGCGGGTGGTCCTCGGTGACGGGGGCGAATTCGGGCGGCGTCCGCGTCAGCGGCAGGCCATAGGCCGTCTCGCTCGACGCCCAGACGACGCGGTCGAGGCCGAAGAGCGTCGCCGCGCTGAAGACGTTGTAGGTCGAGATCAGATTGTTCTGGAAGGTGACGGCATCGGGCGCGAGGCTCGGCGCGGGAATGCCGGCGAGATGGATCACCGCCGAGGCCTCGCCGAGCGGCGTCCGGCGCCGGTCCACTGTGCCGGCGGCGCGACGGATGGCGTCCACGGCCTGACCAGGATCGGCGAGGTCGGCCTTGAAGAAATGGCAGAGCGGCTCGCGCGGCGGCGCGAGATCGACATTCATCACGCGATAGCCGTGCTCGATCAGGTCGCGGATGACGGCGCGGCCCGCCTTGCCGCTGCCGCCGGTAACGACGACGCTCTTCATGGGTGACCCCTCCCGTTTCTCGCCGCGTGATCAGCCGCCCTCGGCGCGGATCCAGAGCTCGAGCAGCATGCGCAAGGCGGCGACGAAGCCGAGCGGCTGGTCGAGCATGACGTGATGCTGCGCTTCGGGCACTTCGACGATGGGCGCGTCGGGACCCATGAGCGAGGACATGTAAGAGGCGGTGGCGCGCGAGACGAGCGCGCTCTTCTCGCCGAAGATCAGCGCGGCGCGGCAGCGCACGGCCTGCAGATACTCGCGGAAGGGTTCGCCGAAGCGGCGCGTGCCCATGGCCGCGCCGTCGAACTTCCAGGTCCAGCCGCCTTCGACCGGCTTCAGCGAGTGGCGGGCGATGAACTCGACAATAAACGGATTGTCGCAGCCCTGCGGCGGCATCAGGCGGAAGCGGGCCACCGCCGCATCGAAGCTCTCGTAGACTCTGCTGTTCGTCCATTTCGGCGGCGAGAGCGGGCGTTGCGCCTCTTCCTCGGGCGAGCGGATGGGCGAGTCGACGATGACGGCGCCGCCGAGCTCCTCGCCGAATTGCGCGCCGAACTTCATCGTCATGAAGCCGCCGAAGCTGTGGCCGATGACGAAGGGGCGCGCGTCGAGCCCGGCATCGGCGATCACCGCGCGCATCTCCTTGGCGCGCAGTTCGGAAGTGTAGGTCTCGCGCCGGCCGCTATCGCCCATGCCGGACAGGTCGATGGCGGCGACGCGGTAGTCGCGGGTGAAATAGGGCGTGATGAAGCTCCACCAATTCGCATGCGCGCCGCCGCCATGGACGAAGAGCAAGCCGCGCTGCCGCGTCGCCGCGGGCTCGGCCGGCCACAAGAAATAATGGATCGGGCAACCCTCGACCGTGACCGAGCGGGACTGCTTCGGTACGGCGATGGCGTGCCGGAACCAGTCGGGAGCCGGGG
>DATIYL010000228.1:0-32142 GCA_035517635.1 Allostellaceae bacterium | reverse complement strand
AGCGAGCCGATGACCGCCGAGACCGCGCTCAAGGTGGCGATGGCCGCCGGGCGCTGCCTCCGGCGCGGCGACCACCGCCATCTCGTGGTCATCGGCAAGGATACGCGGCTTTCGGGTTACATGGTCGAGCCCGCGCTCACCGCGGGCTTTATCGCCATGGGCATGGATGTGGTGCTGGTCGGACCCTTGCCGACGCCGGCCATCGCCATGCTGACGCGCTCCTTGCGCGCCGATCTCGGCGTGATGATCTCGGCCTCGCACAACCCCTTCGAGGACAACGGCATCAAGCTCTTCGGCGCCGACGGCTACAAGCTCTCCGACGAGATCGAGGCGACGATCGAGGCCGAGCTCGACCGCACCAATGGCCGCGTGCCGCCGCACGAGCTCGGCCGCGCCCGGCGGCTCGACGATGCCGGCGGCCGCTACATCGAATTCGTCAAGAGCAGCTTCCCGAAGCGGCTCCGGCTCGACGGCCTCAAAGTGGTGATCGACTGCGCCCATGGCGCCGCTTACAAGGTGGCGCCGACGGTGCTGTGGGAGCTGGGCGCCGAGGTGGTGCCGCTCGGTGTCTCTCCGGACGGGCTCAACATCAACCGCGACAGCGGCACCATGGCCACGGCGGCGATGCAGCGCGCCGTCGTCCAGCATGGCGCCCATCTCGGCATCGCGCTCGACGGCGACGCCGACCGGCTCCTCGTCGCCGATGAAAGCGGCAAGCTGGTCGATGGCGACCAGCTGCTGGCGCTCATCGCCATGGCCTGGCGCAGCACCGGCCGGCTCGACGGCGTCGGCGTCGTCGCCACCATCATGTCCAATCTCGGCCTCGAGCGTCATCTCGCCGCGCATGGCATCGCGCTGCACCGCACCGCGGTCGGCGACCGCTACGTCGTCGAGGCCATGCGCAAGCTCGGCAGCAATCTCGGCGGCGAGCAATCCGGGCACATCATCCTCGGCGATACCTGCACCACCGGCGACGGGCTGATGGCGGCGCTGCAGGTGCTGGCGGCAATCGTCGAGACACGGGCGCCCGCGAGCCGCGTCTGCACGCTGTTCAAGCCGGTACCGCAGCTCCTCCGCAATGTCCGCTTCGCCGGCGGCGCGCCGCTCGAGAGCGCGCCGGTGAAGCAGGCGATCGGCGCCGGCGAGCGGCGCCTCGGCGCGGCGGGGCGGCTTTCCGTGCGCAAATCCGGCACCGAGCCGGTCATCCGCATCATGGCGCAAGGCGAGGACGAGGCGGTGGTGACGGCGATCGTCGACGAGATCGCCGCTGCGGTGCTTGCGGCCGGCGAGGCGGAGGGAAGAGCCGCCGAATGACGGGCCGGGTGCTCATCGTCGCCGGTTCCGATTCCGGGGGCGGCGCGGGCATCGAGGCCGATATCAAGACGGTGACGGCGCTGAAGGGCTATGCCGCCACGGCGATCACCGCGCTCACCGCGCAGAACACGCAAGGGGTCAGCGCGATCTTTCCCGTGCCGCCCGACTTCGTACGGCAGGCGATGGTGGCCGTGCTGAGCGATATCGGCGCCGATTGCGTCAAGACAGGCATGCTGCACGATGCCGGCGTGATCGCCGCCGTTGCCGACACGCTCGCCGCGCTGACGCCCGCGGTGCCCCTGGTCGTCGATCCCGTGATGGTGGCGACGAGCGGCACGCGGCTGCTCGACGAAGGCGCCATTGCGGTGCTGAAGGCGCGCCTCATACCCCGCGCGACGCTGCTGACGCCCAATCTCCCCGAGGCCGAAATGCTGCTCGGCCGGCCCATCGCCGGCGCGGATGCGATGATCGAGGCGGCAGAGGCGCTGCGCGCGCTCGGCGCCGGCGCGGTCATGCTCAAGGGCGGCCATCTCCCCGGCGATCTCCTGCGCGACGTCGTCGTCGAGGCGGGTGCGCGCTACGTGCTGGAAAGCCGGCGCATCCCGACGCGGCACACGCATGGCACCGGCTGCACGCTTGCTTCCGCGATCGCGACGGGCCTCGCCCAAGGCATGGCGCTCCGCGCCGCCATCGAGCGCGCGCATGGCTTCGTGCAGCGCGCCATCGCCGCCGCCCCCGGCTACGGCAAGGGCCGGGGACCGCTCGGGGTTAGTTGTCAGTAGTCAGTTGTCAGTGGTCAGTTTTCAGTTCTCAGTCGAGCTATCAGCTACTGACGACTGATAACTGATAACTGACGACTCCCAAACTGACCACTCCTTTAAACCACCGACAAATACGCTTCCGGCGCCGCGGCGAGCAGCTCGGCGAGGCGGGTGAGGCCGCGCTCCAGCGCGGCGAGGCTGGGCGGCGTGCCGATGCAGATGCGGGCGGCGCGCGGCGTCTGGCGTCCGACGGCGAAGGCGGCCGCCGGAGCTATGGCGACGCCGCGTTGCCGCGCCGCGGCCGCAAACGCCTCTCCCTGCCAGGGCTCGGGCAGCGTGAGCCAGAGATGCGCCGCGCCCGGCGCCATGCGGTAGCTCTGCTGCGCGAAAAGGCGCTGCACCACTTGCTGGCGCCGGGCAATTTCGGCGCGTTTTTCGCGGACGAGCCGATCGGCCGTCCCATCCTCGATCCAGCGCGAGGCGATGCGCGCCATCAGCGGCGGCGCGGTGTAGGTCATGGCGCGCACGGCGGCGGCGACACCGTCGACCAGCGCCGGCGGGCAATGCGCGTAGCCGACGCGCAGCCCCGGTACGAGGCTCTTCGAGGTCGCGGTGATGTAGAAGGCGTGATCCGGCGCCAGCGCCGCCAGCGGCGGCAAAGGCCGCTCGAGGAGAAAGCCGTAGACGTCGTCCTCGATCAGCATCACGTCGTGACGCCGCGCCACTTCGGCGAGCGCCCGCCGCCGCTCCGGCGGCATGGTCGCGGTCGTCGGATTGTGCAGCGTCGGCAGCGTATAGAGCGCGCGCACCCGTCCGGCGTGGCAGGCAGCGGCGAGGGCGTCCGGCAGCACCCCGTGCTCGTCCAGCGCCAGCGGCACGAGCTTCAGATGCAGCAGGCTCGCGGCGGCGCGGATGCCGGGATAGGTCAGCGCCTCCACCGCGAGCCCGTCGCCGGGCTCGGCGATGGCAGCGAGAATGGCGGCGATCGCGTGCTGGCCGCTCGCCGTCACCACGACTTGCTCTTGCGTCGTGGCGAGGCCGCCGCTGCGCTCGATCCAAGCGGCTCCCGCCGCACGCTCCGCCGCGCGCCCGGCATGCGGCTGATACTCCATGAGCTGAGCCAGCTCGGGGTCGGCCGCAAGGCTGGCCAAGGCCTCGGCCAGCAGCGTCGCCTCGCTCGCGGCGCGCGGGCGATGAACGCCGAGATCGACGACATCATCGCCCTGCGGCTCGCTGTCGAAGCGCAGCGCCGGCGCCGCGGCGGCGGCGCGCACGTAGGTGCCGCGGCCGACTTCGCCGGCGATGAGCCCGCGCCGCTCCGCCTCGGCATAGGCGCGGCTCACCGTGCCGATGGTGACCTTGAGCCGCCAGGCGAGGTCGCGGTGTGTCGGCAGCCGCGCCCCCGGCGGCAAAGCGCCGCTGCGCACATCCTCGGCCAAGGCCTCGGCAATAGCGCGGTAGCGCGGCCCGGGCTGTGCCGCGAGATCGGGCAGCCAGCTTGTCATGATGACAATGTTATCATTGACGTCAGAGCGATCGTCAAATTGATTCGAGAGGTACATTCGGAATTTCGTAAAACAGATCGAGAATTCAGCGATGTCGGCCGAAAATTGTATCGGTACAAGTTCGCGAATCGGTGCGCCGCGCGCTGCGATCCTATGGGGCGCGCTGGGGGTGCTTGCCTTCTCCTTCACGCTGCCGGCGACGCGGCTCGCCGTCTCCGAGCTCGATCCGACCTTGGTTGGGCTGGGCCGCGCGCTGGTCGCCGCCGGCGCGGCGGGGGTCATGCTCGTGGCGACGCGTCAGAGGCTGCCATTGCCGCGTCATTGGCGACGCCTTGCCGTGACCGCGCTCGGCATCATCTTCGGGTTTCCGCTGTTCAGCGCGTGGGCGCTGGTGCGCGTCCCGGCGGCGCATGGCGCGGTGATCGTCGGGCTGTTGCCGGCCGCTACCGCGGCCATGGCGGCGCTGCGCAGCGGCGAGCGGCCTTCGCCGGCCTTCTGCCTCGCGGTGCTGCTGGGGCTGGGCGCGATCCTCGGCTTTGCTCTGGCGGAAGGCGCCGGCAGGCCGCAGCCCGCGGACGGCCTTATCCTCATCGCCGTGCTGTTGGGCGGGCTCGGCTATGCCGAAGGTGGCGCGCTGGCGCGCGAGCTCGGCGGCTGGCAGGTGATCTCCTGGGTGTTGGTGCTGTCGGCGCCGCTGCTGCTGCCGATCGTCCTCTGGCGCGCCGAAGCGACCGGGCTCTCCGCCAACCTTCCCGTCTGGGCCGCTTTCGCCTATGTCTCGGTCGTCAGCACCTATATCGGCTTCTTTGCCTGGTATCGCGCGATGGCATTGGGCGGCGTCGCCCGGATCGGCCAGCTTCAGCTCGCGCAGCCCGTTCTGACCTTGCTGTGGTCGGCGCTGCTGCTGGGCGAGCGCGTGACCACGGGGATGGCGCTGGCGGCCGCCGCCGTGCTTGCCGCCGTCGCCTTGACCCAACGCGCTCGTGTCGCCCGCCCTCGAACCCCGTGAGGAGAGCCCCATGCGCTTGCCGCTCTATCAGATCGACGCCTTCGCCGACCGGCTCTTCGCCGGCAACCCCGCCGCCGTGGTGCCGCTCGAGGAGGAGCTGCCCGAAGCGGTGATGCAGTCGATCGCCGCCGAGAACAATCTGGCGGAGACCGCTTTCTTCCGGCGCACGGGCGAGGACTACGCGCTGCGCTGGTTCACGCCGACGGTCGAGGTCGAGCTCTGCGGCCATGCGACGCTTGCCTCGGCCTATGTGATCTTCCGCTATCTCGAGCCGGCGCGGCGCGAGGTCCGCTTCGAGACGCGCAAGGCCGGCAGGCTCGGCGTGACACGCGAAGGCGAAACGCTGGCGCTCGATTTTCCCGCCATGCCGCCGGAACCCTGCGCCCCGGCGCCGGAGCTTGCCGCCGTGCTCGGCGCTGCGCCGGCCGAGCTTCATCGGCATGGCGGTCGCTATCTCGCCGTCTTCTCCCGCGCCGAGGATGTCGCATCGCTCACGCCCGATTTCGCCGCGCTGAAGCGCTGGCGGGACGGCGCACTCATCGTCACCGCGCCGGGCGAGGGCGGTGTCGATTTCGTCTCCCGCTTTTTCGCACCCGGCTACGGCATCGACGAAGATCCGGTCACGGGATCGGCGCATTGCGTGCTCACGCCCTACTGGGCGAAGCGGCTCGGCAAGGATCGCCTCGAGGCACGGCAGATCTCGCGCCGCGTCGGTGCGCTCCTCTGCACGCTCAGGGGTGAGCGAGTCGCCATTGCCGGGCGCTGCGTTCCTTATCTCGAAGGCTGGATCACCGTATAGCGTGCGATCTGGAACATCGCCGCAGTCGCCGCGTTGGTCTTGGCGATCCCGCGGTGCGCATCGGCCGCCGCCATTGCGCTCGCGGTGGTATGGCTGATCTGGGAGGGTTCGCGTGAGGCGACGATTGTGCGTGGCTTCGGCGCTAGTGCTGCTGATGGGCGGCGCATTGGCACAGGCTCAGACGAACTTCACTGTCGATTTCACCTGGGCGGGGACAGACAAGTGCTTCGATCCCAAATCGCCGCCGTTCTTTTTAAGCGGCGTCCCGGCCGGAACGAAGGTCCTGAGCTTCATTCTGAAAGATCTGGACGCTCCGAACTTTCAGCATGGCGGCGGATCGGTGCCCTATCACGGGCAAGATCGCATCGCGCGTGGGGCATTCAGTTATAAAGGGCCTTGCCCGCCGCAGGGGCAACACCGCTATCAATGGACTGTCGAAGCCCGGGATGGCACCGGCAAGGCGCTCGCCATGGCCACGGTGATGAAGACCTTTCCGCCGGGATGATGCGGCGAAGAGTGCGGCGTTACCCCTCGTTCCGACGGGGTTCACGCAGGGTCAAGGCGAGCGGCAGAGCGGCCAAGCACAGCACCGCCATGACCCAGAAACCGCGCGCGCCCAGATGCGCATAAAGCGGGCCGCAAGCGAGGGTCACGACCGCGGTGGCAGCACCGATCCCGAGCGTGCCGTAGAAGGTCAGCGCCGTCGCTACCAGCGACGAAGGAACGATCTCCGCCAAAAGCCGCATCGCGGCCAGATGCAGCAGGGCGAAGGTGATGCCGTGAAGCGGCTCGATCAGTATCATCGCCGGCAGCCACGCACTGGCGCCCATGACGCCCCAGCGCAACACGCCGGCTGCCGCCGCCAGTGCCGCAGAGCGCGCCACGCCAAGCCGGTCCAGAAGCCATGGTCCGAGGAGCAGAAAGACCAACACTTCGGCTGCGACCTGTTCGGACCAAAGCACGCCCGCGATATCGGCCGTGATGCCCGCCGCTTGCCACCGGATCACGGCGAACGCATCGTGCATGGCATGGCTGCCAAGGATCAGCGCCGCCACGAGAACCAGGCGGCGGAAGGACGCGAGCCGCAGCAGCGGGCCAAGACCGTGCGTTGCCACAAGCCGCGGAGGCACCGCCGCGAGCGGCGGCAATGACGGCGTTGTGGCGGCCGCACCGGCCGTGGCCGCGAGCAAGACCGCGCTGAGCCACACCATGGCGCCGACGCCGAAGCCGCTCACCGCCCAGCCCGACAGGAGCGTGCCCAAGATGAACGCGGCCGAGCCCGCGCCGCGTACGGGGCCGTAGGTAAAGCCGCGCCCAGTTCTCCGCGGCGCCGCAGCGACCAGCGCCAAGGCGTCACCGAGCGGTGCCAATGGCGCCAGCGCCGATGCCTGCAGCAGCGCGATCGCGAGCACCGGCCAGAAGCCGAAGAGGGCCACATAAGCGGGCGCCAACGTCGCCGCGACGAGTGCGCTGAGCGCGAGAACCGCGCGGCGCGCGGCGCGACGATCGGCAATTTGCCCCGCCACCGGCCCGGCGATCAGGCGCACCGCAGTGCCGGCTGCCAGCGCGAGAGCGATCTGCTCGGGACCAAGTCCGCGGCTCGCGAGCAGGACGGGGAAATAGGGCGATTGCACGCCAAAGCTGGCGTAAAGCGCACTGTAGAGGAGCAGAAACCGCAGCAGCCCGGTATGGGCGGGAGACATCATGTCCTCCCATCGCCGCAACGGTTGCGCTTAGCCGCTGTTGCGCAAACCCGCCGCGATGCCGTTGATCGTGAGATGGATGCCGTGCACGACCCGCTCGTCCGTCGTGCCGGCGCGATGGCGCTGCAGCAGCTCGATCTGAATATGGTGAAGCGGGTCGATATAGGGAAAGCGGTTGCGAATGGAACGGGCGAGCAAGGGGTTGCGCTCGAGCAGCGCGCTTTGCTCGGTGATCGCCAGCAGCGCGCGCACGCAGTCGTTCCACTCGGTGCGCAAGCGGGTGAAGATGGCATCGCGCAGCGCCGGATCCGGCACCAGCTCGGCATAGCGCGATGCGATCGCGATATCGCTCTTCGCCAGCACCATGTCCATGTTCGACAGCGCGGTGGCGAAGAACGGCCAATCGCGGTACATCGCCCGCAGCATGGCGATGCCGCCTTCCGGCTGCGCGCTCAGCCAGTGCTTCACCGCCGTCCCGACGCCGTACCAGCCCGGCAGCATGACGCGGCATTGCGACCAGCTGAAGACCCAGGGAATCGCCCGCAGATCCTCGATGCGCGCGGAACCGGTGCGCGAGGCCGGCCGGCTGCCGATGTTGAGATTGGCAATCTCACCGATGACGGTCGATTCGCGGAAATAGCGGTCGAAGCCTTCCGTTTCATAGACCAGGCCTCGATAAGCACGGTAGGCATGGTCCGAGAGCTCATCCATGGCTTTTAGGTATTCCGCCGGCGGTTCGGCCTGGTGCGCATCGAGCAGCGTCGCCTCGAGCGTCGCTGCGGCCAGCGTCTCCAAGTTGCGCCGACCGACTTCGGCATTGGAATATTTGGCGGCGATCACTTCGCCCTGCTCGGTGATGCGGATCGCACCCTGCAGCGCGCCGGCGGGCTGTGCCAGAATCGCCTGGTAGCTCGGCCCGCCGCCGCGGCCGACCGAGCCGCCGCGCCCATGGAAGAGGCGCAGCCGGATGTTGTGCCGCCGAAAGGTATCGATCAAAGCGCGCTCGGCCTTATAGAGTTCCCACGTCGAGGTCAGATAGCCGCCATCCTTGTTGCTGTCGGAATATCCCAGCATCACCTCTTGCACATTGCCGCGCGCCGCCAGCAGCCGCCGATAATCCGGCAGCGCGAACAGCTCCTCCATGACGGTGCCGCAGCGCTGAAGATCGCCGATGGTCTCGAAGAGCGGCACGATATCGAGCGCCAGCGCGGGCTCGCGCGGCCGCAACAGCCCCACCTCCTTCAGCAGAACGGCCACTTCGAGGATGTCGGACACGGCATTCGCCTTGGAAATGACGTAGTAGGGAACGGACAGGCTGCCGTAGTGCCGGTGTCCGTCCGCCGCTGCGCGCAGGATGGCAAGCTCGGCCACCGTCTCCGATGAATAGGACAAATGAGGCGAGGTCAACGGCCGGGGCGATTTGATCTCGGCGAGCAACAGGGTGACACGAGCGTCCTCGTCGAGCGCCCGGTACTCCGCGCTTACGCCGACCATGGCGAGCAGCTCGGCGACGACGCGCTCATGCACGTCCGAGTTCTGGCGCAGGTCGATCGGTGCAAGATGGAAGCCGAAGACGCCGGCGCCGCGGCGCAACCGGCGCAGCCGGCCGCGGGCCAGGGTCGACGAGCCGTTGACGGTCAACGACTGCGAGAGAGCGTCGAGATCTCCCAAAAACTCGCCGGCGGCGGCATAGTCGGGTGCCGCGCCGACGGCGGGTCGCGGCGGCTCGATGCCGCTGAGCGCGCGCGCCGTTGCCGCGAGGCGAGCATAGATGCCGGCAAGGGCGCGCCGGTAGGGCTCATCCTGACGTTGCGGCGATCGGTCGGGAGACCGCTCGGCCAAATCTCGCACCGCGTCCGAAATCCGCACCATGCGCCCGTCGAGCGAAAGCTCGCCGCCCAATTGGTGAACTTCCTCGAGATAGAAGCGGAAGACGCGTTCGCTCTGCAGGCGCAGGGCCTGGCTCAGCACATCCGCCGTGACGAACGGGTTGCCATCGCGATCGCCGCCGATCCAGCTGCCGATACGCAGGAAGGAAGGCACGTCGAGCCCTGCCCAGTCGGGCGCGACGGCCTCAAGCTGATCTTCGAGATCGGCATAAAGCCTCGGCAGCTCGCGAAAAAAGGTGTGATCGTAATAGGCGAGGCCGTTCGCCACTTCGTCGAGGATGCGCAGCCGCGTTCCGCGCAGGATGCTCGTCTGCCACAGCGTGAGGACCGCCCGGCGCAGCGCGGTTCGGTTCTCATTCAGCTCTTCCGGCGTGAACCGCACCCGATCGCGTTCGTCGAGCAGCCTGGCGATCTCCATCTCGCGATCGATCGAGCTTTGACGGCGGATCTCGGTGGGATGGGCGGTCAAGACCGGGCTGCACAGCGCGGTGCTGAAGAACGCCTGCAGCGCGTCGCGCGAAACGCCTGCATCCCTCGCGCGGGTCAGCGCATATCCCATGGTGCCTTCGCGCGGCGCGGCGCTGGCCATCGCATAGGCTCTTGTCCGGCGGATATGATGCTGGTCCTCGGCGATATTGGCCAGATGCGAGAAATAGCCGAAGGCGCGGATGATGCGGATGGCCTCATCGTCGGGAAGGCTACTGATGATCGTTCTCAGCTCTTGCCGCGCCGTCGCCTCGGCATCGCGATGGAAGCGAAGCGCGGTCTGCCGGATGCGCTCGATGGTGTCGAAGACCTGATCGCCTTCCTGGGCGCGCACGGTGTCGCCAAGGATACGGCCGAGCAGCCGTATGTCATAGCGGAGAGGCGCATCCTTATGGGTGGTCTGCCGCGGCTCGTCCATCTCAGGTAAGGTTCTAGCTCAGGGCCTCCGCGCGCGTCGACTAGGGGATATTCCGGCGCTCTCTAAGCGATTGCTTGCGCCGGCGGTTGAACAGAGCGCGTGCACGCCGCCCATTTCGACAGCGATGGACTCGGGTCATTTTTGCGGCAAAGGGTCGGGCTGTCACCCGATGGCACGCTCCGGCGCGCCGGCGCAGGGTATCGCGGCGAGCGCAACGGCGCTCGTGGTACTTATCCACACAGTTCAATAGAGGGCTTACATGGCAATCCAGAATCCCAAGGAACTCTTCGTGATGATGCTCAGCAATGTGCGGCAGCGCGAAGAGCGCACGACGGAGATCTTCCGGATGATCAACGAGGTGGCCAAAGATCCGGACGTCAAGGAAGCGCTGGAATCGCGGATCTTCATCAAGGATCAGATTCTCAGCAGCCTCGATCGCTGCTTCGAGCTCATCCGCGAAAAACCGATGAAGCCCAATGACCGACTTCACGAGGTATTCGTCGAGGATTTCCGCCGGGAGCTCGCCGAGATCCAGGCGCCGGCCGCCCGGCATCTCTTTATCCTGGCCAAGGCCAAGGCCGCGGTCCATCTGCGCATCGCAGAATATGCGGCGCTGACGGCGATGGCGGACCTCTCGGGTCACTTCGGCGTCGGCGTATTGCTCGAGACCTGCTTGGCGGAGCAACTCGCCTTCGTCGAGCGGACGCGGCGTCTTGTGCGGCACCTCGTCGCGAAGGAACTGGGCGAGCGCCTCGCGGCTTAAAGCGCCGCGGCAGGAGCGAGCATTCTTGCCTCAGGTCTGGTCTTCCCAGGCCTGAGGCGCCTTTCCGAGAGCCGCTGCCATCATGCGGGGCGGGCGCCCGTTGCCGCACACCTGCAATCCGCTAATGGCTCCGCCGCTTTCCGGAGGCACGCCCTAGCCGCTCCATCGCCCCTCGGCTATCGTCCGGGGCGCTTGGCGAGGGAGGGATGCGCCCGTGGCGAAGACCTATGAGATCGCGGTGATTCCCGGCGACGGGATCGGCAAGGAAGTGGTGCCGGAAGGAATGCGCGTGCTCGAAGCGGCGGCGCGCCGCTTCGGCTTCGCGCTCAAATGGCGGCACTACGACTGGAGCTGCGAGCGCTACGCCAAGACCGGCGCGATGATGCCGGCGGACGGGCTCGATGAGATCAAGGGCATGCAGGGCATCTTCCTTGGCGCCGTGGGCTATCCCGGCGTTGCCGATCACGTTTCGCTCTGGGGCCTGTTGATCCCGATCCGCCGCGGCTTCCGGCAATATGTCAACCTGCGCCCGATCCGGCTGTTGGCGGGTGTCGATTCACCGCTCAAGAACCGCAAGCCCGGCGAGATCGATTTCTACGTCGTGCGCAGAGAACAACGAGGGCGAGTATTCCGAGATCGGCGGCCGCCTCTACGTCGGCACGCCGCTCGAGATGGCGATGCAGCAGACGGTGTTCACGCGTCAGGGCTGCGACCGCATCATGCGCTTTGCCTTCGAGCTCGCGATGAAGCGCAAGAAGCACGTGACCTCGGCGACCAAATCCAACGGCATCATCCACACCATGCCCTATTGGGACGAGCGCTTCGCCGCGATCGCGAAGGAGTATCCGGCGGTCCAGACCGATCAGTACCACATCGACATTCTGACCGCGCATTTCGTGCGCAATCCGCATTGGTTCGATGTGGTGGTGGGCTCGAATCTCTTCGGCGACATCCTCAGCGATCTCGGCCCCGCGGTGGTCGGCTCGATCGGCATCGCGCCCTCGGCCAACATCAACCCCGAACGCGAATTTCCCTCGATGTTCGAGCCGGTCCATGGCTCGGCGCCGGATATCTACGGCAAGGCCATCGCCAATCCGATCGGGCAGATCTGGTCGGGGGCGATGATGCTGGCGCATCTCGGCGAAACCGCGGCGGCGGACGCCATCGAACAGGCGATTGCCGCGGCGCTCGCCGATCCCTCGGCGCCGAAGACGCCGGATCTCGGCGGCAAGGCGAAGACGCAGGAGCTGGGCTCGGCGATTGCGGCGGCGCTGGGCTGACGCGCCGATGAGCGATCGGTATTTCGACGATTTCGCGATCGGCGAGCGCATCGTCACGCAAGGCGTGACGCTGACCGAGAGCATGATCATCGATTTCGCGCTGCGTTACGACCCGCAGCCTTTCCATCTCGATGTCGAGGCGGCGCGGCAGAGCAATTACGGTGGCCTCATCGCCAGCGGCTTCCACACGCTCGCCTTGGGTTTCCGCATGGTGATCGAGACCGGCGTCTTCCGCGCCGCCAGCATGGGCTCGCCCGGCTTCGACGAGCTGCGCTGGCTGAAGCCGGTGCGGCCGGGCGACACCCTCCACACCGAGATCGAGGTGACGGAGAAGAAGCCGTCGAGCTCGAAGCCCGATCGCGGCATCCTGCGCATCGCCTATCGCATCAAGAACCAGAAGGACGAGGCGGTGCTGACCTTCCTGTCGATGCATCTCCTCAAGCGGCGCGAGGGCGCGCGCTGAGCGGCGGCGCTCAGAGCCCCCGCGCGGCGTCCCTGCCGCGGAGCGCATCGACGCTCCAGGGGCCGCCGCCGGCGAAGATCAGGAAGAAGAAAACGAAGCAATAGAGGATCGCCAGGTCGCCGCCACTGACCGCCGGGAAGAAGCTCTTCCGCGCAAACACCATGAAATAGGCGACGGCCATGTCACCCGACAGGACGAAGGCCGCCGCGCGCGTGAACAGGCCGACGGCGATCAGGATGCCGCCGACGAGCTCGATCCAGCCCTGGACGACCAGCAGCATCGAGAGCGGCGCGGGATTGAGCGGTGGCGGAAAACCGAGCAGCTTCTGTGTGCCGTGCTCGAGGAACAACAAGCCGACGATGATGCGCAGCAGCGACAAGGCTTGCGGCATCCACCGGTTCAAGGACTGGGTCATGGAGCGCTCCAAGTACATAGGATCCGCCTGCCGCCGATCGGACGGCAGGCGGATCCCCAATGCCGTCAGGCGCCGGCGTCGTACTCGGTCGAGATGTCCTTGCCCGTGTAGTCCGGCATATACGCGGCCGAGACCAGGCTCACCACCGCACAGGCGGCGATGTAGATCGCGACCGCATAGCCCGAACCGTAGGCGGCGAAGAGCGCCGTGGCAATGATCGGCGCCGGGCCGCCGGCGATGACCGAGGCGAGCTGATAGCCGAGCGAAGAACCGCTATAGCGCAGGCGCGGTGTGAAGGCCTCGGCAATCAGCGCCGCTTGCGGGCCGTACATCATGTCATGCGGGATCAGCGAGAGGACGATGGCGATGAACACCGCCGAGGGAATCGCCGTGTCGACCATGCCGAAATAGAGGAAGCCGAACAGCCCCATCACCGCGGCGCCGATCAGATACATCTTGCGCCGGCCGATCCGGTCGGAGATGTGGCCGGAAAGCGGAATGGTGATGAAGGAGACCAGCGAGGCGACGAGCACGGCGGTAAGGATAAGGTCGCGCGACAGCTTCAGCGTGCCGACGGCATAAGCGAAGATGAAGGCCGTGAAGATGTAGAAGGGCGCCTGCTCCGCCATGCGCAGCAGCGCCGACAGCAGGATCTCGCGCGGCTGCTTGGCGATCACCTCGACGATCGGCGCGCGCTCGATCTTCTGCTCCGAGACGAGCTTCTGGAACACCGGCGTCTCGAGGATGCCGAGCCGCACCCAGAGCCCGATGCCGACAAGGACGATGCTCAGCAGGAAGGGGATGCGCCAGCCCCAGGTCGCGAATTGATCGCCCGACCAGGTACTGAACGCCAGGATCGCGAGGTTGGAGAGGAAGAGCCCGGAGGGCACGCCGAATTGCGGCCAGGAGGCGACGAGGCCGCGGCTGCCATGAGTGCGCGCCCATTCCATCGCAATCAGCACCGAGCCGCCCCATTCGCCGCCGACGCCGATGCCCTGGATCACGCGCAGGATGGTGAGCAGGATCGCGCCCCAGATGCCGATCGAGGCGTAGGTCGGCACGAAGGCGATGAGGAAGGTGGCGATGCCCATGCACATCAGCGTGGCGATCAGCGTCGCCTTGCGCCCGATGCGGTCGCCATAGTGGCCGAAGATCGCCGCCCCGATCGGCCGGCCGACGAAGCCGATGAAATAGGTGCCGAAGGCGGCCAGCGTGGCCGCGAGCGGCGCCTCGTGGGGAAAGTAGAGCTTGCCGAAGACCAGGCCCGCCGCAGTGCCGTAGATGAAGAAATCATACCATTCGATCGTCGTGCCGATCGTGGCGGCGATCACCGCCTTGCGCAGCTGGGCGGCGTGCTCGCTGCCCGAAAGCATTCTGTCCGATGTCGTACTGACCATATCTCGCTCCTCCCCCGATAAAGGCGCTTATCATTAGCCTGCTATAAATAACCGATTTTCGGGCCGTTTTCGACATCGTCCTGACATGCGCCGCGGCGCGGTGCCGCAGCGCTATGCGGCTGCGGCGATTGACGCGGTGCAGCATTCTCCCTACGTTCCGCGGCGGGACACGGCCCCCCAACGGGTCGCATCTATTCTGCAAGGAATAGCGCCATGAAGCCGCTCGTTCGGCCACAAAATCCTCATTTCTCCTCAGGACCCTGCGCCAAGCGCCCCGGCTGGAGCCTTGACGCGCTGCAAGGCGCGCTGCTCGGCCGCTCGCATCGCGCGAAGCCCGGCCGGGCCAAGATCGACGAGGTCGTCGAGCGCTCGCGCGCTCTGCTCGGCATTCCCCGCGACTATCGCGTCGGTATCGTGCCGGCCTCCGATACCGGCGCGATCGAGATGGCGATGTGGTCGCTCCTGGGCGCGCGCGGCGTCGACGTGCTGGCGTGGGAGAGCTTCGGCGAGGGCTGGGCCACCGATGTGGCAAAGCAGCTGAAGCTCGCCGATCTTCGCCTGATGCGCGCCGAGTATGGCGCCATTCCCGATCTCGCCCAGGTCGATGGCGACCGCGACCTGGTCTTCACCTGGAACGGCACGACCTCCGGCGTCTGCGTCCCGAACGGCGAGTGGATCAAGCCCGACCGGCAAGGCCTCACGCTCTGCGATGCCACCTCGGCCGCCTTCGCCATGGAGTTGCCCTGGGACAAGCTCGATGTCGTCACCTGGTCCTGGCAGAAGGCGCTGGGCGGCGAAGCGGCGCATGGCATGCTCGTGCTGAGCCCGCGCGCGGTCCAGCGGCTCGAGACCTACACCCCGCCCTGGCCGCTGCCGAAGATCTTCCGGCTGACGTCCAAAGGGAAGTTCAACGAAGGCATCTTCAAGGGCGAGACCATCAACACGCCGTCGCTGCTCGCCATCGAGGATGCGATCGACGGGCTCAAATGGGCCGAATCGGTCGGCGGCCGCGCGGCGCTCATCGCCCGTGCCAAGGCCAATCTCGCGGTGATCGCCCATTGGGTCGAGCGAACGCCGTGGATCGAGTTCCTGGCGCGGGATCCGGCGATACGCTCCTGGACCTCAATCTGCCTCAAGCTGGAGGACGATTGGTTCCAGCGCCTGCCGGTGGAGGCGCAGCGCGCCGCGGTGAAGCGGCTCGAAGCGCTGGTCGATGCCGAAGGCGCCGGCTTCGACATTGCCGGTCACCGCGACGCGCCGCCGGGCCTGCGCATCTGGTGCGGCTCGACGGTCGAGCGCAGCGACGTCGAGGCGCTTCTGCCATGGCTCGATTGGGCCTATGGCGAGGTGCGTCGCGCCGCCGCCGCCTGATCGCCGCCGCCCGCTGCATTTTTTGAAGGACAGGATCTCGCCATGCCGAGAGTCTTGATTTCAGACGCATTGTCGCCGCGCGCCGTGGCCATCTTCGCCGAGCGCGGCGTCGACACCGACGTGAAGACCGGGCTCAGCGCCGACGAGCTCAAGCAGATCATCGGCAAGTATGACGGCCTTGCCGTGCGTTCGGCCACCAAGGTGACGAAAGCGGTGCTGGAGCACGCCACCAACCTCAAGGTGATCGGTCGCGCCGGCATCGGCGTCGACAATATCGACGTTCCCGCGGCAACCCAGCGCGGCATCGTGGTGATGAACACGCCCTTCGGCAATTCCATCACCACCGCCGAGCACGCCATCGCCTTGATGTTCGCGCTGGCGCGGCAGCTGCCGGCCGCCGACCGTTCGACCCAGGCGGGCAAATGGGAGAAGTCGCGCTTCATGGGCGTCGAGCTCACCGGCAAGGTGCTCGGCATCATCGGCTGCGGCAATGTCGGCTCGATCGTCGCCGACCGCGCCGTCGGCCTCAAGATGAAGGTGCTCGCCTACGATCCCTTCCTCTCGGCCGAGCGCGCCGTGTCGCTGGGCGTCGAGAAGGTCGAGCTCAACGACCTGCTGACGCGCGCCGACTTCATCACGCTGCACACGCCTTTGACTGAGGCGACGCGCAACATCATCGACGCCAAGGCGCTGGCGCGCACCAAGAAGGGCGTGCGCCTCATCAACTGCGCCCGCGGCGGCCTAATCGTCGAGGAGGATCTGAAGGCGACGCTCGACAGCGGTCATGTCGCCGGCGCGGCGATCGACGTCTTCCCGGTCGAGCCTGCCAAGGAGAGCCCGTTCTTCGGCCGCGACAATGTCGTCGCGACGCCTCATCTCGGCGCCGCCACGACCGAAGCGCAGGAGAATGTGGCGCTGCAGATCGCCGAGCAGATGTCCGATTACCTCACCACCGGCGCGGTGGTGAACGCGCTCAACATGCCGTCGCTGACCGCCGAGGAGGCGGTCCGGCTCAAGCCGTATATGAAGTTGGCGCAACAGCTCGGCAGCTTTGCCGGCCAGCTCACCGCCTATGAGCTGCGGCTGAACGGCGTCGAGATCACCTATGAGGGCCATGCCGCCGAGCTCAACGTGAGCCCGCTGACGGCCGTCATCCTTACCGCCATCCTGGTGCCGCAGCTCGACACCGTGAACATGGTGAGCGCGCCCGTCATCTGCCGCGAGCGCGGCATCCGCGTCAGCGAGACGCGCGTTCCCTCGCTCTCCAACTACCAGACCTTGATCCGCGTTTCGGTTTCGACCGAGCGCTTTACGCGCAGCCTCGCCGGCACGCTCTTCGGCGACGAGCCGCGCATCGTCGATATCGAGGGCATCGCCATGGATGCCGAGCTCGGCGAGCACATGCTGTTCGTGCGCAACAAGGACAAGCCGGGCTTCATCGGCAATCTCGGCCGCACCATGGGTGAGGCGGGGATCAACATCGCAACGCTCCATCTCGGCCGCGCGGCGCCGGGCGCGGACGCGATCTGCCTGGTCGAAGTCGACGAAGCGCTCTCCGACGACGTCCTCGAATGCGTACGGGCGCTGCCCCACGTGGTCCAGGCGCGGGCGATGCGATTCTAGCCAGCGCGACGCCGAGTGCGTCGTCGCTGGCGGGCGTCAGCGGTTGGTCTTGCAACCGCGAAAGCCCGCACGGCGAGGAAGGAATTTGTCACAATTCCGTTTGCCGCTCCCGCCTAAAACCGCTATCCCGGCGGCATGACGGAGATGCTTCATCCGGCGCTGCTGCCGCAGGGCCTGCGCGATTTGCTGCCGCCCGATGCCGCCATCGAGGCCGTGATCGTCGGCCGCCAGATGGCGGTGCTGGCCAGCCACGGCTATGAGCGGGTGAAGCCGCCGCTGGTCGAATTCGAGGACAACCTCCTCGCCGGCGCCGGCGCCGCCATGGCGACCGAGACCTTCCGCCTGATGGACCCGATCTCGCAGCGCATGGTCGGCGTTCGCGCCGACATGACCCCGCAGGTGGCGCGCATCGCCAGCACCCGGCTCAAGAAGGCGCCGCGCCCCTTGCGGCTCTGCTATGCCGGCCAGGTTCTGCGGGTCAAAGGCAGCGAGATGCGGCCCGAGCGGCAAGTCGGCCAGGTCGGTGCCGAGCTCATCGGCTCCGACGAGGTCGCCGCCGATGTCGAAGTGGTGACCCTGGCGGCGGCAGCGCTCGCGGCCAGCGGCGTCAGCGGTCTCTCGGTCGATCTCACGCTTCCGACCCTGGTGCCCGCGGTCTGCGCCGGCTTCGGTGCCGCCGGCACCGCCGATGCGCTGCGCGGGGCGCTTGACCACAAGGATGTGGCGGGTGTGGCCGAGGCCGGGGGCGCGGCGGCGCCGCTGCTGGTGAAGCTGGTCGCCGCCGCCGGCGCCGCCAAGAAGGCGGTCGCCGCGCTGCGGGCGCTCGACCTGCCGCCCGCCGCGGCGGCCGAGCGGGCGCGTCTGCTGGCGGTGGTGGACGCGGTGCAGCGCGCCGCGCCGGGCTTGGTCCTCACCATCGACCCCGTCGAGAATCGCGGCTTCGAATACCATACCGGCGTCAGCCTCGCGCTCTTCGCCCGCGGTGTGCGCGGCGAGCTTGGACGCGGCGGCCGTTATCGGACGGGCAACGGCGCCGGCGAGCCGGCCACCGGCTTCACCCTTTATACCGACACCGTGCTGCGCGCCGTGCCGCAGCCGAAGCCGATGCCGCGACTCTATCTGCCGCTGGGCAGCGATGCGGCGCTGGCGGCGCGGCTCAGAGAAGAGGGCTGGGCGACGGTGGCGGGGCTGGTGGCGGTGACGGACGCGGCGGCGGAGGCGAAACGACTCGCTTGCGCCCATTGGCTCAAGGACACGGAGATCGTCGCCATCCCATGAGGCGGCGCGGGAGCTGATCGGAACATGGCAAACGTCGCGGTGGTCGGCGCCCAATGGGGTGACGAGGGCAAGGGCAAGATCGTCGATTGGCTGTCGCAGCGCGCCGATGTCGTCGTGCGCTTCCAGGGCGGCCACAATGCCGGGCACACGCTGGTCATCGGCAATGTCGAGTATCGCCTCAGCCTGCTGCCGTCGGGCGTGGTGCGCCCGGACAAGCTCTCGATCATCGGCAATGGCGTCGTCATCGATCCCTGGGCGCTGCTCACCGAGATCGAGCAGATGCGCGAGAAAGGCATCACCGTCACGCCCGACAATCTCAAGATCGCCGAGAACGCGACGCTGATTCTGCCTTCTCATGCGCAGATCGACCGGGCGCGCGAAGCAGCGCAGGGCGATAAGAAGATCGGCACCACCGGGCGCGGCATCGGGCCCGCTTATGAGGACAAGGTCGGCCGCCGCGCCATTCGCCTCTGCGATCTGGCCGATCTCGGCAGCCTCAGCGACAAGCTCGATCAGCTCCTGCTGCATCACAACGCCTTGCTGCGCGCGTTGGGGGCGCCCGAGGTCGAGCGCACACCGCTCTTCCAGGCGCTGCTCAAGATCGCGCCCCAGGTGCTGCCCTTCGCCGACACCGTCTGGCAGCGTCTCGACGAAGCGCGCCGCGCCGGCAAGCGCATCCTCTTCGAAGGCGCGCAGGGCGTGATGCTCGATGTCGATCACGGGACATATCCCTATGTCACGTCGTCCAACACGCATCCCGGCACGGCGGCGTCGGGGGCGGGGATGGGGCCGAGCGCGGTCGGCTATGTCCTCGGCATCACCAAGGCCTATACGACGCGCGTCGGCAGCGGCCCGTTCCCGACCGAGCTCACGGATGCCATCGGCGAGCAGCTCGGCGCGCGCGGCAAGGAGTTCGGCGTCGTCACCGGACGAAAGCGGCGCTGCGGCTGGTTCGACGCGGTGATGGTGCGCCAGGCGGTGAAGGTCGCGGGCATCAACGGCATCGCGCTCACCAAGCTCGATGTGCTCGACGGGCTGCCCGAGCTCAAGGTCTGCACCGCCTATCGCTGGCGCGGCGAGCTGCTGCATCATCTGCCCGCCAGCGCCGCGGTCCAGGCCGAGCTCGAGCCGGTTTACGAGACCGTCGAGGGCTGGAGCGAAAGCACGCGCGGCGCGCGCTCCTGGGCGCAGCTCAACGCCTTCGCGATCAAGTACATTCGCCGCATCGAGGAGCTCATCGAGGCGCCGGTCGCGCTGTTCTCCACCAGCCCCGAGCGCGACGACACGGTCCTCGTGCGCGATCCCTTCGAGGACTGACGCCATTCCTCGATCGGAGCCGGAAACCCCCTCCCCCCTTGAGGGGGAGGGTCGGGGTGGGGGGCTGCGCCACGGCCCTTTTGCCTTCTTCTGGTGGGGGCGGGTGGCGACGACGCTGGCCTTCCAGATGCAGGCAGTGGCGATCGGCTGGCAGGTCTACGACCTCACCGGCAGCGCGCTCGATCTGGGCCTGGTCGGGCTCGCGCAATTCATTCCGGGCTTCGCCCTGTCGCTGCTCGTCGGCCACATCGCGGACCGCTATGACCGCCGCCTCATTCTGCGCATCTGCATGGGCATCGAAGCGCTCGCCACCCTGGCGCTGGCGCTCGCCAGCCTCTTCGGCGGCTTGACGGTGGGCGCGCTTTTCGCCGCGATCTTCGTCATCGGCGCGGCGCGTGCCTCGGAGCTGCCGACCTTGCACGCGCTGATGCCGCAACTCGTGCCGCCGCAGCTCATTCCACGCGCCGCCGCCGCTTCGGCCTCGTCGAACCAGACCGCGATCATCCTGGGTCCGGCGCTCGGCGGGCTTGCTTATGCCCTGGGTCCCGCTCTCGTCTACGCCCTTGCTGCGGCGGGCTTCATTGCGGCAAGCTTGCTGATCTCCGCGATCCGCATTGCCTTGCCCGTGCCGCCGCGCGAGCGACCGAGCCTTGCCTCGCTGTTCGGTGGGGTCGCTTTCGTTCGTGGCCATCCGGCGCTGATGGGGGCGATCTCGCTCGATCTCTTCGCCGTGCTCCTGGGCGGCGCGACGGCGCTGCTGCCGATCTATGCCCGCGACATTCTCCTGACCGGGCCCTGGGGCTTGGGACTGCTGCGGTCGGCGCCGGCCTTGGGGGCGCTCGCCGCTTCGCTGGCGCTGGCGCGCCGGCCGCTCGACGGGAATGTCGGCCGCAAGCTCTTCGTCGCCGTCATCGCCTTTGGCCTCGCCACTTGCGTCTTCGCGCTCTCGACCTCGTTCGCGCTGTCGCTGGCGGCGCTCGCCGCCCTCGGCGCCGCCGATTCGGTCAGCGTCGTCATTCGCTTCTCGCTGGTGCAGATCGAGACGCCCGACGCGCTTCGCGGCCGCGTCAGCGCCGTCAATTCCATGTTCATCGGCGCCTCGAACTCTTTGGGCGAGTTCGAGAGCGGCGCCACCGCGGCCCTGTTCGGCACCGTGCCGGCGACCGTGCTCGGCGGCATCGGCACCATCATGGTGGCGCTGCTGTGGCGACGTTTCTTTCCGGCGCTGTTCCGGGTCGATCGGCTCTAGCGCGACGCAACGCGTCGTCGCTGGCGGGCGTCAGCGGTTGCTCTTGCAACCGCGGAAGCCCGCACCGTGCCGGACTAGCGCTCGGCCGCCGCCGCGCGCGGTCGCTGCGCGCCGGCGACGTATTCTTCGACGATGGCGTTCAGCTCGTCGAGCTGGCCGGCGAAGAAGTGGTCGGCGCCGGCGATGACGCGGTGCGCGATCTGGATGTCGCGCTGATGCATCAACTTGTGCACGAGCTTCTGCACCGGCTCTTGCGGCACGAGCTGGTCGCGATCGCCGATGATGATAAGGCCTGAGGCCGGGCAGGGCGCAAGGAAGCTGAAATCGAACAGGTTCGCGGGCGGCGCCACCGAGATGAAGCCGTCGATCTCCGGCCGCCGCATCAGCAGCTGCATGCCGATCCAGGCGCCGAAGGAGAAGCCGCCGATCCAGCAGGCCGAGGCGTTGGCGTTGTAGGTCTGCAGCCAGTCGAGCGCGGCGGCGGCGTCGGAAAGCTCGCCCTCGCCGCGGTCGAACGTGCCCTGGCTGCGGCCGACGCCGCGGAAGTTGAAGCGCAGCGCCGAAAAGCCGCGCCGGACGAAGGCGTGGTAGAGGGTGTAAACCACCTTGTTGTTCATCGTCCCGCCATGCTGAGGATGCGGGTGCAGAAGGAGAGCAATCGGTGCGTTGTTCTCCTTGGAATGGTGGTATCGGCCTTCCAGCCGGCCTTCGGGCCCGTTGATGATGATGTCAGGCATGGCAGCCGCCTGCCGCCAGCGGCACCGCCGCCAAATCCCAGTGAATCACTAGGTCTTCCCCTCTCGAAGCGCTGGGCTTTCCCTGGTTAATCTTGACTAAATCGCTAGGTCAACATATATCGCCGATATCGCGGCTTGCCGTCCGAGGGGTGCTGGTTCGGCGGCGGGACGCGAGAGCGGCGGTGATCCAATCTATATAGCACAGCGGGTCCCATGGTTTTCAAAAACCTGCGCGAAGAGATCGCAACCATCCTCGAGCACGACCCCGCAGCGCGTTCCACGCTTGAGGTGGTGCTGTGTTATCCCGGTTTCCATGCCCTGCTGTTTTATCGGCTGGCGCATTGGCTCTGGGTTCGGCGCTGGCTTGTGCTGGCGCGCTGGATTTCGACCATCGCCCGCACGCTTACCGGCATCGAGATCCATCCCGGCGCCAAGATCGGCAAGCGCCTTTTCATCGATCACGGCATGGGGGTGGTCATCGGCGAAACCGCGGAGATCGGTGATGATGTGACGCTCTATCAGGGCGTGACCTTGGGCGGCACCAAGCTGCATCGCGGCAAGCGCCACCCAACCATCGAGGATGGCGTCATCGTCAGCGCCGGCGCCAAGGTGCTCGGCGGCTTTACCGTGGGCAAGGGCGCGCGCATCGGCCCCAACGCCATCGTCCGCAGCGAGGTGCCGGCGGGAGCGCGCGTGGTGGCGCCGCGCTCCACCGTGCTGACGCACCGCGATGTGAAGCAGGAGCCGCAGCCGCAGGAATTCGTGCCTTATGGCACGCCCGGCGACGACATCCCCGACCCCGTCGCGCGCGCATTGAACGGGCTGCTCGACGAGGTCCAGGCGCTGCGCGCGCGTTTGACGCAACTCGAGGCCGAGCTCGAGGAGCATCCCGAGCCGCTGCTGAAGACCGGCACCGGGCCGACGCTGGTGCGCGGCGAGGAGGAATAGGGCAATGCGGCTCAGCACCAAGGGACGCTACGCGGTGATGGCGATGGTCGATCTCGCCAAGCACAGCACCGGCGAGCCCATCGCGCTCGCCGAGATCGCCGAGCGGCAGGAGATCTCGCTCTCCTACCTCGAGCAGCTCTTCGCCCGGCTCCGCATTGCCGGTCTGGTGAAGAGCGTGCGAGGCCCCGGCGGCGGCTATCTCTTGGGTCATCCGGCGCAGGAAACGCGCATCTCCGACGTCATCCTCGCGGTCGATGAGCCGATCCGCGCGACGCGCTGCTCGCCCGGCGCGCCGGTCGGCTGCCGCGGCAGCAAGAGCCGATGTCTCACCCATGATCTCTGGGAGGAGCTCGGCAACCAGATCCACCTTTATCTCAGCTCGGTGTCGCTGGCCGATGTCGTCGAGCAGCGCGTGCTCGGCCGCAGCGGCGCGCTCTATTGCGAGCAGCGCTCGACCTCGATTGCGGCGCAGTAACCGCCGCCATCCGATGCCGCACGCCGCCTATCTCGATTGGAACGCCACCGCGCCGGTGCGGCCGGAAGTCGCCGCGGCGATGGCCGAAGCGTTGGCGCGCTGCGGCAATCCTTCTTCGGTGCATCGCTTCGGCCGTGCCGCGCGCCACGCGCTCGAGGCGGCGCGTGCGCAGGTGGCGACGCTGATCGGCGCCGCGCCGGCGGAGATCGTTTTCACCAGCGGCGGCACCGAGGCAAATCAGCTCGCCTTGCGCGGCCTCAAAGGCCGGCGCCTGTTGGTCTCTGCGCTCGAGCATGATTCCGTGCGCCAGGCGGCAACCGACGCGACCTTCATTCCGGCGACCGAAGCGGGCATCGTCGATCTCGCCGCGCTCGAGCGGATGCTCGCCGCGGAGCGGCGGCCGGCGTTGGTATCGCTGATGCTTGCCAATAACGAGACCGGCGCTCTCCAGCCGGTCGCCGAAGCGGCGAAGCTCGCGCATACGCATGGTGCGCTTCTGCATTGCGACGCCGTGCAGGCGGCGGGCAAGGTCGCGGTCGATATGCAGGTGCTCGGCGCCGATCTCCTGAGCCTTTCCGCGCACAAGCTCGGCGGGCCGCAAGGTGTCGGCGCACTCGCTATCGCCGATGGCGTGCCGCTCGCGGCGCTGCAGACCGGGGGCGGCCAGGAGCGCGGCCGCCGCGCCGGAACCGAGAATCTGCCGGGGATCGTCGGCTTCGGGCTTGCTTGCCGCATCGCCGCCGAGCGGCTCGGCGACTATGCCGGCGTGGCGCGGCTGCGCGATCGGGCGGAGCGGCGGTTCGCCGAGATCGCGCCCGAAGCGCCGATCTACGCTCGACATGTCGCGCGCCTTCCCAACACTTTGGCGATTGGTATGCCCGGCGTGCCTGCGGCGACGCAGGTGATGGCGCTCGATCTCGCCGGCGTCATGGTCAGCGCCGGCGCCGCTTGCTCTTCGGGAAAGGTGCGGCGCAGCGTCGTGCTCGACGCGATGGGCGTGTCGGCGGAAGCGGCGGAGAGCGCCATTCGCATCAGCCTCGGCTGGAGCACGACCGAGGCCGAGATCGACCAGCTCGTGGAGGCCTGGGGCGCGCTCTACGCGCGCAGCCGGGCGAACGCCGCATGACCGCCTCCTTCGCCCGCCAGCAGCGCCGGCCCAACGCCGCGCCGATCTATCTCGACTACCAGTCGACGACGCCGGTCGACACGCGCGTGCTCGATGAGATGCTGCCCTGGTTCACCGAGAAATTCGGCAATCCGCACGCGGTGACGCATGCCTATGGCCGCGAGGCCGAAGCGGCGGTCGAAGCCGCGCGGGCCGAGGTGGCGGCCCTCATCGGCGCCGAGCCGCGCGAGATCGTCTTCACCTCGGGCGCGACCGAATCCAACAACCTCGCGATCAAGGGAGCGGCGCGCTTTCACCGCGCGCAGGGGCGCGACCACATCGTGACCGTGGCGACCGAGCATAAATGCGTGCTCGAAAGTGCGCGGGCGATGGCGCGCGAGGGCTGCAAAGTCACCGTGCTGCCGGTCAACGCCAAGGGCTTCGTCGATCTCGCCGATCTCGCGGCAGCGATCGACGAGCGCACCGCGATCGTCTCGGTGATGGCGGCTAACAACGAGATTGGCGTGCTGCAGCCCTTGACCGAGATCGGCGCGCTATGCCGGTCGCGCGGCGTCCTCTTCCACAGCGATGCGGCGCAAGCGGTCGGCAAGGTGCCGGTCGATGTCGAGGCAATGCAGATCGATCTCTTGTCGATCTCCGGCCACAAGATTTACGGGCCCAAGGGCGTGGGTGCGCTCTATGTGCGCCGCCGTCCGCGCGCGCGCCTCGAGCCGCTGTTCGATGGCGGCGGCCAGGAGCGAACCTTGCGCTCGGGCACTTTGCCGACGCCGCTGTGCGTCGGCCTCGGCGCCGCGGCGCGGCTCGCGCGCAAGGAGATGGCGGAAGAGGCGGCGCGGCTGCTGGCGCTGCGCTGGCGCTTCTTGAGCGGTCTCAAGGCGCGGCTGCCGGAGCTGCAGCTCAACGGCGATGCCGAGCGGCGCCTTCCGGGCAATCTCAATCTGAGCTTTCCCGGCGTGCCGGCGCTCGCCTTGATGGAAGCCTGTCCGAGCCTGGCGCTGTCGACGGGCTCGGCCTGCACCGCGACCGAGATCGAGCCCTCTTACGTGCTGCGCGCCCTCGGCCTGCCGGAGGCGCTGGCGGGCGCCACGCTGCGCCTTGGGCTTGGCCGCTATACCACTGATAAAGAAGTGGATTTCGCGATCGATACGCTCGCCTCGGCGGCCCGGCGGCTGGCCCGAGGCGACAGGATGACAGCCGCATCGGCGCCCCCCACATAAGGGGCGGCGGGTTGCCCGGCACGGGGCCGGCGGTGTATCCAGGGGTTGTGGCGAGGAGTGTGGCGATGACGTTGAGGCAGGCGATGACGGTGACGGATGCGGCGGCGGAGCGCATTCAGGCGCTGCTGGCGAAGCGCGGCAAGCCGTCGGTCGGCATCCGCGTCGGCGTGCGCAGCCGCGGCTGCTCCGGCCTCACCTATACGCTCGAATATGCCGACGAGAAGGGCAAGTTCGACGAGATCGTCCAGGACAAGGGCGTGACCATCCTGATCGATCCCAAGGCGACGATGTTCATCATCGGCACCGAGATGGATTTCGTCGAGGACAAGCTGCAATCCGGCTTCACCTTCCGCAATCCCAACGAGAAGGGGCGCTGCGGCTGCGGCGAATCCTTTCACGTCTGAGCGATGAAGCTGTTTCAGATCGAGGAGCCCGACGGCTCGCCGCCCGCGGATGCGCCCGGCATGGCCGTCGGTATCGAGCTTTCGGCGGCGAAGGGCGCGGCGGTTGCCGTGGCCGTCGGCGGCAACGCCGAACTGCTCGTCGGCGCTGATGGAGAGAGACGCATCGCCGCGCCGCCGCTCGACGATAAAACGGCGCTCGCCGAGCTTTTGCTGCGGCTGCGCGAGCGCGCCGAGAAGGCGCTGGCGCGGCCGGTGACGCATGCGGTGGTGGCGCTCGGGGCGGGCGAAGCGCCTGTGCGCGACGCGCTTGGCGCCGCCGCCGAGGCCGCGGGGCTCACCCTGTTGCGGCTCATCGATGCCGCCACGGCGGCGGCGCGCGCCCCCGGCGCTGCGGTGGCGGATGCGCCGGCGCTGGGCGCGGCGATCCAGGCCGAGGATGACGCAGCGCCGTTGTTGCGCTGAGGGAGCGGGGGTAGGAGTAATGGCGAAAATGGTGTTCATCGAGCGCGACGGCACGCGGCGGGAGGTTGATGCCCCGCTCGGCCTTTCCGTGCTCGAGATCGCGCACAAGCACGGCATCGACATCGAGGGCGCCTGCGAAGGCTCGCTCGCCTGCTCGACCTGCCATGTCATCATCGATGCCGAATGGTACGAGCTCTTGAAGGAAGCGAGCGAGGACGAGGAGGACATGCTCGATCTCGCTTTCGGCCTCACCAAGACCTCGCGGCTCGGCTGCCAGATCATCATGACCGAAGAGCTCGACGGCCTCACTGTCACCTTGCCGCAAGCAACCCGCAACCTGCTGAACGGCTGAGCCGTGTCGCCCCGCTCACACCTCAATAATTCCCCCTCCCCCCTTGAGGGGGAGGGAGGGGAGGGGGGTAAGGCCCACGCGCGAACTCTCGACCTCCCCGCCGGCACCCGCGTCGTCGTCGCCATGTCGGGCGGCGTCGACAGCTCGGTGACGGCGGCGCTGCTGGTGGAAGCGGGCTTCGACGTCGTCGGCATCACGCTGCAGCTCTACGACCACGGCGCGGCAACCGGCCGCAAGGGCGCGTGCTGCGCCGGACAGGATATCCACGACGCCGCGCGCGTCGCCGAGCGGCTCGGCATTCCGCATTACGTGCTCGACTACGAGAGCCGCTTCCGCCGCGGCGTGATCGAGGAATTCGCCGATGCCTATGCCGCCGGCGAGACGCCGATCCCGTGCATCCGTTGCAACGAGACCGTGAAGTTCCGCGATCTCCTGGCGACGGCGCGCGATCTCGGCGCCGCGGCGCTCGCGACCGGCCATTATCTCCGCCGCGTCGCGGGGCGGGACGGGCCCGAGCTGCATCGCGCCGCCGATGAGAGCCGCGATCAGAGCTATTTCCTTTTCGCGACGACGCGGGCGCAGGCGGATTTCCTGCGCTTTCCCCTGGGCGCGCTGGGCAAGGACGAGACGCGCGCGCTGGCGCGGCGCTTCGATCTGCCGGTGGCGGCGAAACCCGACAGCCAGGATATCTGCTTCGTGCCGAGCGGCGATTACGCGGCGCTCGTGGCGAAGCTGCGCCCCGGTGCGGTCGAGCCAGGCGAGATCGTCGATGAACGAGGCGCCGTCCTCGGCACGCATCAAGGCGTCATCCATTTCACCATCGGCCAGCGCAAGGGCCTCGGCATCGCCGGCGGTGAGCCGCTCTATGTGCTGCGCCTCGAGCCGAAGGCGCGGCGCGTCGTCGTCGGCCCGCGCGCCGCGCTCGGCCGCCGCCGCGTCTCGCTGCGCGACGTCAATTGGCTCGGGCCCGAGCCCGATGCCGACGGAATCGAGGTGAGCGTCAAGCTGCGCTCCGCGCAGCCGCCGCTGCGCGCGCGCCTTCGCCTCGACACCGCCGGCGGCGGCGAAGCGGAGTTGGCGGAGCCCGCTTTCGGCGTCGCCGCAGGCCAGGCCTGCGTCGCTTATGACGGCACGCGGCTGTTGGGCGGCGGCTGGATCCGCAGCGCCGCCTAACCCCGGTCTCTCACATCGGCACGCCCGTCAGCAGGGTCTTGACCGTGCCGGCGAGCCCGCCCAGCAGCAACAGCACCGCGGCGATGAAGCCGATGGTGAAGCCGGGGCCGCGGGCGGCGGGGTTGCGGCGATAGCTGACGACATAGACGATGCGGGCGGCGACGAAGACGAGGCCGATCACGCCGCTCCAGAGCTGCGAGACCTCGAGGCTGAAGACCCAGAGGCTCGGCAGGAACAGAACGAGCTGCTCGAGGGTGTTCTGCTGGATGCGGAAGGCGCGCTCGAAATCGGGGTGGCCGGTGACCGCCGGCGCCGCGACGCCGTAGCGGCCGCGCGCCATGGCGCAGGCGGCGATCGTCCAGAGATAGACGAGGAGCGCGAGGCACGTGACGAGGGCAGGGTAGAGGTGAAAGCTCATGGGCTGAGGCGCTCCCTTCGAGGCCGGCTTGGGCGCAGTTTGCTTGACGCGGCGCCGCGCTTTTCTTATATCGCTTTCCTCCCGCGGCGGGGTAGCTCAGCTGGTTAGAGCAGGGGAATCATAATCCCAAGGTCGGGGGTTCAAGTCCCTCCCCCGCTACCAAGCTGAAACCCGCAGAAATCCCTTGTTTCTGCGGGTTTTACATGCTTACAAGCGCGGGCCCGTCTGCGGTTTCGATTTCGCATTCTGTTGCCGATCTGCGCGGATTTCGCCGCCCCCAATCGGCGAATAAGAGCACGACAAGAGCATGTCGCTCACTTTGACCAATTCGTGAACAACGCCTGTGGAAGACCTCAGGGCGAGCGCTCGTAGCGAAGGGGCGAACATTCGCCACGGTGCCATATCAGATCACAATTATAAATTATGACGACCATATCACTTCGTCTATCGTTCCCGCTTGAACGACGCGCGCGCGCCCGGGCCGTCAGCGCGAGGGGGACTTTCATGTCGATGATATCGGCGCGCATCGAGCGCCTTCCGTTCGCGGCATTCCACAAGCGCCTGCTGTTCATGGGCGGCCTGGGCTACATGTTTGACGCGATGGACGCCGCTGCAGCGGGCGAAGCCGCATGACGCTGGCGCGCGAGAAAACAAGGCGAGATCCCGGCCCGCTATTGAGCGCCGTTGCCGCCGCGCACAGCAGCGCGGATCAGCCGGCTGC
Source organism: Allostellaceae bacterium (assembly GCA_035517635.1). Classification (GTDB taxonomy): domain Bacteria; phylum Pseudomonadota; class Alphaproteobacteria; order ATCC43930; family CGMCC-115725; genus DAHUYF01. The sequence goes on along the minus strand of DATIYL010000228.1, from coordinate 3,069 downwards.
GCTCTTCGCTGCCTTGGACGAAGCTTTGGCGTCGGCCATCGGACACAAGCTGTTCACCATCCTGGCCTATGACGACGCGACTTTCGAAGCTGCCCGTCTCTATTCAAATCGCCCCGCGTCCTATCCCGTGGGAGGGCGCAAGCGGCTGGCACCAAGCCCCTGGACCGAGGCGGTTCTGGACCGTGGAGAGGCTTATGTCGGCCGCACACTGGAGGACCTGCGCCAGGTTTTCTTCGACCACGAACTGATCGCCGCTCTCGGCTGCGAAAGCGTGCTCAACATGCCGGTGCGCTGGCGCGGGCGCACGCTCGGCTCGCTCAATCTCCTCCATCAAGCGGGCTGGTACGAGGAGGACGACGTCGCGGCTTGCCTTCCCTTCGCCCAACTCGCGCTGCCCGCGCTGCTGACGCTGGCTTCGCCCTGATCACCGGAAACCGCCATGCCCGCCATCCTGTTCAAGAATGCCGCCCTGCTCGATCCGCTGCAGCCTCACCTGCGCGAGGGACATGACGTGCTGGTCGAGGGCAGCCTGATCAAAGAGGTGTCGGATCGGCCGCTGCAGGGGAGCGTAGATCGGATCATCGATCTGAAGGGCAAGACGCTGATGCCCGGCCTGATCGACCTGCACGTGCATTCGGTCGCCGTCGAGCTCAATCTGGCGCAGCAGATGCACATGCCGAACGTGCTGGTGACGCTGCGCTCGGCGCTCTTGTTGCGCGGCATGCTGCGGCGGGGCTTCACGACCGTCCGCGATGCCGGCGGCGCCGGCTACGCCTTGAAGCAGGCGATCGATAGCGGCCTGACCGATGGTCCCAGGCTGTTCGTCTCCGGCCGGGCGCTTAGCCAAACCGGTGGGCACGGCGACATGCGGGCTCGCTCGGATTATCTCGCCGACAGCGCACCCTGTGCCTGCTGCGCGCGCGTCGGCGCGCTCGCGCGCGTCGTCGACGGTGTCGACGGCGTACGCAAGGCGGCCCGCGAGGAGCTTTTGATGGGCGCCGACCAGATCAAGATTATGGCGTCCGGCGGCGTTGCCTCGCCCACCGATCCCGTCGGGGCCCTCGGGTATTGCGAGGACGAGATCCGCGCCATTGTCGCGGAGGCGCGGGCGCGTCAGACCTATGTGCTCGCGCATGCCTATACCGCCGAGGCCATCGCTCGCGCCGTGCGCTGCGGGGTGCGCACCATCGAGCACGGCAATCTCGTCGATCTTCCGACCGCGCGCCTGATGGCCGAAAAGGGGGCCTATGCCGTCCCGACGCTTGTCACCTACGAAGCCCTCGCCGATGAGGGAGCCCAATATGGCCTGCCTCCCGAGAGCGTGGCCAAGATCGCCGACGTGCGCGAGGCCGGCCTGCGCTCGCTCGAGATCTATCGCGAAGCCGGCGTGAAGATGGGCTTTGGAAGCGATCTTTTGGGCCCATCCCAACGGCTCCAGAGCGAGGAGTTCCGCATCCGCGCCGAAATCCTCGGTCCGCGCGAGGTCGTCGCCAGCGCGACCGTGATCGGCGCCGAGGTGTTGGGCATGGAAGAAAAGCTCGGCCGTATCGTGCCCGGCTCCTCGGCCGATCTGCTGGTGGTCGATGGGAACCCGCTGCGCGATGTGACATGTCTGCTCGGCCAGGGCGAGCACATTCCGCTGGTGATGAAGGCGGGAAAGATTCAGTTCGACAGCCTGGATGCGTAGCGGCCGGTAAGCGCCGCGCCGGGCTGCCGATCAGCGTGTCCATCGCTTCGAGGAGGCTGCAAAGAGCCTCGTGAGGACATCGCCGTCGTTAACGCGCCGTTCACGCGATATTGCCAACATTGCCGGAATTTGCTTGTTCGCAGCAGGATGGTGGTCTTGCTAGCAGATCTGCTTCTTCAAGCGCTCGATCCACGGCTGCAGCGATTCTATGCCGATTGGGACAAGAGCCGTAAGGGGCGGCGGTTTCCGGCCTACGGAGATCTCGACCCGGCGGATCTGAGCGACATCCTCGGATACCTGACGGTGATCGAGGTCCAGCACAACCCGCGGAGCTTCCGCTTCCGTCTGCATGGGGCGGAACTGGTGCGCCATGGCGGGTACGACATGACCGGAAAGGAGATCAGTGAGCTCCCCGGCGAGGAGAACAGACGGGCGTTCCTGGAACGCTTGAACTACCTGCTCGAAAGCCGCCAACCGCAAATCGTGCGAAGCCGGCGCATGCTCGACGGGCGAATGATCCGATACGACGCGCTGTGGGTCCCGCTCTCGGACGACGGAGACACCATCAACATGCTTCTGAGGGCCCTCGTTTATCGCGATCTCCCGCCGCCGGACGGCGATGAGTCGTATTACGAGAGCGCGCTTCTGCCCTAGGCTCTAGGCGACCACGGAAGCAAAGCGCAGGCTCTGGTAGCCCTGAGCCACGCCCCCCTCGGGCTCCTCAAGGGAGGAGGGCGCCTCGACCTGGCGCTCCCCACCCCCCGGGAAGTATGCCTGCTCGCGTTCACTTCTGAGAAAAGAGTTTCCCTGGCGCCAAGTTCGGACGAAGAATAGAGGCGCGAGAGCCTCAAGGGTGAGCAAGCACGGGGAGGAGATATGCGAAACGCAGACATTCCCAATGTCGTCCCGGAGCATGGCTCGGGTCTGCTCGACGCGTTGACGCTCGATTACGGCCCGCGCGAGGTCATCGTTCCCTTGATGCTGCGCGCCAACATGGTGATGCGGGCGATCGGGATCAGAGTGCGGATCCGACACGATTTCGCTGCCTTGGTCGAGCTCAACGAGCGCGAGCTCGCCAAGGGCCAGAAGGGGAACTGGTTCCGGCTGGTCAACATGCTGTTGCCGGAAGCGGGCGCGACGGCGCAGAACGCTTATTGGCTTTCCGGTGAGACGCGCGATGGCGAGATCGCGTTCACGCTGGCGGGCCGTGTTTACCACTGGTCCGAGACGACGCTTCTCGATGAAGCACGGCTGATGTTCTATGGCGGCCGAGAGCTGGGGCAGCAATGCATCGTCACGGCGGCGAGCGCCAAGACCATCGGCGGCGTGGTCAATTGCGGCGCCGGCATGTGGATCCGGCCCGATCACCGCAAGCTGCGGCT
>DATIYL010000227.1:0-12730 GCA_035517635.1 Allostellaceae bacterium | reverse complement strand
GTCGAGCTCGCCTATCGCTATGCCGACCGCGTCGTCGGCATTCGCGAGGGGCGCGTCGCCTTCGATCTGCCGCGCGAAGAGGTGTCGCGCGACGCCGTGCGCCGCCTTTACCTCAGTGAGGCGGCGTGAGCAGCAGCGTCGTTCCGCAGGGCGGGAAAGCGCGGGAGGGCGGCTGGTCCGGCCTGCTCGGCTCTGCCGGCAAGCTGGCGGTGATGCTGGCGGTGCCGCTGATCATCGTCCAATCGCTCATCGTCGTCCAGGCGCGGCCGCAGGACCTCATCACCGGCATCCACGGCATGGCCGACATCATCCGCCGCGCCACGCCGCCCGATTTCTCGCAGATCGATTCGATGTTCTGGCCGGCGCTGGAGACGATCGACATCGCCATCTTCGGCACGATTGCCGGCGTCATCATGGCGCTGCCGCTGGCCGTGCTCGCCGCGGCCAATGTGACGCCCTCGCGCCCGCTCTATTACGTCGCGCGCGGCGTCATCGGCTTTACCCGTGCCGTGCCGGATCTGGTCTGGGCGCTGTTCTTCGTCACCGCGGTCGGGCTCGGCCCGTTTCCCGGCGGCCTCGCGCTGGCCGTCCATTCGATCGGCATGCTCGGCCGGCTCTTCGCCGAAACCATCGAGCATATGGACATGGCGCCGATCGACGCGCTGGCGCTGACCGGCGCGCGCCGGCTGCAGATCTTCACCCATGGCGTGGTGCCGACGGTGCTGCCCTCGCTGCTCGGCATCAGCCTCTATCGCCTCGACGAAAATATCCGCGCCTCGCTGGTGCTGGGTTTCGTCGGCGCGGGCGGCATCGGCTTCCAGCTACTGACGGCGATGAACCTCTTCCAGTATCGTACGGTCTCGCTGCTGCTGATCCTCACCTTTGTCATCGTGCTCTCCGCCGAGCGGCTCTCCGCCGCGCTGCGCGCCAAGCTGGCTTAAGCCCGACCTCGAGAATGCGCCCCCTCGCTCGCAGAGCGGGGAGGGGGCGCATCACGTTCAGCGTTGTGTCAGCCCGTGGCCGGTTCCGCCAGCGCCGCGAGCAAGGCTGTGCCCTTGGGCGAGCCAAGCCCGGTGCAGGCATCCCATCCCGGTGCCGCCGAGAAGTCGCCATTATTGCCTTTGGTGATGTCGTTGAGGGCGTTGGCGCTCTTGTAGATCTGCGGATTGATGTAGCCGACGGAGCCGCTCTTGGAGGCGTTGATGCGGGCAATCAGCCCGGCCCAGAGCGGCGCCACGGCGCTGGTGCCGCCGATCACCGTATCGCTGCCATCGACGCGGACGTCATAGCCGGTCTCGGGATCGGCATCGCCGGCGACATCGGGCACGCCGCGCTTCTGCAGCGCCCCGCTGCCGTTGGTCTGCGCGACCTTCAGTCCGTTCTGCCAGGCTGGCAGCGCGAAGATCGCGCTGACACCGCCGCCGCCGGCACCGCCTTGAGCGCCGTCATTCCACACCGTTTCGCTGGCGATGCTGGTGCCGGAGGCGCGCAGGCTGGTGCCGCCGCAAGCGAGCGCATAGGGGCTCGAGGCCGGGAAGTCGACATGGTCGGCGCCGTCGCCGACCCCGTCGCCCGACCCGTTGTCGCCGGAAGCGACGCAGACGGTGATCCCCATGGCAGCCGCCGACTGGAACGCTTCGTCGAACGCGTTCATCGCCTGTTGCGTCCATGAGGACTCAGGCCCGCCCCAGCTGATCGAGATGACCGAGGGCTTGTTGGTCGTGTCGTGGATCGCCGCCGTCACCGCGTCGAGGAAGCCGGCATCGGTGTTCGGTGCGAAATAGACGGCGATCTTCGCGCTCGGCGCGACCGCACCGGCGACTTCGATGTCGAGCATCACTTCGCCATCCGGCCCGTTCGCATCACCCGTCGGATGGTTGCGCCCGTGATCGACCGAAACCGCCGCGACCACCGGCGCCGCGATGCCGAGCGATTGGAAATAGGCCGTGAGGTCGGCCGGGCGGTAGCCGCCGCCGAGCTCGATGAGCGCGATGCATTCGCCTTCGCCCGTGCCGGCAGGGAAGCCATAGAGCGCCGCGATATCGAGCGGCGTGTAGGAGGTCGGCGTGGTTGCATCGGAGGGTTGCCAGCGCACATTGCCGCGCGGCGGGCGGGCGCGGAAATGCGGCGTCGCCTGCGGCCGATTGTCGAGGCCGAGGACGGCCTCGACCACGCCGTGCAGCTCATCGGGGAGATGGATCGCCCCGACGCGGCCGCGATAGGAGCCGCCGGCATGCTCGAATTGCTGGAGATTGACGTCGAAGGCCTGGTTGAATTGAGCGACCGTACCGGCGAGCACCACGGTGCGCCGCGCCGCATCTTCCTGGACCACCGCGAGCCCATGCGTGCCGGCGAATTTCCGGATCGCGGTGAAATCCTTGGCGGCGGCGCCAAATTGCCGCGCGAAGTCCTCGCGCTTCAGATGACCCGCCGGCTTTTGGCCGGAAGTCATCCCGGCGATCCTTTGCTTCAGCGCGTCGCGAGCCTGACGCCTCACGATCAGGCTGACTTCGATGCGCTCGTTCGGATCGGCTTTGCCGATCGACCGCGCGCCGTGCAGCGCGGACCTCTCGCTGCCTTTAAGCGGATGTCTTGCCATCGCGCGAAACTCCTCCCATCGGATGATGTTGCCGCTCGCTCCGGCAAGCGCCGAGAGAACCAGTCGCGCGGACGCCGTTGCCGGCGGGGCGAGCCCTGCGAAGCCTCTGACGTGCGGCGGGCGGCTCAGCCGATCCGACGATCGCCGGCAACCCCAGTCGACGGGGAACTCGTACGGCTCTGAAGCTCGGGCTTCGCTCTCGGGCACCACGGCGCCTTGCGCCGCTCGCCGATCGACCCCCGCAAAGTGCAGCATCGCGCGGATGGGCGGCGGCGCTTGTGATCCCGGTCACAGCGGCGTCACGCATGGGCGCGAGCCGTGCTCGGGATGCGGCGTCGCCCGGGCGGCTATTGACGGGCCGGGGCTCGGCGTCGACAAATAGCCGGTCTCAAGGTTCGACAGGGGAGGATCAGCATGCTCTACGAGATGCGCGTCTATCACTGCATTCCCGGGCGGTTGCCGGCGCTGCTGAAGCGCTTCGAGACGAAGACGCTCAAAATCTGGGAAAAGCACGGCATTCGGCAGGCCGGCTTCTTCACCACCGTGGTCGGCGAAAGCAATCAGCAGCTCGTCTATTTCCTCGCCTGGGATTCTCTCGCCGAGCGCGAAAGGAAATGGAACGCCTTCATGGCCGACCAGGAATGGATCAACGCGCGCGCCGAGACCGAGAAGGACGGGCAGATCGTCGAGCGCGTCATCAACCAGATCCTGACGCCGACGGTGTTTTCGTCGGTGAAGTGAGGTACCCCCACCCCTCCCTCCCTCAAGGGGGGAGGGGGTTTTCTTTCTTTGCGGCTGATAGCTGACGGCTGATCGCTGACAGCTACTTGCGACGGCGCACCAGGAAATCCATCTCGACCAGGGCGCCGCGGGTGAGTGCGGTGACGCCGATGCAGCTGCGGGCGGGCAGGCGGTCGGGCGGAAAGAACTCGACATAGGCGAGGTTCATCCGCTCGTAGAGACGCGGAAAATCGATGAGCGCGACGCGCACGCGGACGATGTCCGCCTGACGCAAGCCGCCGGCCTCCAGCAGCAGCGCCAGGTTCTCCAACACCTTGCGCGTCTGGCCTTCAATGCCGTCGGGCATCGCGACGCGGTCATCGCCGAGGTCGATCGGCTGCACGCCGGCGATGACCGCCCAGTCTTCTGTCAGCACGATGTCGCTGGTGAGGCGGGCGCGCAGGGATTGCTTCGCGAGCGAGATGAATTCCAAGGGGGGCGATCTCCTCGTCGCGTTCAGCCGACCAGCTCGGCCGATAGCAGCCGGCGGATGCCCTCGGCGGCGACGGTCTCGCGCTCTTGCGGCGGCAGATGGTCCGTTTCGACCACCATGGCCGCGGCACGCCGCCCGAACGCGCCGAGTGAGGCGATGTCGCCGATATTCGATTGCGAGGGCAGGCGGAAGACCAGCTCGTGGCAATAGGTGCGCACGGGATTCTCCGCGTAGAGCTTCGGCAGGCTCAGTCCTTCGCCTTTCTCGACGGCGGCGATGCTCTGCCCCAGGAGGCGGCGGAAGAGCACGACGCCGCGATCGGTGGTGCCGAGATGCTCGTTGCGGCGGTTCTGAATGGCACCCTGGCTGACGCAGGCGTCGTAATCGCCGGGCTCGCGCTGCCGCTCTTCGTAGGGCCGGTCCTGTGTCTGCCCGATGAGCCCCACCTTGCCGACGCCGAAGGCATCCTCGCGCACGCCGCGCTGCTGCGTCGTGTATTCGTTGAGGTGAACGACGCCCATGTAGAAGGAATTGTGATCGTCGAGCGGCACGACCCAGCGCGTCAGATAGCAGGATATGGAAAAGCCTTCCGCCGTCGCGTTGTTGGCGCCGGAAGCGAACTGCCCGATATTGGGCATGATCATGTCGCTGGCGCGGATGAAGACATGATCTCTAACGCGGCGCGTCGCCATCGACAGGAAGCCGAGCGGCGTCTTGACGAAATCGAGGGCCGGCAGCACCGCGAAAGCGGGCGAGAATTGCTGTCCGCTGACGATGGCGTGAAGATAGGCGTTGTGGATGGGGTCGGCGGCGTTCTCGACGATCTGCAGCCAGTTGCAGGGATAGAACAGCCGGAACGGCACCAGCCGGGTTCCGGCCGGATGCGCGAAGGTGTCGTAGACCGGCAGCTCCGGCATCAACTCCGGTGGGCCGAGATAGGCGAAGAGCATGCCGAAAACCTCGCGCACGGGATAGGCGCCCTGGCAGATGCCCTTGCGCAGATTGCTTTGCGGTGGCTCCGCCGGCGTTTCCAGCACCGTGCCGTCGACATCGAACAGCCAGCCGTGATAGCAGCAGCGAATGCCGCGCTCGGCGGGGATGCCGAACTCCAGCGACGCGCCGCGATGGATGCAGTGCTTGTGCAGCAAGCCCAGGCGGCCGCTGCGGTCGCGAAACACGACGAGATCTTCGCCGAGGAGGCGCACCGAGACCGGCAGGTCCTTGAGCTCCGAGGACAAGAGGAAGGGATGCCAGAAGCGCCGCAGATATTCGCCCGCCGCCGTGCCCGGCCCCACTTCCATGAGGCGCGTATCGCTCATCGCCGGCGGGCGATGGTAGTAGCCGGAATAAGCGGTGGGCCGAGCTTCGCCGTTGCCTTCCGTCATCGCGATCCCTCCCGGTTTGGTTCGGATTGTTTTGAGAAAGGCTAGGCTTGGCGGCGGGCGATGGCAACCGGGCAGTTGCTCCAAACCCGCGTGATCGGCGGCGCCCCACCTCACCCCCCGCTGCGCGGGTCCCCCCTCTCCGCCCCAATGGGGCGGAGAGGGTGGGGGTGAGGTGGGGTGGTCATGAAATCGCGACCGTCAGCGCTAGGTTCCACCCTCGTCCGCCACCACCATCTGCACGCGGTCGCCGGCGAAGACGGTGAGGGAGCGCTGGATCGGCACGCCGGAGGCGTCGATGTTGACGGCTTCCGATTGCAGCACCGGGCGCGCCGCGGGCTGGCCGAGATGGCGCGCTTCGCGCTCGCTCGGCAGCCGCGCCAAGAGCCGTGTCAGCTTTCGCGTGTAATCGGCGACGCCGCAGCGGGCGAGGGAGGCGGTGATCGAGCCGGTTTCGGCGAAGGCGGCGGGAAGATCGGCAAAGCGCCGCGCCGGAAAACTGTGGATGGCGTAGCTCAGCACCACGCCATCGGCACTGCCCAGGGTCTCGATCTGCACCACCTTGGCGTCGCGGCGGAGATCGAGATCGCGCGCCGTCGCCGCATCGGCGGCGACCACCGCCACCGACAAGAGGCGATAACCGGGCTCGCGGCCCTGGCTCTGCAGATTGGCGCTGAAGCGCGTCCGCCGCCCGAGCACATAATCGATGAGATGATCGGCGACGAAGGTGCCGCGGCCTTGCTCGACGCGCAGCAGCCCTTGCTCGGCGAGCGCGCCGACGGCACGGCGGATGGTATGGCGGTTGACGCCGAAGCGCGCCGCGAGCTCGGGCTCGGTCGGCAGCCTGCCACCGGCAAAGCGCCCGGCGGAGACATCCTCGGCGAGGCTCTCGGCGATCTGCCGCCAGCGTGTGACGCCCTTCCCGGGCTCGATCAGGCTCACTCTATATCCTCCTGGCGCGATATCCGCCTCGCGCGCATCTGCTCCGCGTTCCCGCAAAAGCGCTTTACAGGCGCCGCCGGAGACGGCATTGTTAGCACAAATTCGTCTAGATGACTAGATCATGACAACGCTCGCTTCCGATCCGCACCGCCGTTGGATGGCAGCCCTGGCCCGGGCCGGCGAGGGCTTGCTCGAAGCGGCCTGGTCGGCGCTGGCGCCGCCGCCCGCGTATCGGCTGCTGCGCCCGGTGGAGACCGGCATGACCTTGCTGCGCGGCCGCATCGGCGGCACCGGCCAGCCCTTCAATTTCGGCGAAGCGACGCTCACCCGCGCGGCGGTGGCGCTGGCGACGGGCGAGCAGGGCTTCGCCTATCTGCTGGGTTGTCATCCGCGCCGGGCCGAGCTCGCCGCGGTGTTTCACGCGCTGCTGCAGCGCGCGGAAAGCCGCGACCTCATCGAAGAGCGCGTGATCCGGCCGGTCGAGGCGGCGTACGCCGCGGCGGTTTCAGCCGATCGCGCCGCCATCGCGGCAACGCGCGTCGATTTCTCCACCTTGGTGCGCGGCGATGGTTGAGCAAGGCTTTGCAGCTCCGGTCGAAGCGGCGCAGCACGTCTTCCGCACGCTGCTGACGGCCTTGTCCGAGCCGGGGCGGGTTCTGGCGCTGCCGCCCTGCTGCGTCCCGCCGGCGGGGCTCGACCCCGCGGCGATCGCGGCGGTGCTGGCGCTCTGCGACGGCGACACGCCGCTCTGGCTCGACGCTTCGGCAGCGGCTGCCGCCTCTTTCATTCGCTTCCATACCGGCGCGCCGATCGTCGCGGCGCCGGAAGAGGCACTCTTTCTCGTGGCCGAGGCGCGCCATCGTCCCCCGCTGGCGCGGCTGCAGGCAGGGACGCCCGATTATCCCGACCGGTCGGCGACGCTCATTCTCGCCGTGGCGGGGCTTGCCGAAGGCGAGGGTTGGCAGCTCGCCGGGCCTGGCATCGCCGGCACGCGCCGGCTTCTGGTGCGCGGCATCGACGCGCGTTTCGCCGGCGAGTGGCAAGCAAATCACGCGCGCTTCCCGCTCGGCGTCGATGTCGTCTTCGCCGCGCGCGACAAGCTCGCGGCGCTGCCGCGCAGCACTGAGCTGGAGGGGTGAGCCCATGTATGTCGCGGTGAAAGGCGGCGAGACAGCGATCGATGCGGCGCATGCGCTGCTGGCCGAGCGGCGCCGCGGCGATCCCGCGCTGGCGGAGCTGAGCCTCGCCCAGATCCGCGAGCAGCTCGCGCTCGCCGTCGATCGCGTCATGGCCGAAGGCGCGCTCTACGATCCCGATCTCGCGGCCCTCGCCATCAAGCAGGCGCGCGGCGATCTCATCGAAGCGATCTTCCTGCTCCGCGCCTATCGCACGACCTTGCCGCGGCTGGTGGCGAGCGAGCCCGTCGATACCGGCCATATGCGCATCGAGCGGCGCATCTCCGCCACCTTCAAGGATCTGCCGGGCGGCCAGATTCTCGGTCCTACCTTCGACTACACCCATCGCCTGCTCGATTTCGCGCTGGCGGCGGAAAGCGAGGCGGCACGCCCGGCGCGGCAGAGCCTTCCCGCCGTGGCGGCCGAGCCGATGCCGCGTGTCGCCGAGATCCTCGGCGGCGAAGGCCTGATCGAAGAAGCGCCGGCGGACACGGCCGGCGCGCCGGGCGACATCACGCGCACGCCTTTGTCCTATCCCGCCTCGCGCGACCTCAGGCTACAGGCGCTGGCGCGCGGCGATGAGGGCTTCCTGCTCGCCATGAGCTATTCGACGCAGCGCGGCTATGGCCATACCCATCCCTTCGCCGCCGAGATCCGGCACGGCCGGGTCGCCGTCGAGGTGGTGCCGCCCGAGCTCGGCTTCGCCATCGAGATCGGCGAGATCGCCGTGACCGAATGTCAGATGGTGAATCAGTTCAAAGGCAATGAGGCGGCGCCGCCGCAGTTCACCGGCGGCTATGGCCTCACCTTCGGCGGCGCCGAGCGCAAGGCGATGGCCATGGCGCTGGCCGACCGGGCGCTGCGCGCCGCCGAACTTGGTGAAGAGATCTCGGCGCCGGCGCAGGATCAGGAATTCATGCTGAGCCATGCCGACAATGTCGAGGCCTCGGGCTTCGTGCAGCATCTGAAGCTGCCGCATTACGTCGATTTCCAATCCGAGCTCGACCTGTTGCGGCGGCTGCGCAAGGAATGGGAGACGCGGCGGGAGGCGGCGGAATGAGCGCGGCGCATCCCGGCTACAACTTCGCCTATCTCGACGAGCAGACCAAGCGGATGATCCGCCGCGCCATCCTGAAGGCGGTGGCGGTGCCGGGCTATCAGGTGCCGTTCGCCGGCCGCGAGATGCCGTTGCCCTATGGCTGGGGGACCGGCGGCATCCAGGTGACGGCCTCAATCATCGGCGCCACGGATCGCCTCAAGGTCATCGACCAGGGCGCGGACGACACCACCAACGCGGTCTCTATCCGGCGCTTCTTTGCCAAGACCGCAGGGGTGGCGACGACGACGCGGACGAACGAGGCGACGATCATCCAGACGCGCCACCGCGTGCCCGAGACGCCGCTGCAAGCGGGGCAGATCATGGTGTTCCAGGTGCCGATCCCGGAGCCGCTGCGCTGGCTCGAGCCGCGCGAAACGCGCAGCCGGCGCATGCATGCCGAGGCCGACTACGGCAGCATGTATGTGAAGCTCTACGAGGACATCGCCCGCATGGGCCGCATCACCACCGCGTACGACTATCCCGTGATGGTCAATGGCCGCTATCTCATGCGCCCGTCGCCGATCCCGCGCTTCGACAATCCAAAGCTCGACCGCTCGCCGGCGCTGATGCTGTTCGGCGCCGGGCGCGAGAAGCGCATCTATGCGCTGCCGCCGCACACGCCGGTGAAGAGCCTCGATTTCGAGGATCATCCCTTTACCGTCGAGCGCTGGACGCAGCGGTGCCAGCGCTGCGGCTCGGGCGACAGCTTCCTCGACGAGATCGTCATCGACGATCGCGGCACGCGGCGCTTCGTCTGCTCCGATACCGATCATTGCGACACCAGGCTCGAACGGCGGAGCGCGTCATGAGCGAGTTGCCGCTGCTCGACATCGACCGGATGGCCAAGCGCTATGGCGAGCGTCAGGCGGTGCGCGGCGTGAGCTTCGCGCTCTGGCCGGGCGAGGTGCTGGCGATCGTCGGCGAATCCGGCTCCGGCAAGACGACGCTGCTCAACATGATCGCGGGCCGCGTCGCGCCCGATGCGGGCGCCGTGCGCTTCCGCACCGCGGCGGGGCCCGTCGTCGATCTCGCGGCGCTGCCCGAGGCCGATTTGCGCCGGCTGGTGCGGCGCGAGATCGGCTTCGTCCATCAGAACCCGCGCGACGGCTTGCGCCTCTCCGTCAGCGCGGGCGCCAATATCGGCGAGCCGATCATGGCCGCGGGCGCGCGCCATTACGGCAGCATCCGGCGCGCCGCCGCGGCCTGGCTCGAGCGCGTCGAGATCGATCCGGCGCGGCTGGACGATCTCCCCGCGACCTTCTCCGGCGGCATGCAGCAGCGCCTGCAGATCGCGCGCGCCCTGGTGACGGAGCCGCGCCTCGTCCTCATGGACGAGCCGACCGGCGGCCTCGATGTCTCGGTGCAGGCGCGGTTGCTCGACCTGCTGCGGCGGCTGGTAGCGGATCTCGGCATCTCCGTGGTGCTGGTGACGCACGATCTCGGCGTCGCGCGGCTGCTCGCGCATCGCCTCATGGTGATGCAGCAGGGCCAGGTGGTGGAAAGCGGCGTCACCGACCAGGTGCTCGACGATCCCCATCACCCCTATACCCAGCTCCTCGTTTCCTCGGTGCTGGCGGCATGAGCGACGCCCTGCCGATCCTCGAGGTCGAAGGCCTCGCCAAGAGTTTCACGCTCCACGCCCAGGGCGTGCGCCTCGCCGTGCTCGACGGCATCGATCTGGCGCTGCGGCCGGGCGAATGCGTCGTGCTCGACGCGCCTTCCGGCCGTGGCAAGTCGACCTTGCTGCGTGCGCTCTACGGCAATTACCGCAGCGACCGCGGACGCATCCTGATCCGCCATCGCGGCGCCATGGTCGATATGGCTGCGGCCTCGCCGCGCCTGCTGCTGGAGATCCGGCGCGAGACCATCGGCTATGTCAGCCAGTTCCTGCGCGTCATCCCGCGCGTGCCGACGCTCGACATCGTCGCCGAGCCGCTGACGAGCCGCGGCGTCGCGCCGATCGAAGCGCGCCGGCGCGCCGGCGCGCTGCTCACCGCGCTGGCGCTGCCCGAGCGGCTCTGGCGCCTCGCCCCGGCGACGTTCTCCGGCGGCGAGCAGCAGCGCGTCAACATCGCCCGCGCCTTGATCGCCGCGCATCCGCTGCTGCTGCTCGACGAGTCCACCGCCTCGCTCGACACCGAGAATGCCGGGCGCGTCTTGGCGCTGCTCGCCGAGCGGCGCGATGCCGGCACGGCGATGGTCGGCATCTTCCACGATCCCGAAGCGCGGCGTAGCATCGCGACGCGTCTCTTCCCCTTGCCCGAGAGAACCCTGGCGGCATGAACGAGACTCTTTTCACCAATGCGCGCATCGTCACGCGCGAGAATTGCGTCCTCGGCGATCTCCTCGTCCGCGACGGCCAGATCGCCCGCATCGAGCCGGCCGCACGGCCGAGCGCGGCGCCGGGCGCGATCGATCTCGGTGGCGATTTCCTGCTGCCAGGGCTGGTCGAGCTGCACACCGACAATCTCGAGCGCCATGCGACGCCGCGGCCGCGCGTGCGCTGGCCGGCGGTTTCCGCCGTCATCACCCATGACGCGCAAATGGCGGCGTCGGGCATCACCACGATCTACGACGCGCTTGCCATCGGCGACATCCAGCGCGGCGGCGACCGCATCGAGGCGCTGGGCGGCATGGTGGCGGCGGTCACCGAGGCACAACAGTCGGGCATGCTCCGCGCCGACCACCGCCTTCATCTGCGCTGCGAGCTTTCCTTTCCCGATCTGCCGGCGCTGCTGACGCCGCTTGCGGCTCATCCGATGGTCGGGCTGATGTCGCTCATGGACCACACGCCGGGCCAGCGGCAATTCGTCAGCCTCGATCAGTTCAAGACCTACTATCAGGGCAAGTACAATCTGAGCGATGCGGCGCTCGCCGATTTCATCCGCAGCCGCCAGGCCGATCAGGAGCGCTACGCCGCCGACAACCGCGCCATGGTGATCGGGATGGCGCGGCAGCGCGGCATCCGGCTCGCGAGCCATGACGATGCCACCCTCGCGCATGTCGAGGAGGCGCGGCAGGCCGGCGTGGTGATCGCCGAGTTCCCGACCACGGCGGAAGCCGCGACGGCGGCGCATGGGGCGGGGATGAGCGTGCTCGGCGGCGCGCCCAACGTCGTGCGCGGCGGCTCGCACTCCGGCAATGCCTCGGCGCTCGATTTCGCCCGCGCCGGCATTCTCGACATTCTTTCCTCGGATTATGTGCCGGTGAGCCTGCTGCACGCCGCGTTCAAGCTCACCGATGAGGCCGGCTTCACCCTGCCCGATGCGGTGGCGACGGTGAGTAACAATCCCGCCGCTTCGGTCGGCCTTGCCGATCGCGGGCGGATCGAAACGGGCTTGCGCGCCGATCTCGTCCGCGTCGCCGTCATCGACAAGATGCCCTTCGCGCGCACGACCTGGCGCCTGGGCGAGCGCATCGCCTGAGGCGCGCGATGATCCCGGTCGATTTCGGCGAGGTCGACCATCCCTGGCATGAGCGCGCCGGGATGACCGAGGGGCCGATGATCCATCCGACGGCGCTGGTGAAGGCGAGCCGCATGGGCCCGTGGACCGTGCTCGGCCCGCGCTCGCGCCTGCTCGAGAGCGATTTCCGCGACTACGCCTATGCCGTGCAGGATTGCGACATCTTCAACGCCGATATCGGCAAGTTCTGCAACATCGCGGCGGCGGTGCGGATCAACCCCACCAACCACCCGATGGAGCGGGCGAGCCAGCACCATTTCACCTATCGCAGCCGCTCGCATCATCTCGGCGCCGAGGACGATGCGACGGTCTTCGCCTGGCGCCGCGCGCATCGCGTCGCCATCGGCCCCGATGTCTGGATCGGCCACGGCGCCATCCTGATGCCGGGCGTCAGCGTCGCTACCGGCGCGGTGATCGGCGCCGGCGCGGTGGTGACGCATGACGTCCCGGCCTACACGATCGCCGTCGGCGTCCCCGCAAAGCCGCTGCGCCGCCGCTTCAGCGAAGCGGTGGAGGCGGGGCTGATGCGCATCGCCTGGTGGGATTGGCCGAAGGAGCGCCTCGCCGCCGCGCTCGCCGATTTCCGCACGTTGAGTGCTGAGGATTTCGTGCGGAAGTACGATCGGGCGGGGTGAGTGTCCTTGTAGGCCGATTGCAATGAGCCCCCGCGCTCCTGCTGTCTCACGGATCTCCCGCACACGCTTCAATAGCTCGGCTTGACCGGGTGTGGTGTGAGCTGGATCTCGTGGCTCCAGCAGGATTTGTCCTGGGTGTGCAGGTACCAGAACGCCTCGGCGATCTTGACCGGGTTGATGATGAGGTCGGGGCGGTTTTGGTTGCGCGGCAGCGCCCGAGT
>DATIYL010000226.1:0-2995 GCA_035517635.1 Allostellaceae bacterium | reverse complement strand
GGTCTGGTTCGAGATGTCGCTCAGGATGTCCTGCAGGAAGGCCCGGGAGAGCCCGCCGATGTACGGCGAACCGCCAGTGAAGGCGAGGCTGTAGGTGCAGATCGCAAACAGCACGGTGACGAGGCAGGTGATGGCGAAGCTCGTCATCACGGTGTCGCCGACATTCTTCTTGCGCACCATGCCGCCATAGAAGAGGCCGAGGCCCGGCACGGTCATCATCAGCACCAGCGCCACCGAGGTCAGCATCCACGCGGTGTCGCCGGAATTGGGCGTGCATTTCTCCAGCACGGCTTTCTTGGGATCGGGATCGGCGACGCAAGCCGGCGGTGCCGCGTCTGCGGCCGGCGCGGCGGCGGCGGCCGGGGCCGCGGGCGCCGCAGGGGCGCCGGCCGGCGCCTGCTGGGCGACGGCGAAACTCAAGGGGATGAGCACGGCCAGCGCTGCCAGCGGCAGCACCCGTCCCATCCAAGTCAGCACAGAACGAACTCTCATGTGAGCTTACCTCCCGCGAGGACGATTGCGATTGCCGCTGAGACGACTCCCCCGCCCAGCCGCCGAGGGGGGATGAAATCAAGAATCGTGCCACCGCCGAGGAGGGCGAACCGCCGATTATGCGCTCAGGCCGGGCGGTGCGCGGTCGGCGAGCAGCGGATTATTTTTTAAGCAAAGAAGCAGCTTCTGCCTCATTGTTATGCAGTCCTGCTCCGGCTTGGGCAGACGTTGTGGCGGCTCTGGTCTGCAGCGGCTTTCTTCGACTAGTCTCCGCAATGGCCGGGATCTGGTCGCTGATCAACACGCGCGCGCTTTCCATCTCGCTGGCGCAGGGAGCTTTCAACTTCGAGCTGTCCTGGCTCGGCCTGCTGCTGATCGTCGGCGCCTTGCTGCTCTGGCGCTATCTGCGCCGCTAGTCCGGCCCCGCGTGGCGATGGACAAACCCCGCCCCGCGCCGCATCTTTCGCCCATGACGGAGGAGCGGGTCGAGCTCATCGTGGTTGGCGGCGGCCTCGCCGGCCTCACCCTCGGCATCGCTTGCGCCGATGCCGGGATCGAGGTCGCGGTCATCGACCGTGAGGATCCCGCGACCATGCTGTCGGAGCCCTTCGACGGCCGCGCCACGGCCATCGCCTATGGCTCGAAGCAGGTACTGGAGGGCATCGGCCTTTGGCCGCTGGTCGCCGCCGAGGCCGAGCCGATCCTCGAAATCCGCGTCGCCGATGGCGATTCGCCGCTCTTCCTGCATTACGACCATCGCGATCTCGGCACCGCGCCCTTGGGCTATATCGTCGAGAACCGGGCGCTGCGCCGGGCGCAGATCGAGCGGGCGCGCACGCTGCCAAATCTCCGGCATCTGGCCCCGGTTGCGGTCGAGCGCGTGGAGCGCAGCGCCGCCGCCGCGACGGCTTTTTTGAGCGACGGGCGGGAGCTCGTCGGCGAGCTCGTCGCCGCCTGCGACGGCAAGGCCTCGCCGCTGCGCCGCGCCGCCGGCATCCGCACGATCCAATGGGCCTATCCGCAAACCGGGATCGTCTGCACCGTGCGGCACGAACTGCCGCATCACGGCGTCGCCATCGAGCATTTCCTCCCGGCCGGGCCTTTCGCCATTCTGCCGATGACCGGGCAACGCTCCTCGATCGTTTGGACCGAGCGCGAGGCATTGGCGCCGGAGATCCTCGCCTTGGACGACGCCGGGTTCGCCGCCGAGCTCAGGCGCCGCTTCGGCGATTTCCTTGGCGAGGTCGAGGTGGTCGGCCCACGCTGGTCCTACCCGCTCGCCCTCCTCCATGCCGAACGCTACACCGCGCCGCGGCTGGCGCTGGTCGGCGACGCCGCACATTTCATCCACCCCATTGCCGGCCAGGGGCACAATCTCGGCATCCGCGACATCGCCGCGCTGGCCGAGCTCGTTGTCGAGGGGCGGCGGCTTGGCCTCGACATCGCGACGCCCGAGCTGCTGCGGCGCTATGAGCGTTGGCGCCGCTTCGACAATCTCACCCTGGCGGTGGTCACGGACGGGCTCAACCGGCTGTTCTCCAACGCGCTGCCGCCCCTGCGCCTCCTCCGCGATCTCGGCCTCGCCGCCGTCGATAAGTTGCCGCCGATGAAGCGCCTGTTCATGCGCCATGCCATGGGCACCGTCGGCGATCTGCCGCGCCTGGTTCGCGGCGAGCCGCTTTAGGACCCCCTAAGTCCTTAATTTTTAGGACGCTTTGGGGCCTGTTACAATCTGTTACGAACTGAGAAAAAAATTGCGAACTCGCGGGAACCGTAAATGGGCGTAACCGTTTGTAACAGCGAAATCACCGGTGGCCGGATGCCGGCTATGGAGATGATGACGATGAGCGGACAGAAGCAATTGACGAACCTTGCGGTCGCTGTCGAGGTCGAGCGCTTGCTCAACGGCGAGAGCGATGGCGCCCCGCTGTTCCAAGCCCTTTACGGCAGCATTGCCGACGAGCCGGTGCCGCAGCACCTGCTCGACATCGTGCGCGAGGGTTGCGATCCCACGATCGAGCCCGAAGCGGTACCGGTCGCGCCAGCACCGGCGCGGCGCGCGGCGCCCTGAACGGCGCCGCGGCCTTCGCCCGCGGCTATCTCCCGACACAAAAAAGCAAGTGCCGGAGCGGCTGACCGCTCCGGCACCAGGATTGCAAATCTTCGGCTTACCCGCAGCGCGGTCGGTTACTCGCCTTCCGTGCCGATCGCATAGGCCGTCTCGCCATGCACCGCATCGTCGCCGACGCGGAGCGTCGCATCATCCATGCGCAGCGGCACGATCAACCCGATCACCTTCAGGATGATGTAGGTGGCGATGATGTTGTAGACGATGATGAAGGCCGCACCTTCGGCCTGCAGCAGGAGCTGCGAGGCATTGCCGTAAAGCAGGCCGGTGATGTTCACGCCGGGGGCGTCCTTCTCGGTGCCAATATATTCGAGCATGGCGGGATTGGCGAGAATGCCCGTCAGCAGCCCGCCCATGAGACCGGCGATGCCGTGG
>DATIYL010000225.1:0-19819 GCA_035517635.1 Allostellaceae bacterium | reverse complement strand
TGATTGTCGCTTTGCGGCCTGACCTTGCGCAGATAACTCTGTTCCCGCTCCGTGTCGCGCTCAACCCCCAGCGGGTGCCAGCCCGGCCCGAATAACGGCTCGACCTTGTTCTCGTGGCTCTTGGGCTGGGCTGCGCGGCTCGAACGTTTGGCCATGCCGAATTCCTTCTCGATGGACGGGTGACGACAAAGCGGCGCCGCGCCGCAAGGCGGCGGGCGATGATCAAGCGTAGCGGTGCGGGATCGCCGGGAGGGAGACCGGGCCGGGAAAGGGCGGGAGAGGACCCAGGAGGCAACGGCATCAACATCGAAACGATACCGGGAAAGCCAAGGCTTGTCACTAGGACTTGCCGGTTCTTCACCTGGTTTCTCAAGATGTGGTGCGCCACGCTTTGCCGGCCGCGCCTCAGGGAATCACGGCCTGTCTAGCGGCCCATGGGGTCACGCCGATGACAAGCATTTGACGGATTAGTGGCAGGACCGGCCGGGATCGCGGCGTTTTGTCTCACCTCAAACCATTGCCCCGCTGACCATCTCTGGCTCTCCATGTCGGGCAGCTAAGAAAGGGATAGGCGCCACCGCCATGAGATCCGATCGCATCACCGGGAACATCTTCGTCGCCAATCTGCCGCCGGGCTTCACCGACGCGCGGCTTGCCGACCTCTTCGATCCCTATGGACTGGTGCTGATCGCCCATCTGGCGCGCGACGCCAAGACCGGCGCGATCCGCAATCACGGGCTCGTCGACCTCGCGCCCAAGCGCGCCGCGGCCGAGGCGATCGAAGCCCTCGACGGGCAGGAGATCGACGGCCAGCGCATCGCCGTGCGCGCCGCCGATCCGAGCCTCGCGCTGCGCTCGCCGTCGAAGCGGCGCGGCCCGCCGCGCCAAGCCCCGCTGCAGGCAGCAACGGCGCCGGCTCAGGCTCAGGAGCCCGCGCCGGCAAGGTCCGAAGCGCCGCCGGCCGCGGCGCCGCGGCCGGCCACCCGGACCTTCGTCGTCGAGCGCCGCCCGCTGCGCCGGCCGCAATCGGCTTAATCGGTCTAGGAGAGGGTAGTCCGCACGGTGCGGGCTTCCGTGCTCGCGCAATCGCTGTCGCCCGCCGCGGACGAACGCTGACGCGTTCGCCTTGACTAGACCCACCTGCCGAGCTTCGCCAGGAAGGGCGAGTTCTCGCGGAAGCGCCAGCGCAGGGGCAGGGCGCGCTCGGCCGTGACGCGCTCGGTTACGTGAAAGCGGACAAGGCGCTCGGCGCCGGCAAAGCGCGCGACCTCCGGCCCGTCCCAGACGATCTCGGCCGTGGCGGCGATCTGCACCGTCGTGCCGGCCGCGAAATCGATGAAGAGCAGGCCGCAACGCGGATTGAGCCGGAGATTGCCGAGCGTGTTGTAGTAAGCGTTGCCGGTGAAATCCGGCACGGTCAGCGTGTGCTCGTCATCGACGCGTACAAAGCCCGGCGGCCCGCCGCGATGCGAGGCATCCGCGCCCCGGCTCGGGTCACTGCGGAGGCTGCCCAGCGCGCTGGCGATGAAGAAGGTATCGGCGCCGGCGATGAGCTCGCGCTCCGCCGCGCCGAGCCAGCGACCGCGCAGCACCCGCCCCGGCGCCTGCGTGTCGGGAGCGAGCATGGTCCAGTCGCGCGCCTGGATATATTTGGGGCAATTGCCAAAGGACTGTTTCACGGCGATATCGAAGCTGCCGTCGTCGAGCGCGGCGATCAGCCCATTGGCGCGGTTGCGTCGCCGCGTCGCGAAGTCGATGCCGAGAGCGCCGACATCGCGCCCCACGGCGAGATGGGCGCCGAGCGGCGGCGCGGCGGCAACGCGCAGCGTCGTCGCATCGGGCGTCGACAGGAAGCCCGGCGCCCCGGTGGCGATCGAGGCCCAGGGCTGACCCTCGTCATCGACGGTGCCGAGCACCAGGAAAGGCAGCTGCGCGAAAAATTCGCGATGCTGGTCCGGCATGAAGTTGCGCAGCACGCGCCGGCCGGCCACTTCCATCCGCTCGCGCACGCCAAGGATCTGCTGCACCTGCTGCTCGCCGGGATGAAACGGCGATTCCGGAAACGACCAGCCGGGAAGCGGGGCCATTGGTCTCTCCTTAGGAGCTGTCAGCCGTCAGTTGAGTTGTCAGTTATCAGTGGTCGGTTTTCAGTTTCGATGCCGCTGAAGCTGACAACTGAAAACTGACGACTGACAACTCCGCTCACGGCTGACAGCTATTTAATCAACCCCTCCGCCTTCATCGCCTCCTGCACCTTGGGCCGCGCCGCGACGCGGTCCATGTAGGATTTGAGATTGGGCCAGCGGCCGAGATCGATGTCCTTGAACCTCGTCCAATTGACGATGGTGAAGCAATACGCATCGGCGACGGTGAAACTGTCACCCATGAGGTATTGGTGCGTAGCGAGGTGGCGGTCGAGGAAGGCGAATTTGTTGGCGAGGTTGTCCTTGGTGATCTTGACGAACTCGTCGGGCGTGGTCGCGCGGAACAGCGGCGCGAACACCTTGTGCAGATCCGAGGTGACGAAGTTGAGCCATTCCTGCAGGTGATAGCGCGGCATGGTGCCGTTCGCCGGGGCAAGCCCGCTCGCCGGCTTCTGGTCGGCGAGATACTGCACGATGGCCGGCCCCTCCGTGAGGCGATCGCCGTCGTCGAGCTCGAGCACCGGCACTTGGCCCTTGGGATTGACGGCGAAGAAATCGCCATCGCCCGGCTTCAGCTTCTTCGCCTGGACATCGACGCGCTGCAGCTCGAAGCTATGTCCCGCCTCGCGCAGCACGATATGGGGCGAGAGCGAGCAGGCGCCGGGGGAATAGTACAGCTTCATGATGCTCCTCCTTGACTTGTTGCTGTATCTGTTACAGGTACGTGACTACTTGGTCTGGGCGGCAATGAAGGACATGATGTCGGCGAGCGAGCGGCGCTTGAGCTGCGCCTCGAAGGCATCCTCGGCCGGGCCGATCGCGGCGTCGAGCGCGCCTTGGATGTGGCGGCCGATCATGCAGCAGGGATTAGGCTCATCATGGACGGCGAGGCGATGCTCATCCTCCATGTCGACGGCGCGATAGATATCGAGCAGCGTGATCTTCGCCGCCGGCCGCGTCAGCGCCGCGCCGGCGACCCCCGGCGAGGAGCGCACCAGCCCGGCATGGGAGAGCATCGCCAGCACCCGGCGCACGAAGCTCGCATTGGTGCCGACACTACCGGCGATGACATCGGAGGTCAGCCGCTCGCCGCCGAAGCGCTCGATCAGCGCCAGCGCATGCACGGCAACCGAGAAACGCGTGGCCCGGCTCATAGGTGTATTTGTATCCGATACAGGATCAGGGGTCAAGAAGTTTTCAGTTTTCAGTTGTCAGTCGACCGGCCAGCCGAACTGACAACTGAAGACTGAGAACTCCCTTTCCAGCTACTCCCCTTCACTCCGGAAAGGCCGCGCCAGCAGGCCTTCGATCGCGGCATCGATGGCGGCGCCGTGGTGGAGAATGGCGTCGACCGCCGCGGTGATCGGCATGTCGATGCCGAGCCGCCGCGCCAGCGCGGCGGCGGCGGCGGCCGAAGAGACGCCTTCGGCGATCGAGCGCCGCCCGGCCAGGATCTCGGCCAGCGCCTTCCCCTCGCCCAGCGCCACGCCCAGCGAGTGGTTGCGCGAGGTGAGGCTGGTGCAGGTGAGAACGAGGTCGCCGAGGCCGGACAGCCCCATCAGCGTCTCGGGCTTGCCGCCTTTGGCGAGGGCGAGGCGCACCATTTCGGCGAGGCCGCGCGTGATGAGCGCCGCGCGCGCATTGTCGCCGAGCTTCCGGCCCATGACGATGCCGCACGCGATCGCCAGCACGTTCTTGACGGCGCCGCCGATCTCGGCGCCCGCCACATCGGCGGCGAGATAGGGGCGGAAGCTGCGCGTGCCCAGCGCGGCGATGACACGGCGGCCGAGCGCGGCATCGGCGCAGGCGAGCGTCACCGCAGTCGGCAAGCCCGCCGCCACCTCGCTGGCAAAGGTCGGGCCCGACAGCACCGCGAGCGGCGCATGCGGCAGCGTTGCGGCAATCACCTCGCTCATCAGCGCGCCGGTCCCCTCCTCGATGCCCTTGGCGCAGATCACCACCGGCAGGCCTGCCGGCAGCAAGGGCGCGAGCCCCGCCGCCAGCGCGCGCAGATGCTGCGCCGGCGCCACCAGGAGCAGCGCATCGGCGCCGCGCACGGCGTGCGCAAGCTCGGTGGTGGCGCCGATCGCGGGATCGAGCGCAACCCCCGGCAGGAAGAGCGGGTTCGCGTGGTCGCGGTTGATCGCCGCCGCCACCTCCGGCTCGCGCGCCCAGAGCACGACGTCGCGGCCGGCGCGCCGCGCGGTGAGCGCGAGCGCGCTGCCCCAAGCGCCGCCGCCGATGATGCCGATACGCTGCATCATCGCCGAGGATAGCGGATCGGGGCCGCGCGGTCCTGCGGCAAGGCGCCGGAGATCGTTTGGACTATTTCACGAGCTCGGCGCCGGCCTGGCAGGTCGCGGCGTCTTGCGCGCTGACGCCGCCGCTGCAGCCGATGGCGCCGATGATCCTGCCGCCCTCGATGAGCGGGAAGCCGCCGGCGAAGACGACGACGCCGCGCAGCGACAGGATCTCGACGTGCCCCGCTGCCATCGCATCGGCGAAAACCTTGGTCGGCCGGCGGAAGCGCGCCGCGGCTACCGCCTTGTCTTGAGCGATGCCGACCGACGCGAACTGCGTCCCGTCCATGCGCTGGAACGCGACCAGATCGCCGCTCGGGCCGACCACGGCGATGGCCATCATCCAATTGTGCTTGCGTGCCTCCGCCTTGGCGGCATCGATCAGGCGATTGGCGCGATCGAGATTGATCTCGCTGCCATAGGGAATGTCGAACGGCATCTTTTCCGGCACCGCCTCCGGCGCCGCTGCCGGTTGCTGCTGCGCCGAAGCCTCGCCGGCGATCCCCAAGACACAGGCGGCAACGACCCCCATCACAAGCTTACGCATGGCCCCTCCCGATCAGGCGTTGTGAATGCAGCGGGATGCTAGCGGTGTGGGCGGGTCGCCGCTATGGCCGAGTGCAAGATCGCATTCACGGTAACGAACTGTTGTTCGGAGCGTCGGGGTCGAGCGCGGAAGCGTCGCTAAGCCTTCACGCCCGCGCCGATGGCGGGAGCCGCGGCGGGGTCGAGCGGCCAGCGCGGGCGTGGCGCAAAGTCGAGCGGGTCGGTAAGGCCGAGCCGCAGCCGCTCGAGCCCGGCCCAGGCGATCATGGCCGCATTGTCGGTGCAGAGCGCGGCCGGCGGCACGACGAAAGCCAATCCCGCCGCCGCGGCGAGATCGGCGAGCCGCGCCCGGAGCGTCTTGTTCGCGGCAACGCCGCCGGCAAGGACGAGGCTCTTGCCTTCGGGCCAGCGGCGGCGGAACTGCGCCACGGCATGGGTGGTGCGGTCGACGAGGCTGTCGCCGATCGCGGCTTGCAGCGCCGCGGCGAGATCTGCGACGTCGCGCGGCGCGAGCCGGCCCTCGGCATCGGCGAGCGCCGCCACCTGCTGACGCAGCGCCGTCTTTAGGCCGGAGAAGGAGAAGTCGCAGCCCGGCCGCCCCTTGAGCGGCCGCGGCAAGCTGAAGCGCGTGGCATCGCCCGCGGCCGCCGCGCGCTCGATTGCGGGACCGCCGGGATAGCCCAAGCCCAGCAGCTTTGCTCCCTTGTCGAAGGCCTCGCCCGCCGCATCGTCGATGGTGGTGCCGAGCCGGCGGTAGCGCCCCACGCCTTCGACGGCGAGGAGCTGGCAATGCCCGCCCGAGACCAGCAGCAGCAGATAGGGAAACGCGACATCGGCGACGAGACGCGGCGACAGCGCGTGCCCTTCGAGATGGTTGACGGCGATGAACGGGAGACGGCGGGCGAGCGCGATCGCCTTTGCCTCCATGACGCCGACGAAGATGCCGCCGATGAGGCCGGGCCCGGCCGTGGCCGCGACGGCGGCGAGATCGGCGCAGGTGATGCCGGTGTCGTCAAGCGCGCGCGCGATGATACCGTCGAGATGGTCGAGATGAGCGCGCGCCGCCACTTCCGGCACGACGCCGCCATAGGGCCGATGCTCGGCGAGCTGCGACAGCACGATGTTGGCGCGAATGCGGGCGCCCTCATCGCTCACCACCGCCGCCGCCGTCTCATCGCAGCTCGTCTCGATGCCGAGGATCAGCATAGTGTGGAAGCTAGCGCTTCGGGTAGGAGTTGTCAGTTCTCAGTTGTCAGTCGTCAGTTCGAAAGGTCAGGTGCTTCCTGACTGACAACTGAGAACTGATAACTGACAACTTCTGAGAACTGAAAACTTGCCCGCTTGCGGGCAAAACCCTAAACACCGCCATGGCGACCTCTCTTCTGCGCATCGGCACGCGCGGCAGCGCGCTGGCGCTGGCTCAGGCGGCGGAGCTCAAGGCGCGGCTGGCCGCCGCCCATGCCGAGCTCGCCGCGCCCGATGCGGTCGAGATGGTGGTGATCAAGACCAGCGGCGACGCTGCGGCCGGCCGGCGCCTTGCCGATCTCGGCGGCAAGGGCCTCTTCACCAAGGAGATCGAGGAAGCGCTGCTCGATGGGCGCATCGACCTTGCCGTGCATTCGCTGAAGGATCTGCCGACCGTTTTGCCGGAGGGACTCGCGCTGGCCGCGCATTTGCCGCGCGAAGATGCGCGCGATGCCTGGTTTTCGCTGCGCGCGGCGCGCTTTGCCGATCTCCCCGTCGGCGCTTCGATCGGCACTTCCTCGCCACGCCGCGAGGCGCAGCTTCTCCATCGCCGCCCCGATCTGCGCATCGTGCCGCTGAGCGGCAACGTCGAGACCCGGCTGCGCAAGCTCGATGCCGGCGAGGTCGACGGCACGCTGCTGGCCGTGGCCGGGCTGAAGCGTCTCGGCCTCGCCCAGCGCATCACCGCCGTGCTCTCGCCCGAGGAGATATTGCCGGCGGCGGCGCAGGGCGCCATCGGCATCGAGATCCGCGCCGCGGATGAACGTGCGCGCGCCTTCCTCGCCGCCGTCGACGATGCGCCGACCGCTGCGCGCATCGGCGCCGAGCGGGCCGTGCTGGCGGCGCTCGGCGGCTCCTGCCGCACGCCGATCGCGGCGCTGGCGGAGATCGCCGAAGGCGATGCGCTGCATCTGCGTGCCATGCTGATCCGGCCCGATGGCAAGGAACGCCTGCTCGCCGAGCGGCGCGGCAGCGTGGCGTCGGCGGAAGCGCTTGGCCGCGACGCCGGGATGGAGCTGCGCGGCCGCGCCGGGCCCGGCTTCTTCGCCGAGGACGCGCCGTGAAGGCGCTGGTGACGCGTCCCGCCGAAGATGCGGCCCCGCTCGCTCGTGCGCTCGCCGAGCGCGGCATCGAGCCCGTGCTGGCGCCGCTGCTGAGCATCCGGCCTGCCGCCAATGCGGCAACGCGCATCAGCGACGCGCTGATCGGCGCTCAGGCGCTGCTCGTCACCAGCGCCAACGGCATCCGCGTTTTCGCGAACGCTTCGGCGCGGCGCGAGCTTCCCGTTTTCGCCGTCGGCGATGCGTCCGCCGCCGCAGCGCGACTCGCCGACTGCCGCAGCGTCACCAGCGCCGGCGGTGACGTCGCCGATCTTGCGGCGCTGGTCGCGGCGCGGCTGTCGCCGCAGCAGGGCGCGCTCGTCCATATCGCGGGCAGCGACGTCGCAGGCGATCTCGCGGGAATCCTGGGCAAGGCCGGTTTCTTCGTGCGTCGGGTCGTCGTTTATGAAGCGCGGCCCGCCGCGGCATTGCCGTCCGAAGCGGCGGCCGTCATCGCGCAGGGCGAGCCGGCGCTGGCGCTGTTTTTCTCTCCCCGCACCGCCGCAACCTTTGTTAGGCTTGCCGCCGCCGCAGGGATGGAGCCATCTTGCCGCGCGCTGACCGCGCTGGCGCTCAGCCCGGCGGTTGCGGCCGCGCTGGGCGCGCTGCCGTGGCGGCACATTGCGGTTGCGCGCGCGCCGACGCAGCAGGCCTTGCTCGAGGCGGTCGATCGAGAGCGCGGCGAGCACAAGCGGAGCATGGGAGCGGAATGACCGAGCAGCACGGCGATGAGAGCGGGCCGGGACCGGCGCCCGGCTGGACCGGCGCGCCGCCCCCCACTCTCGACGCCACGGCGCATGACGAAAGTGCCGCCGCTCCCGCCCATGGCCGGCGGCAGCTCTGGCCGGTGTTTGCGCTGGTGGTGCTCGTGGTGGCGATCCTCAGCACCGCGCCCTACTGGACGCAGCTCCTGCCCGGCTCGGCGCAGAAATCGTTCGAGGCGGCGAAGGCCGAGCGCGGCGAGCAGGACCGGCGCATCGCCGCGCTGACTCAGCAACAGGCCGCCCTGGAACAGCGCGTCGCCGAGCTCGAGCAGCAGATGAAATCGGTGGCGACACCGCAATGGATGCAGGAGCAGGCGCAGGCGATGCGCTCGCTCGCCGACCGCATCGCCGCGCTCGAGAGCCACCCGCCGCAAGCGGCCGCCGATGAGACGCAGCTCACAGCGCTGGCTCAATCGCTGCAAAAGCTCGACGGGGCGAATGCGGCGCTCGGCCAGCGGCTCGACCGGCTCGAGCAACGCGGCGCGGCGGCGGCCGATACGCGCAGCGACCAGGCGCTGCTGCTGGCGCTCGGACAGCTCCGCGCCGCGGTCGAGAGCGGCCGGCCCTTCACCGCCGAGCTCGACACGGTGAAGACGCTGGCGCATGAGCGGCCGGAGCTCACCGGGGCCCTGGGCACGTTGGGGACATCGGCAGGCCAGGGCATTGCCAACGCGGCCAGCCTCGCCCAGCGCTTTCGGCAGGACGTCGCGCCGTCCTTGCTGCGCGCGCCGGCTGAGCCGGAAAGCGACAGTCTCGGCGCCCGCATTCTCGGCAAGCTGCGCTCGCTCGTCGTCATCCGCCGCGTCGGCAGCGGCGCTGCCGGCAGCAGCGATCCCGTCTCGGCGGCAGTGGCGAAGGCCGAGACCGCGCTCGGCAGCGATGACCTCGCCGGCGCCGTAGCGGCGCTCGAGGATCTGCCGGAACAGGATCGGGCGCCGGCGCAAAGCTGGCTCAACGCCGCGCATCGCCGGCTCGACGCCGAAGCAGCGCTCGACCAGGCAACGAAAAACCTCACCGCGCGCTTGACTGCCGCGCCCGCACCCTCGGCGGCCGAAGCCGCGCCGCAACACTGATGCGCACGCTCCCGGTGCTCATCGTCATCGCGCTGCTTGCCGCCGGCGCCGGCTTTCTCGCCAGCGAGCCCGGCAGTGTCGCACTCACCTGGCAGGGCTGGCGCGTCGACACCAGCGTCGCCGTGCTCGTCTTCGGCGTCGTCCTTCTCGCCATGTTCGCCGCCGCGCTGTTCCATCTCTTGCGCAAGCTGCTGGGCGGCCCGCGCGCCTTCATGCGGGCGCGGCGCGAGAAGCGGCGGCGCGAGGGCTATCGCGCGCTGACGCAGGGCATGGTGGCGGTGGCGGCGGGCGATGCCGAGGAGGCGCATCGCTTCGCGCGCAAGGCCGACACCTTGCTGGCAGAGCCGCCCCTGACCCTGCTGCTCTCGGCGCAGGCGGCGCAGCTCAAGGGCGACGAGCAGGCGGCACGGAAGTATTTCACCGCCATGCTCGAGCGCGCCGAGACCGAGTTCCTGGGCCTGCGCGGCCTCATCATGCAAGCCTTGCGCGGCGGCGACGAGCACGCCGCGCTCCACCTCGTCGAGCGCGCC
This sequence comes from Allostellaceae bacterium, assembly GCA_035517635.1. Classification (GTDB taxonomy): domain Bacteria; phylum Pseudomonadota; class Alphaproteobacteria; order ATCC43930; family CGMCC-115725; genus DAHUYF01. The sequence goes on along the minus strand of DATIYL010000225.1, from coordinate 10,117 downwards.
CGTGCGCTGCGGCCGCGCACGCCCTGGGTGCTGCAAAGCCTGTTCGAGCTGCAGGCGCGCGCCGGCAAATGGCTCGAGGCCGAAGCGACGCTGGCCGAGGGGCTGAAGCGCAAAGTGCTGGCAAGCGATGCCGCGCGGCATCATCGCGCCGTGCTGCTGCATGAGCGCAGCCGCGCCGCCGAGGCGGCCGGCGATCAGCGCGAGGCGCTGCAGCTGGCGGCGAAGGCGCATGGGCTCGAGCCCGGCTTCGCGCCGGCGACGGCGCGCTATGCCGAGCTGCTGCGCGTCGGCGGCTGGACGCGGCGCGCGGCGAAGGCGATCGAGACGGCGTGGCGCGACGCCCCTCATCCCGATCTCGCCGCCGCGTGGAACGCCCTTTTCTCCGAGGAGACGCCGGTCGCGCGCCTGAAGCAGGTCGACCGGCTCGCCGCCGTCAATCCCGATCATCCCGAAAGCCGGCTGGCGCAGGCGCGCGCCTCGCTTGGGGCGCGGCTCTGGGGCGAGGCGCGGCGTCATCTCGAAGCGCTCGGCGCCAAGCCCGATGCGCCGCCGCCGAGCCCGCGCGTCTGCCGCGATATGGCAGAGCTGGAAGAGGCGCAGCATAACGATGTCGGCGCGGCGCATCATTGGCTCGGCCGCGCCGCATCGAGCACGGCGGCCGATCCCGCCTGGATCTGCGGCGCTTGCGGCGCCGAGACGCATAGCTGGAGCGCCGTCTGCCCGTCTTGCCGCGCCTTTGCCAGCCTCGCCTGGCGCCTCCCCACGACGCAGGCGCCGCGGCGCCTCGCCGCGCCCGCGCCGCCTTCCGGATTGATGCCGGCGCTGCCGGTGCCGGCGCCGTGGTCGGAGGGCGAGGCCGGCGCGGCGGAATCGACGAAGAAGCTCGCCTCGTCCTGAGCCGTGGGGAGCGGCTCGGTGTTCCGGAGGAAATCACCATGGACGCAAGCACCGCACAACTCTTCGCGCAGTATCGCGCCTGGGCGGACAGGCTGACCTATGAGGCGGTCGCGGCGCTGCCGCCGGGGGAGGCGGAAAAGGAGCGGCGGACGCTGTTCAAGACCATTGTCGGCACGCTGAACCACAACTATCTGATCGACCGCGTGTGGCAGGCCCATATCGAAGGCCGCGACCACGGCTTCACCGCGCGCAACCTCGTCCTTCACGCCGAGCTCCCCGCGCTGTGGGATGCGCAACGAGCGATGAACCGCTGGTGGATCGACTGGAGCGCGGCCCAAGCGCCGGCCAACCTCGAAGAGACCGTGCGGTTTCGCTTCATCGGCGGCGCCGAGAGCGCCATGACGCGCGGGGCGATTTTGCTGCACGTGGTGAACCACGCGACCTATCACCGCGGCTGGATCGCCGAGATGTTCTTCGACGTCCCGGCCCGGAACCCGACAACCGACCTGCCGGTGTTCCTCGGCACGAGCCGGGTGGAATGAGGCGCGTTCCGTCGTTCCCGCCGCTGCAAATCCACGGTGCGTCCTTCGACAAGCACTCGAAAGCGGAGAGATAAGCTATCTCGTCCCTGCCGCTGGTTCCCGGGCCCGCCGCGCCTCATAGGCTTTGGTATGCGCATAGGCGATGCGGAGAAGCGAGGCGCGGCCTGCATCGCCGCCTCGGCGCAGCAGGTCACCCAGGATGTGATCGGCTTCGACCGGCGCGCCGCGCTCGATGTCGCGCAGCATCGAGGCGGTTATCGGCGAGCCCGGGGCCGAAATCATCGCGCGCGTGCGCTCGAGGAAGGCGGCGCGCGGCGCAAAGCCTTGCGACGCTGCGATCCCGGTACCTTCGTCGAGCAGGGACGCGGCAAGATCGGCCGCGCCTGCCGCGACGATATCACCGATCGCCGCCCGCATCAGGCAGGTGATCCCGGCGGTGGTCGCGATGAACACCCATTTTTCCCACATCTCCTGCAAGATGTCGTCGCTGAGCTGCAGCGTGAAGCGGGCGTTGGCGAGGGTCGCCGCGATCGCATCGGCCCGCGCCGTGCGCTGGCCGCTTTGCTCACCGAAGGTGAGCGCATGCGTGTCGACGAGGTGCAGAATTCGCCCCTCGGCGTCGAGCATCGTCGAGATCAGGCACTGGCCGCCGAGCACTCGCTCGGCGCCAAAGCGCGCATTCAGAAGATCGAGATGGCGGATGCCGTTGAGCAGCGGCAGGATCGCCGTGCCCGGACCGACCGCCGGAGCGAAGGACGCCATCGCGCCGTCGAGGTCATAGGCCTTGCAGCTCAGCAGCACCAGGTCGAACGCCGACCCAAGCGCCTCCGCGGTCACCGTCGGCGGCCCGGCGATGTCGATGTCACCCGATCGGCTCCGGACGGCGAGGCCGGTCCTGGTCAGCTCGGCGGCACGCCGCGGCCGCACCAGGAATGTCACGTCGCGACCGGCTTCGAGGAGCCTGCCGCCGAAATAGCCGCCGATCGCGCCGGCGCCCACCACCAGTATTCTCATGCTGCTCTCCTTGCGTCCGGCCGACAGGCCTGCTTCATTGAAAATTGGCGTATATACGCCCACATAGAGGGCGAGAGGATTGCCTCAAGCGAGGGTTCGCGATGTCCGAGATCGAGCTGAAAGCCGAGGAGTGCAATTGCCTTGCCATCCGCCAGGCGGCGCGGCATGTCACGCAGCTCTATGACCATTTCCTGGCGCCGATCGGGCTGCGTGTGACGCAATTCTCGATTCTCGCCCGGCTGAAGCGCCTTGGCCCGATGACGATCAACGAGCTCGCGCGGGAGATGGTGATGGACCGGACCACGCTCGGGCGGAACATCCTGCCGCTGGAGCGCGACGGGCTGATCGCCGTGGAGCAAGGCGCCGATGACCGGCGCCGCAAGGAGCTGCATCTGACCGATACCGGCGCCGCGCGGTTGCGCGCGGCGATCAAGAAATGGGCGCAAGCGCAGGCGCGTTTCGAAGAGACCTTCGGCAGCACGCGGACGATCGAGCTGCGTGCGCTGCTGCGAGCGGTGACGGCGAGCGGTTTCGAAGCCGGCGCCACTGCCGAAGAGAGTGGTCCAATACACGGGACTAGAAGCGCCTGATACGCCGCGCACAATCGCCGACACCCCACCTCACCCCCCGCTACGCGGGTCCCCCCTCTCCGCCCCTCAGGGGCGGAGAGGGTTGGGGTGAGGTGGGGTGAGTCACGGGTTTCTGAATCTGGATCGCTTCCTCGACATCGCGCAATCGATCCTTGCCGAAGAAAATTTCCTCGCCGACGAAGAAGGTGGGCGAGCCGAAGGTGCCGCGCGCGACCGAGCGCTGCGTGTTCTCGAGGAGACGTGCCTTCACCTCCGGCTCTTGCACCAGCTCGCCGAAGCGCTTGGCGTCGAAGCCCGATTCCGTCAAAGCCGCCGCCAACACCGCAGGATCGTCGAGCTTCTTGGGCTCGCTCCACATGTGCCGATAGATCTCGTCGACGTAGCGCGCGAAGACGCCGAGCTGCTCGGCCGCGATCGCGCCGCGCATCAGGGTGAGCGTATTGACGGGAAAGAAGGGATTCGGCCGATAGCTGGTGATGCCGTGGCGCCGGATGAACCGCGCCGTCTCGAGGCGCTCGTAGTCGGGCTTGTTCTTGATGCCGGCGAGGGTTTCGGCGGGCGACCGGTTCCCGGTCAGGCGGAAGACGCCGCCGAGGAGGATCGGCACATAGTCGAATGTCGCGCCGGTGCGCCGCTCGATCTCGGGAATGACGAGATGCGCGAGATAGGCATTCGGGCTGCCGAAATCGAAGTGGAATTCCACCTTGGCCATGTCACCATTTCTCCGCAAAGGGTCGGATCTCGCGCTCGAACGACCAGGCGTCGCGCGGCTCCTGATAGATCTGCCAATAAGCCTCGGCGACCGATTCGGGCCGCATCAGCCGACCGGGATCGAGAGTGGCGAGCGCGCCCTCGCCCTCGCGCGCTCTGATCCGTTCGCGCACCCAGGCGGTATCGACGCCGGCATCGATGATGAGATGGGCGACGTGGATGTTCTTGGGACCGAGCTCGCGGGCCGCGCTCTGCGCCAACGCGCGCAAGCCGAATTTGGCGCTGGCGAAGGCGGCGTAGCCGACGCCGCCGCGCAGCCCCGCCGTGGCGCCGGTGAAGAAGATATTGCCGCGGCCGCGCGGCAGCATCAGCCGCGCCGCTTCGCGCGCGGTGAGGAACCCGGCACAGCACGCCATCTCCCACACCTTGCGGAAGACGCGCTCGGTGGTCTCGAGGAGCGGGAAATTGACGTTGGCGCCGATGTTGAACACACAGATTTCGAGCGGCGCCGCCGCATCGGCCGCTTTCAGGAAGGCCGTGATCTCGTCCTCCTTGCGCGCGTCGAGCGAGCTGCCGAAAGCGCGGCCGCCTTGCGCCGTGATCTCGGCGATGAGCGGCGCCAGCTTCTCACCCTGTCGCCGCCCGGCATGGACCCAGAAACCTTCGGCGGCGAATTTCCTGGCGATGGCGCTGCCGATATAGTCGCCGGCGCCGATCACGGCCACGCTCGCGTTTCTCGCATCCACGTCACACCTCCGGGGTTGAGGTCGAGGTTCGCGCTGCGTCTGGACTGAGGCTGTGGGCATTGTCGTGAGGCATGTCAATGTGCCCCTGGCGCCGGCGTTTTCGGCGCGACCACGTTGCGCAGCAGCGGAACCAGCAAGGTGGCGATGACGAAAGCGATCATGATGGCGCGGAACGCATCGGCATAGGCCAAGGTCGAGGCCTCGCGATAGGCGAGATGCCAGAGCTGATCGAGGGCGGCGGCATGCCCCGCGCCCGGGCTGCCGGGCAGCGCGCCATAGCGCTGCGCCAGGCTGTCGGTGAGGCGCGTCATGGCGGCATTGGCCGGCGTCAGGTTCGAGGCGATGGTGAGGAAGTGGAAATTGGTGCGGTCGTTGAGGACCGCGCCGCTCACCGCGATGCCGACGGCGCCGCCGAGATTGCGCATCATGTTGAAGAGGCCGCTGGCGTATTTGAGCCGCTCCGGCGGGAGGCTGCCGAGGCCGAGAGTGACGCTGGGCGCGACCGCAAAGACCTGGGGAAAGCCGCGCAGGAATTGCGGCAGGAAAAGCTGGGCCGCGCCCCAATCATGGGTGATGAAGCTGAAGCTCCACATGGACAGGCCGAAGCAGGCGAGGCCGAACATCATCAGCCAGCGCGTGTCGAATTTCCGCGCCAGCACGATGTAGACGGGAACGCCGATGAGCGACGCGGCGCCGGTGGAGAAGATCGCGGTTCCGGTCTGCCAGGCGCTGAACCCGCGGACATAGCCGAGAAACAGCGGCGTCAGGTAGATGGTCGAGAAGATCCCGATGCCGGTGACGAAGGACAGCAGGCAGCCCAGCGCGAAGTTGCGGTTGGCGAGCGCGCGCAAATCGACGACCGGACGCGCGAAGGTGAGGCTGCGGATGATGAAGAGAACGCCGGCGATGGCGGCGACGAAGCTGCAGGTCCGGATCGTGCTGTCGTCGAACCAGTTCCAGCGCGCGCCTTCTTCGAGCACGTATTCCAAGCTGCCGAGGCCGATCGCCATCAGCACGATGCCGGGATAATCCGCTTCGGCGAGCAGCGACAGATCGGGCTCGTCGATCTTCACCAGCAGCGGCACCAGCAGCGCGATCGCCGTGCCCGGGATAAGATTGATGTAGAACAGCCAGTGCCAGTTCAGCGTATCGGTGATCCAGCCGCCGATCACCGGGCCCAGCGTCGGCGCGACCGAAGCGATGGTGCCGATGACGGCGGCGGAGTAGACGCGCCGCGGGCCCTGGAAATAGTGAAAGGACGAGGTGAAGACCGTCGGGATCATCGACGCGCCCAGCAGGCCTTGCAGCGCGCGGAAGAGGATCATGCTGTCGATGTTCCAGGCAAGGCCGCAGAAGAGGCTCGTCACGGTGAAGCCGGCAGCCGACGCGGCGAAGAGCCAGCGCGTCGAGAACACGCGCGTCAGCCATCCCGACAGCGGGATCATGATGATCTCGGCGATGAGATAGGCGGTCTGCACCCAGCTGATCTGGTCCTGGGCCGCGGAGAGGCCGCCGCCGATATCCTGCAGCGACGAGGCGACGATCTGTATGTCGAGCAGCGCGATGAACATCCCGACGCACATCACGACGAAGGGCAGAAGGTCTCTGACCCAGCTTCGGGCGGCGGGCGCGGCGGTCATTTGGCCCTCCCCGCGTCCGAACGCGTGTCGACGCTGACGGTCGTCGAGAGGCCCGGCCGGATCAGGCCCAGCCTCGGATCGCCCGGGTCGAGGGCGATGCGCACCGGGACGCGCTGGACGATCTTGGTGAAGTTGCCGGTGGCGTTTTCCGGCGGGATCACGCTGAAGACCGCGCCCGTGGCGGGGGCGAGGCTCAGCACGTGACCTTGAAACGCATGCCCCGGCAGAACATCGGCAACGACCGTCGCGGCTTCGCCCGGCACCATCCGCGCGAGCTGGTCCTCTTTGAAATTGGCATCGACCCACAGCCCTTGCGCCGGGATGATGGTGACGAGATAGGCGCCCTCCGAGACATAGGCGCCGACTTGCGCGGCACGGTTGCCGATATAGCCGTCGATCGGCGCGCGGATCTGGGTGTAGCCGAGATTGAGTCGGGCGGTCTGCAGATCGGCCTGGGCTTGCGCCACGGCGGCACGTGCCTCGGCGATCTCGGTGTTCAGGACGTCAAGCTGCTGCTTGGCGGCATCGAGCCCCGCTTCGGAGGCGAGCACGGCCGCTTGCGCCGCCTGATCGACGGCAAGGGCCTTTTGCGCGTTTTGCTCCGAGCCCACCGTGGCGTGCAGCAGCTGGCGATAGCGGACGTCGTCTTGCCGGGCGAAGGCCGCTTGCGCGGTCTTGGCCGAGACATCCGCCGCCGCCTGGCGGATGGTGGATTGCTGCAGGAGATACTTCGCTTGCAGGCTGGTCAGGGTCGCCTCGCGTTCGCCGACGATGGCGGTGGCGCGATCGAGCGCCGCCTGCACGTCGCGATCGTCGAGCCGGATGATGAGATCGCCGGCGTGCACATACTGATTGTCCGCGACCAGGATTTGCGCGACGAAGCCCGACACATGCGGCGAGATCGGCGTGACATTGCCGCCGGCATAGGCGTCATCGGTGCTTTCGACGAAGCGCCCTTCCGTCCACCAGTCATAGCCATACCAGGCGCCGCCCAGAGCCAGGGCGAAGGCGAGCGCGGACAGCCCCAGCCGCTTGGGCCGCAGCCTTGGCCGGCTCTTGGGCGCCGGGGCGCTCGCCTCCCGCTCGATGACCACGCCAGCGCTCATGATCCACCTCCCCACGCCTATCGGAAAATAGGCGCATATGCACGGATATGGGCGCATATACTCCCATGTCAAGGGAGGGGGACGGAGCTCAGAGGGTAAAGCGCGGCCCCTTCCCCGCGGCGCACCCCGGTGGTTGACGCCGCCGGAGCCGGAGATGTAAGGTCCGCCGCCTCCAGCGCCGACGTAGCTCAGTGGTAGAGCAACTGATTCGTAATCAGTAGGTCCGCAGTTCGAACCTGCGCGTCGGCACCAGCTATCGCTTTGAATAGGGTCGGGTTAATTCTGGCCGCCGGGCTTCTGCCTGACGCGCGATCACGGCGTTGGCTTCCCGGATAGCGCGGCCTTCGTTGGCGGTTCGCTCCAAGCACTCGTTGGCGACTTTCGCCCACAGCTCTTTCAGCTCCTGGGTTGTCGCCTTGTGCGTGTGTCTTTGGGCGTCATCCGGAGTCCACGGCATTGACCAGGCTCCCGTCCGTTTTCGCACCCAAATCCTGCGCTGACGCCGCCGTCGCGTCCAGCAGTCCCAGCGAAAATTACGACACGCCCTGGCCCGAGCATTCATCCCCTCAGGGGCTCAAGCGCGACTCAAATGTCACACCAGAAGAGATTATGAATACGGGCGCTTTTCCGTTCATATGCCCGCCACCATCTCATGCAACGCTTCACCATTCGACGCCGGCAGCCGGCGTCAGAGGAGATGGTCGTGTCGGCGCACCTTATTTGGCGGGCAGCCCTGCTTGGCGTCGTGTTCGCCGCCGATGTGCTTGTGTTCATCGGGCTCTGCCGCGATGAGCTTCGCGACTGGCGCATCCGCCGGCAGGCTCGCGCGAGCGAGCCCATGGGCGAAGGCGCCTCGGCCTTGCCGTCGAGCGCGCGCTGAGCGCCTGTTGCGGCCAAGTCTGTCGTCGACCGCGGTGACCAGCCATCCCTGCCGCGGCGATCCGCCTCGATCGGCGGAACCGATACGCTTGCTCAGTCGTTTTCTTGCGCCGTATGGTTGAGGCCGTCGGCAGCGTTGCCGCAATTCGAACGAGGGCGCGTGATCCCGCCGCTGTTGATGCGTATCGCCACCATCTTCCTGGCACTGATCCTCGGCGTCAGCGGAGCCTTCTTTACTTTTGCCAGCTTTTACGACGGGCCGTCTGGGCAATACGCCGTGGCGACCCTGTTGCCCTGCGCAGCCCTGATCTGGGCGCTGCCCACGGGCAAGCGGCCGAAGAAGAAAACGCGCTAGGCGGCTCCGCCTCCACCCCGTCCCGATCGGGTGAGCCGAGTAAACCCCGGTTGGTATCTTGGTCATGTCTGCGGATCGACTCCGGGGCGACTGCCCTTAATCGGCGAGTAACCATTCCCATCTACGGTCATCCTTGCCGTTTCTTGGATCGAGGAGCTCGTTGTGACCGCAAGTCAGGTGCCAGCCTGGCGGGATTTCTATGAAGCCGCATGGGCCTATCGGGCCGAGTTCATGCGCTCGAAAATTCGCGGCGGCGAGACCGATCCCTATCGCATCATCAAGCTGTTCGAAGCCCACGAGCGCAAATACAGCTTCACCCTCCGGAACGGCGAGAGCATCGTCGAACGGAAAACCTGGCCCAAGGACATTTACGGCGAAACGCCAGCCGGGGTCCCGATGCTGCGGGGCACGTCACTGCGAGGCGAGATCTTGCGTGTGCCGTTTCACGCGCGCGATCATCTCCACGATTTCATCATCGATTACATCGACGAGAACGGTCCCTACGACTGCATCCTCGAGCTGGGCTGCGGCTATGGCAGGGCGCTGTTCGAAATCTTCTATGGCGGCGGCCCGTCGAACATTCCCTATTTCGGTGGCGAGCTCACCAAAAGCGGCGTCGCCATCGCGCAGGAGCTCGCCGCCTTACGACCCGATATGAAGGCGACCTTCTTCGCTTTCGATCATCTGCAGCCGGATCTCAGCATTGTTCCGAGAGTCGATCGTGCGTTGGTCTATACCATGCATTCGATCGAGCAAGTCGCGCTCATCGACCCAAGCTTCTTTGCGGCCGCCGCGGGCATCGCCAAGGACGTGACGGGGCTGCATTTCGAGCCCTTCGGCTATCAGCTGGGCGAGACCGGTCCGGTGACCAAAGACCATAAGAAATTCATGCAGGAGCGCGGCTGGAATCAGAATTTCGCCGTCGCCCTGGCGCAGGCGATGCAGCGCTACGGACTCAACAGCGACTTCACCGTTACCGAACAGTTCCTGCCGGCCGATTGGCAAAATCCAACCTCTCTCACCATCTGGCGCTCGGCCGCGGCATAACGAGAGGATCCGCGGTTCGAGCTCGCGCAGTGGCGTCCATCGGCCGCGCAACCCTTTGAGCCGGTGTTCACCGGCTGGGGCAGCCGCCCCACCCGCCCCTGCTTTCAGACAAGAAAGGACGCACCCCCGGCGGTCAAGGCCGCGGCGAAAAGCTTCATCGGCATGGTCCAGCCGATGATCGGAACGATCGCGGTAAACAGCACGAAAGCGCAGAGAAACAGCGCTATTCTCAACATGGCCCAACGCATCCCGTCCCCCTATTGCGCGTTTTCTGCATCGTACCGGGAACGCATGGGTTGCGTGCGTGAGAAAATTGTGTCGCCAGGGCCCTCTTCTACCGCAGCGCAAAATTAACCGCTTCGTAGCGATAGCCGGATAGTCTCGGTTCTTTACCAGACTTTTCCTGCACGACCGCTGGGCACCGAGATGCCGCAAGAAAGCACACCGGATGCGGCGATGAAGGACCGCCGCAAGCATCCGCGCACCGAGACCTTCTGGCGCGGCATGCTGAGGACATCGAGCAAGGTTCTCGACTGCCGGATCGTTGATGTCTCGACGGAAGGCGCGCAGCTTCGGCTGGTGACGCCCCA
>DATIYL010000224.1:0-29817 GCA_035517635.1 Allostellaceae bacterium | reverse complement strand
CGCTCCGGTCGCGGCGAGGCTGCCGATGTCGCGGTAGATGGTGCGCAGCGACACGCCGAGCTCGGAGGCCAGCACCGCGCCGGCGACCGGCCGGCGATGCCGCCGCAGGATCTGGATCAGCGCAAGCAGCCGCTCGGAGCGCGACATGGCGTGATCCTTGCGCTACCGCCGGCGCGCGGCAAGAGGCGGCAACGCGCTTTCATCACACCGACCGCGCTTTCTTCCGCGCGTAATGGCGATGCGCCTTGGCGCGGTTGCCGCAGGCGCTCATCGAGCACCAGCGGCGATTGCCGCTCTTGCTGTCGTCGATGAACAGCCATTGGCAGTCCGGATTGGCGCAATGCCGAACCTTGGCGAGGCGCTTGCCCACCAGCAGGTCGCCCGCCGACCACAGCACCGGCGTCAGCAGCTGCAGGACGGCCGGTGCAGCACTGCCGACACGCCAGCCGAAGCCCGCTTCCGTCGGAGCGATCGCACGCCGCCCCGCCACCGCCGCCAGCGCCCGATTGAGCCACTCGAGATTGGCCGGCGCGGGCGCTGAGTTCTCGGCCAAGGCGTGGAAGAGGCGATAGATCGCCTCGCGCAGCTCGATCGCCTCGGTCCGCAGCGCCGAGGCTGCCGCGGGCTCGGCCGCCGCCCAGGCTGCGAGCGCCGCCGCCTGTCCCGCCGGCAGGCCGGTTTTGGCGGCGCACCAGGCGACGAGGTCGCCAAAGCCGCTCAGCTCCTCGGTAGGCGAGGCGGTGCCGCGCCAATAGCGGGTATTGGCGTAATCGAGGCAGAGCTCCTCGCCGGGCGCGGCAATCCAGGGCGTTTCGGCTCCGCCGGTCATCCTACTCCCATACTAACCGACATGAGGGTTGACAAGCTTCGGCGGGCATGATGCCATATAACCAGCATGATGGTTAGAGAAAGGGAGGCAGGTATGCTCGACCATGTTTCGCTCGGCGTGCGCGACATCGACGCGGCGCGGCGCTTCTACAGCGCGTCGTTGAAGCCGCTGGGCTACCGGTTGCTGCATGACGGCTCGACCTCGCTCGGCTACGGCGACGATCACGCGGCGCTCTGGGTGCTGGCCGCCGAGCGCCCGGTGCCGCCGGACGAGAAATCGGGGCTCCATCTCTGCTTCTCCGCCCCGAGCCGCGCCGCGGTCGACGCCTTCCACCAGGCGGCGCTGAAAGCGGGCGGCAAGGACAATGGGGGGCCGGGGCTGCGCGCCGATTACGGCCCCGGCTATTACGCTGCCTTCATCGTCGATCCCGACGGCTACCGTCTCGAGGCGTATTGCGGGAAGTAAGACGACAGAGGACGGACGACGGACGACAGATGTAATCGCCTTCTGTCGTCTGTCCTCTGTCGTCTGTCCTCTGTCTTTCGACCTACGCCACCTTTGCGATCGCGCCGGCGGTGCGCTCGAAGCGCCAGACAAAAGCCGGCGGCAGGTTGCGCCAGACGCGTGCCGCGACGCGGCCGGTGACGGCGAAGTCGCGCGCCGGCAGCGGCGAGGCGATGCCATAAGTGAACTGCACCAGCGATCCGCGCTCGCCGAGCAAAGCAAAGCTTTGCTCGACGATGCGATGGCGCAGGCGCTTCGGCATCGACAGCAGCGGCAGGCTCGAGACGATGGTCGAGGCGCTGGTGACGCCCAGGGGACGCAGCAGCGCGACGAGCTGCGCCGCATCGCCGCGCAGCACGCGCAGCCCCGGGAATTGCTCCACCAGTCGGCGGTAGAGCCGCTCTTCGCGCTCGACCACCACGAGCCTTTCGGGCGCCAACCCGGCAGCGAGCAGCGCGCGGGTGATGCTGCCGGTGCCGCCGCCGAGCTCGATGACGAGGCGCGCCTGACGGATGTCGACCTGCCGCGCCATCGCGCGGGCGAGGAACCGGCTCGACGGCGCCAGCGCTCCGATCCGGTGCGGCGCCTTCAGCCAGCAGCCGAGGAAAAGCCCCAGCTCCGGGTCGATCACGCCCGCTCGAACTTCCCCCTCGCGCGCCGCGTGATGTCCTAAGGCTTTGAAATCCCGGATAATTCCGTTCACGATCGTCCCCCCAAGCGGCATCTCGGGCCGGCCTGCTTTACACTTTGAGTTAACCCCATAACAGTAAAATGCGGTGCGCCGCCAGCCCAAATTGCAAAAAAAAGCGGCAACGGGAATGCTGGGGACGCTGCCTCGATTGTGATCACGGACCGTTAGCCTGTCATTAAGGCGCTCGGAGGGCGCAGGAAAATGCCTATGGAGCAGCAGAAGCACCAGGCCGTCGAAGCCGCCGCGGAACTGGTCGCGCAACGTCTCAAAGGCGCGCGCGGCGGCGATGTCGCCCGCTTCCTCCGCCAGTTCTACGATCACGTTCCGCCCGAGGACATCCTCACCCGCACGGCCGATGAGCTCTACGGCGCGGCACTCTCGCTCTGGCGCTTCGCCGAAACGCGCGCCCTCGGCCGTGCCAAGCTGCGCGTCTTCAATCCGCGGCTCGAGGAGCATGGCTGGCGCTCGTCGCGCACCGTGGTCGAGATTGTCAACGACGACATGCCCTTCCTCGTCGACAGCATCACCACCGCGCTGGCGCAGCGCGGCGTCACCGTGCATCTCGTCATCCACCCGATCCTGCGCATCGCGCGCGACGATAGCGGCCGCCTGACCAAGCTCTTCGAGGCCGGCGCCAAGGTGAATGGCGAGGCGCTGCGCGAATCCTGCATGCATATCGAGATCAGCGAGGAGACCGATCCCGCCCGCCTCGCCGAGCTCGCTGCCGCGCTCGATCACGTGCTGGCCGAGGTGCGCGTCGCGGTCGAGGATTGGCAGAAGATGCGCCGGCGCCTCGCCGACATCGTCGCCGATCTCAAGGCGAATCCGCCCCCGCTGGCGGCGGCGGAGCGCGAAGAGGCGCTCGACTTCCTCGGCTGGCTCGACGACGACAATTTCACCTTCCTCGGCTTCCGCGAATACCGCTTCGGCAAGGGCCGCGAGGGCGGGCTCGACATCGTTCCCGGCAGCGGCCTCGGCATCCTGCGTGACGATGGCTATGCGATCTTCGACGGGTTGCGGAATTTCGCCACCCTGCCGCCCGACGTGCGCGAATTCCTGCGCGAGCCGCGCTTGCTGATGCTCAGCAAGTCGAACCGGCGCGCGGTGGTGCATCGCCCCGTCCATATGGACGTGATCTGCGTCAAGATCTTCGATGCCGAGGGCAAGGCCGTGGGCGAGCGCTTGTTCGCCGGGCTCTTCACCTCGCTCGCCTACAGCCGCAGCCCGCGGCAGATCCCGCTGCTGCGCCGCAAGGTCGAGCATGTGATGAAGCGCTCCGGCTTCGGCATGCAGAGCCATGACGGCAAGGCGCTGCAGCACATTCTCGACACTTACCCGCGCGACGAGCTGTTCCAGATCGCCGAGGACGACCTCTTCGCCACGGTGCTCGGCATCCTCAATCTGCAGGAGCGTCAGCGCGTCGCCCTCTTCGTGCGCCGCGACCCGTTCGAGCGTTTCGTCTCCTGCGTCGTCTATGTGCCGCGCGAGCGCTACGACACGGCGCTGCGCCAGCGTTTCGCCGCCATCCTCGAAGAGTCCTTCGGCGGCACGGTCGACAGCTTCACCACCCAGCTCGACGAGTCGGTGCTGGGCCGCGTCCATTTCATCCTGCGCACCAAGCCGGGGCAGCTTGCGCTGGTCGAGGTCGCGCAAGTCGAGAAGCGGCTCGCCCAAGCGGCGCGGAGCTGGTCGGACCGCCTCGCCGATGCGCTCGGCGACTCGCTCGGCGAAGAGGTCGGTATTACGCTGCTCCGCCGCTACGGCGAGGCGTTCCCCACCGCCTATCGCGAGCGCTTCAACGCCGCGCTCGCGGTCTATGATATCGAGCGCTTCGAAGAGCTGCGGCAGCACGGCGGCATCGCCGTCTGCCTCTATCGCACGCTCGAAAGCGGCGAGTCGGAGCTGCGCTTCAAGATCTATCGCCAGGGCGCGCCGCTGGCGCTTTCCGACGTGCTGCCGGTGCTGGAGCATCTCGGCGTCAAGGTGATCGCCGAAGTGCCGTACGCGGCGACCCCGGCGGAGGGCGCGGCGCTGTCGCTGCAGGATTTCAGCCTGATCGCGCCGGCCGGCGGCGTCGACGTGACGCGCGACCGCGCCCGCTTCGAAGAGGCGTTCCTGCACATCTGGTCCGGCGCGATGGAGAGCGACGGGCTCAACCGCCTGGTGCTCGCTGCCGGGCTCTCGTGGCGCCAGGTGACCGTGCTGCGGCTCTACTCGAAGCTGCTGCGCCAGGCCGGCAGCGCCTACAGCCAGGCCTATATGGAGGATGCTCTCGCCGCGCATCCCAATATCGCCGCCGGCCTGCTGGTGCTGTTCGAGCGCCGCTTCGATCCGGCGCTCGAGGCCGATCGCGATACCGAGGAGACGCGCGCCGCGGTCGCCGTCGAGCAGGCGCTCGATCGGGTGCAGGGGCTCGATGAAGACCGCATCCTGCGCAGCTATCTCCTGCTCATCCGCAAGAGCCTGCGCACCAATTATTTCCAGCGCCTCCCTGACGGCGAGCCCAAGCCTTACCTCTCGGTCAAGCTCGCCAGCCACGAGATCGAGCTGCTGCCGCTGCCGCGCCCGCTCTACGAGATCTACGTGCTCAGCCCGCGCGTGGAGGGCGTGCATCTGCGCGCCGGCCGAGTGGCGCGCGGCGGCATCCGCTGGTCCGATCGCAAGGAGGATTTCCGCACCGAGATCCTCGGCCTGATGAAGGCGCAAGTGGTGAAGAACGCGGTCATCGTGCCGACGGGCTCGAAGGGCGGCTTCGTCGTGAAGCGCGCCGGGCTCACGCGCGAGGCATGGCAGACCGAAGGCGTCGAGTGCTACAAGACGCTGCTGCGCGGGCTGCTCGACCTCACCGACAACATCGTCGCCGATGCGATCGTGCCGCCGCCGGCGGTGGTGCGCCATGACGGCGACGATCCCTATCTCGTCGTCGCCGCCGACAAGGGCACGGCGAGCTTCTCCGACATCGCCAACGAGGTGTCCGCCGAATACGGCTTCTGGCTCGGCGATGCCTTCGCCTCGGGCGGCTCGGAAGGCTACGACCACAAGAAGCTCGGCATCACCGCGCGCGGCGCCTGGGAGACGGTGAAGCGCAGCTTCCGCGAGCGCGGCGTCGACATTCAAAGCACCGACTTCACCGTCGCCGGCGTCGGCGACATGTCCGGCGACGTCTTCGGCAACGGCATGCTGCGCTCGCAGCACATCAAGCTCGTCGCCGCGTTCGACCACCGTCACATCTACCTCGATCCCGATCCCGATCCGGCGCGCAGCTTCGCCGAGCGCAAGCGCCTCTTCGATCTGCCGCGCTCGAGCTGGGCCGATTACGACCGCAAGCTCATCTCGGCCGGCGGCGGCGTTTTCGAGCGCGGCCTCAAATCGATCGAGCTCAGCGAGCCGGTGCGCCGGCGCCTCGGGGTCACCGACAAGGCGCTGACCCCGGCGGAGCTGATCCAGGCGATCCTGCGTGCGCCCGTCGACCTGTTGTGGTTCGGCGGTATCGGCACCTATGTCAAGGCGAAGGCGGAGCGCCACGCCGATGTCGGCGACCGCGCCAATGATGCGCTCCGCGTCGATGCCGATACGCTGTGCGCGCCGGTGATCGGCGAAGGCGCCAACCTCGCCGTGACCCAGCGCGGGCGCATCGCCTTTGCCTTGAAGGGTGGCCGCATCGACACCGACGCCATCGACAACTCGGCCGGCGTCGATACCAGCGATCACGAGGTCAATATCAAGATCGTGCTGGACGCGGTGGTGCGTGCCGGCGATCTCACGGTGAAGCAGCGCAACACGCTGCTGCACGGAACCGCCGACGCGGTCGCCGATCTGGTCCTCGCCGACAACTACCTGCAGGGACTGACGCTGACTTTGGCCGAGGCCCAGCACGCCGAGCGGATCGATCAGCAGCTTCGCGTCATGCGTGCGCTGGAACGGACGGGCGAGCTCGATCGCGCCGTCGAGTTCCTGCCCAGCGACGAGGAGCTCACCGCGCGCGCCGCCTCGGGCCATGGCCTGACGCGTCCCGAGCTCGCCGTGCTCATGGCCTATGTCAAGACCTCGCTGGCGCGCGAGCTCGCGCATTCGGAGCTCACCGCCGATCCGCAGCTCGAGCGCGATCTCCTGGCCTATTTCCCGCCGGTTCTGGTCGAGCGCTTCCGCCCCGCGATCGCGGCGCACCGGCTGCGCAAGGAGATCATCGCCACGGTCGCCGCCAACGATCTCGTCAACCATGCCGGCATCACCTTCCTCGCGGAGATGCGCGAGCGCACCGGCCGCGCTCCCGGCGACATCACGCGCGCCTACATGATCGTGAAGCAGGTCTTCGATCTCGAAACGCTGTGGCGCGCCGTGAGCCGGCTCGACAATGTGGTGAGCGCGCAGACTCAGACCGAGATGCTGCTGGCCGGCAGCCGGCTCATGGAGCGCGCCACCGCCTGGTTCCTGCGCGGCGGCGGCCCGCTCGACATCGAGGCGCAGGTCGATACCTTCCGGCCCGGCATCGAGTCGCTCTCCGACCACATCTCCGAGATCCTGCCGCCGCCGCAGCGCGCCGAGCTGGCGCGTCGCGCCCAGGCGCTGATCGAGCGCGGCGTGCCCTCGGAGGTGGCGCTGATGACGGCACGGCTCGACTTCCTCGTCTCCGCCGTCGACGTCGTGCGGCTCGGCCTCGGCAGCGGCATGGGCATCGTCGATGTCGGCCGCGGCTTCTATGCCGTCGGCGCACGTTTCCGTCTCGACGCGATGCGCATGGCGGCGCGGCGGCTGAAGCCCCAGACCGCCTGGCAGAAGGTGGCGGTCGATGCGCTGCAAGAGGATTTCTACGCGCATCAGGCGGAGTTCACCGCCAAGGCGATCGCCGAGGACCGCAATTTCGGCACCTGGCTCGAGGCCAATATCGAGACGCTCGCCGGCGTCGAGCCCTTGCTGCGCGAGATCGAGGCAACGCCCACGCCCGACGTCGCCATGCTCATCGTCGCCAATCGCGCCCTCAAAGGCTCGCTCGCGCATTAACGCGGGAGCTGCATGGCATCTACCGGAGGCCACAAAGAAACGTCCTCATCCTGAGCCTGTCGAAGGATGCACCGGCCCAATTGCAGCCTGCCACAACCGCGCTATATCCTTCTGAACAGCAGAAGGAGAGGCGCCATGCCGCGGGACCAGGCCGGAGGAAGTGGGCGCAGGCCGTCGCGCAACGTGTTGGGCGAGCGGCTCGAGAGCTGCTCGGAGAAGCCCGTCACGGGCTTCTTCCGCAATGGCTGTTGCGACACCTCCGCCGAGGATCGCGGCAGCCATACCGTCTGCGCGGTGATGACCGCCGAGTTTCTCGCCTTCTCCAAGGCGCGCGGCAACGATCTCTCGACGCCGGTGCCGGAATTCGGTTTTCCAGGCCTCAAGCCCGGCGATCGCTGGTGCCTCTGCGCGCCGCGCTGGCAGGAGGCGCTGGAGGCGGGGCAGGCGCCGCGGGTCGCGCTCCGCGCCACGCATGAAGGCGCGCTCGACGATTGCGCGCTCGACGATTTGAAGCGCTACGCCGTCGATCTGGCGTGACGGCGATGAAGCTTCCGCTCACCGGCGGCTGCCAATGCGGCGCTGTCCGCTATGCCATCGACGCCGCACCCGTCACTGTCTATGCCTGTCATTGCCGCGACTGCCAGCGCCAGACCGGCGCCGCCTTCGCGCTCTCCATGGTCGTGTCGCGGGAAGCGATCCGCATCACGCAGGGCGCCGCGCGGGAATGGCTCCGTCCGGGCGCGGTGACGTCGAGCGGCACGCCGACACGATGCTTGTTCTGCGGCAACTGCGGCGCGCGCCTCTATCACTTGCCCGAGCGCAACCAGCAGGTGGCGGTGGTGAAGCCGGGAACCCTCGACGACACCTCCTGGCTGAAAGCGGTCGGTCATATCTGGACTGCGAGCGCCCAGCCCTGGGTCGAGATCCCGGCAGGGACGGTGAATTTTCCGCGCCAGCCGCCGGATTTTGCCGCGCTCGCCGCCGCATGGCAGGCGCGGGGGGAGCCGGCGGCCGCCTCCTGACGGCCGCCGACCCGCACCTTTGCCGCGGTTTCAGTCGCTCACGGCGTCCTCGACATCGGCGATGAGCTCCGCCTGCGACATCCAGACGAGATGGAGCTCGATCGGCTCAGCGAGGCCGCGCTGCAGTACCCGGAAGCAACGCTCGACCCGCGGGAAGCCGTAGCGCAGCATCGGCAGGTTCTTGCGCACCAGCGGCAGCGCCACGAAGCCGAAATGGAAATCGACGGCATAGCGTGCCAGGAACATGCTGCGCGCCAGCAGCGGCAGATAAGAGGAGAGGCCGCGATTGCGCCAGCGCGGATGCGTCCAGAGCCGGCCCGTCATCGACACCGTGCCGGCGATGCTGCGCGGCGTCTCGGACAGCATCTCCACCGGCTCGTCGGCATGCGGCACGGTCGGGTCGTTGTCGTACCACACCGCCAGGCTCTCGATCATGGGATAGAGGCTGGTCAGGCGGAACAGTTTCCCGGCGATGCAGGAGACGAGGCGATCATCGCCCTCCACCACCTTGAGCCAGAAGGAGCGCTCCGGGCTCATATCGTTGCAGCGCGGATCGAAGGCCGGGTTGACGCCGCCGCGATAATCCTCCATCAGCGGCGTCGCCGCGGCAAACGCGGCGAAGTCGTGCTCGATACTGATGTGAAGGCCGAGCTGCTCGATTTTCTCGACCAGTCGATCGATGAACCAGGAATAGTGCTGGCGCGGCTCCAGCGCGATCTCCCAGCCGAAGCGCGACGGGACCGGGCGAGGCAGCGGCTCGGCCGCTTCGCTTTCGGCGCGAAGCAGGGTGCGGGCGAAGTGACGCGTCGTAAGTAGTGTCATGACCATCTCCTCTATGTATAGGTGTGGGTGCGCGACACATAGTCGTTGCGCACCCGCAACTATCGGCCCTGAACGGAGAATTTCGCGAGTACCGAGCGTCTATCAGGGCTAGTACTTCGCCGGCGCGAGATTGCTTTGGATGGCTACGCCGAAAAAGGGTATTGTGGTTGACGATCGTTTCACCTAAAGGGGGTTGCCATGAACGTACTCAGGGCCGGGGATCGCGACTCCACCGGTACGCCGGAGGGCACCCGCCGCCGGCGCACGGCGAAGCTCGATGGGCCGCATCCCATCGACGTCCATGTCGGGGCGCGGATCCGCCACCGCCGCGCCGTCGTCGGGCTCAATCAGACCGAGCTCGCACTGAAGGTCGGCGTCACCTTCCAATCGATCCAGAAATACGAGCGCGGCACCAATCGCGTCAGCGCCAGCCGGCTGCAGGAGATCGCCCATGTCCTGGGCGTCCCCGTCAGTCATTTCTTCGAAGGGCTCGATAGCGGCGTGGCCGCCCCCGCCGTCACGACGGCGACCGACGCGCTCACCTCGCAGGAGATCCGCGACCTCAACAACGCCTATGCCGCCATTTCCGACAAGGCCTTGCGCCAGGCGGTGCTGCATCTCTTGCGGAGTGTCGCCGAATCGCCGGGAAGCGCCGCCGCGCTGCTGCCGACGGCGCGCTGAGGGCCGGCGGCGATGATGGCGGCCGTCGCGACCCAAGGGCCGGAGCGTTGCCGGAACCTGCTCTGTCTCGCCGCGTTCGAGATCGCCTCCGGCTTCTTCGGCACGGCGCGTGAGCATATCGTCAATGCCGCCCATTGCAGCGCGACCGGCCGCTGTGCGTCGCCGCGCCTTTGCCGCGCCGCGGAGGCGGCGGCGTCGCCCACCGCCGAGCCCGCCGTGGTGAGCCTGCCCGCGCCGCGGACCGGCGTTGCGCTGCCGCTAAAAAACGGCGCAGCCGAAGTCCTGGCGCTGACACCCCCGACGGCGCATGCGGCGGACTCGGCAGGAAACCGGGTCGAGCGCCGGCCGCTCTCGCTCGGACGGCTGCAATCCAGCCGGAGATTGTCGCTGCTTTTGGAATATTGGCGCGAGTTGTGGATGCAGTCGCATGGCGCGATGATCGATTTCGACCCGGTGCGCCTGGTGCAGATCTCGGCGCTCGGCTGGGTCCATCTGATCGATGTCAGCGATGCCGACCCTGCCCGTTTCGCGGTCCCGATCCGTGGCTGGCGCGTGCCCAACGCGGCGATCGGCGAGAGCCGCGAGGGCATGCAGCTCAGCGAGCATCCGGTCCGCATTCTCGCCGAGGGCGTGATGGCCGATTACGCCGCGGCACGCGACAACGAGACGCCGCTCTACCACGCCATCCATTCGCAGCTGCGCGGCCACCGCTACGCCTATCGCCGCCTCATCCTGCCGCTGTCGAGCGACGGCAAGCGCACCGACCGGCTGCTGGTGGCGACGGATTTTGGATAGCCGTCAGCTCTCAGCCGTCAGCCGTCAGCCGTCAGCCGTCAGCCGTCAGCTTCCCATTTGCTGATAGCTGACGGCTGACGGCTGACAGCTTTAGGATCCGGGTAAGATGACGAACGCTCATCCGTTTCTGCAGCGGCTGCCGGCCGCCCTCGCCGCCCTGCTGCTGCTTGGCGCTGCAGGCCCGAGCTTCAGCGCCGCGGAATGGAACGCGCTGGAGCGCGAGACGCCGCGTTTCGATGCCGCCTCGGGCTCGGCCGCGGGACGCGCCGCCGCTTGCGGCGAGGACCACGCCGAAGCCCGGCAGCGGCAATTCTATAATTTCATCCTGCGCTATGTCGGCGCCGATGCCGCGGCCAAGCAGCTCGAGCGCTTCGAGTTTGCAAGGGCGGCATCGCAGCGCCTGCCATGCGACCGGTATTTGCTGCAGCGCGACATGGCGCGGGCGCAGCAGGCGCGCGACCGGATCGAGCCGATCCTGCGCGACCATGGTTTCTAAGCGTTACAGCCCTGCGCGCGAGGGGCTTGCTTCGGGCAGGCTTGCGGGCCGAAGCTACAAGAGGCAAGCCGGGAGGACGGGTCATGGAGGTTGTTCCGCTGGCCGAGGGCTTTGGCGCCGAGCTGCGCGGCGTCGGGCTCCTTGACGTCGCTTCGAGCGATGCGGCCTATCGCCAGGTGCGCGCCGCCTTCGAGGCGCATTCGCTTCTGCTCTTCCGCGCGCAGCAGGTGAGCGACGATGTGCAAGCCGCTTTCTCGCGCGCCTTCGGCCCGCTCGAGCTGGTGAAAATCGGCTCGGTCGGTCACGGCGGCTTCTACAGCCGACTCAACAATCTCGATGCCGAAGGCAAGATCGTGCCGGAGAATCATCGCCAGATCTGGCGCGCCCGCGCCAACCAGCTCTGGCACACCGACAGCTCCTTCAAGCAGACGCCGGCGCTGGCATCCGTGTTGTCGGCGCGCAATCTGCCCGGCGCCGGCGGCGAGACCGAGTTCACCTCGACGCGGCTCGCCTGGGAGCGGCTTCCGTCGGAGCGGCAGGAGCGGCTGCGCGACGCCATCGTCACGCATTCCTACGCCAATTCGCGCGACCAGATCCATCCCGAGCTGATGACGGCGGAAGAGCGCGCCGCGCTGCCGCCGGTGCGCTGGCGCATGAGCTGGCGCAACCCCGTCAATGGCCGGCGCGCGCTCTATGTCGCTTCCCACGCCTATGCCATCGAGGGCATGGGCGACAACGAAGCGAAGGCGCTGCTGGCGGAGCTCATCGCCGTCGCCACCGCGCCCGGGCGGACCTATCTCCATCGCTGGCGCCCGGGCGATGTCGTCATGTGGGACAACCGCGCCACCATGCATCGCGGCCGCCCATGGCCCATCGATCAGCTTCGCGTGATGGTCCGCACCACCATCCAAGCCCGCTCGGAAGACGGCCTCGAAGAGATGAGACCGGCGGCATAGCCCCTCTCCCCTTGCGGGAGAGGGAGGGGCCCGGCGCAAAGCGCCGGGAGGGTGAGGGGAAAAATCTCCACATGACCGACGACCTTTGCTTCCTCTCCGCCGCCGAGCTGCGGACCCGCTTCGCCCGCCGCGAACTCTCGCCGGTCGAGGTGACGCGCGCCGTGCTGGCGCGCATCGACCGCCTCCAGCCGCAGCTCAACTGCTTCATCACGATTTGCGCCGATGACGCGCTGAGCGAGAGCCGCCGCGCGGAAGCGGCGATGATGCGCGGCGACACAACGGGCTTGCTGCACGGCATTCCCTACACGGCGAAGGATTTGGTGAATACGCGCGGCGTGCGCACCACCTTCGGCTCGCTGCTCTTCCGCGACCACGTTCCGAGCGAGGACGCCGTCGCGATCGCGCGGCTGCGCCAGAACGGCGCCATTCTCCTCGGCAAGACGACGACGCCGGAATTCGGCACCAAGGCGCTCACCGACGCGCCGCTCTTCGGCCGCACGCGCAATGCCTGGAGCGCGGCGCATACCAGCGGCGGATCGAGCGGCGGCGCCGCGGTTTGTGTCGCCGCGGGTCTCGGCCCGCTCGCCGTCGCAACCGACGGCGGCGGCTCGACGCGCATTCCCGCCGCGTGCAACGGCGTCGCCGGGCTGAAGCAGAGCAACGGCGTCATTCCGCACAGCCAGGCGCAAGACGCTTTCGGCAACTACACCTATGTGACGCCGATGACGCGCACGGTCATGGACACCGCGCTCATGCTGCAGGCGATGGCCGGTCCCGATGACAGCGATCCCTGGTCGATCGGGCTCCCGGTTCCCGATTATCTCGCGGCGGCGCGCGCCGAAGGCGATCTCGCCGGCACGCGCATGCTGTTCTGCGCCGCACCGCCCGGCCGCCCCATCGCCGCCGCGGTGCGTGCCGCCTTCGACGCGGGGCTGCGCCGTCTCGCCGATCTCGGCGCCGAGCTCGAGGAGATGCCGGGCGAGGGCTTCGAGGTCGAGCCGCTCTGGCGCGTCATCAATCACACGACCTGGCGCTCGCGCTTTGCCGAGATGGTGGCGAAATCAGGCAATCAAATGAGCCCTTCGCTCATCCGCCAGGTGGAGTCCCTGAGCCCGGTCAGCGGCGCCGACTATCAGCAGGCGATGTTCGCGCGCGCCACGTTGTTTCGCCGCGTGCAGTCGCTGTTGCGCGGCGCCGATTTTCTCGTGACCCCAACCCTGCTGCGCCCGGCGCTGCCGATCGATCAGGATCTCTTCGACCCCATCGAGATCGACGGAGCGGTGCTCAGCGATCTCCGCCCGAGCTGGTTCCCCTGGACGATGCCCTTCAATCTCACCGGCCATCCCGCGATCAGCCTCAATTGCGGCTTCTCCCCCGACGGCCTCCCCATCGGCCTCCAACTCATCGCCCGCTTCCGCGCCGAACCCGCCCTCCTCCGCGCCGCCGCGCTCTTCGAATCCTCGGCCGACCTCCTCAGCCACTGGCCCCCGGGCCTCTAAATCCCTCTCCCCTTGCGGGAGAGGGAGGGGCCCGCGCGACGCGTGGGAGGGTGAGGGGCGCCGCTACCCCCGATTCACCCGATTCTCCACCAGATCCGTCACCACCGCCGGATCGGCGAGCGTCGAGACATCGCCGAGCTGCTCATGCTCGTTGGCGGCGATCTTGCGCAGGATGCGGCGCATGATCTTGCCGCTGCGCGTCTTCGGCAGATTGGGCGCCCATTGCAGCAGGTCGGGCGCGGCGATCGGGCTGATCTGGCGCCGGACCCATTGCACCAGCTCCTGGCGCAGCGCCTCGCTCGGCTCGTGCCCGGCCTTCAAGGTGACATAGGCATAGATGCCCTGGCCCTTGATGTCGTGGGGATAGCCGACCACTGCGGCCTCGGCGACCTGCTGATGCGCGACCAGCGCGCTTTCCACTTCGGCGGTGCCGAGCCGGTGGCCGGCGACGTTGATGACGTCATCGACGCGGCCGGTGATCCAGTAATAGCCGTCCTCGTCGCGCCGCGCGCCGTCGCCGGTGAAGTACTTGCCGGGGAAGGTGGAGAAATAGGTCTCGACGAAGCGCTTGTGATCGCCGAAGACGGTGCGCATCTGTCCGGGCCAGCTCTCGGCGATGCAGAGATTGCCTTCGGTCGCGCCTTCGAGCGTGTTGCCTTCGCCGTCGACGATCACCGGCTTCACGCCGAAGAAAGGCCGGGTCGCCGAGCCCGGCTTCAGCGGCGTCGCGCCCGGCAGCGGCGTGATCAGGATGCCGCCGGTCTCGGTCTGCCACCACGTATCGACGATCGGGATGCGATCATCGCCGACGACGCGGTGATACCAGAGCCAGGCCTCGGGGTTGATCGGCTCGCCCACCGTGCCGAGCAGCTTCAGCGACTTGCGCGAAGTCTTCTTGACGTAATGCTCGCCCTCGCGCATCAGCGCGCGGATCGCCGTCGGCGCGGTGTAGAAGATGTTCACCTTGTGCTTGTCGATGACCTGCCAGAAGCGCGACGCGTCGGGATAATTGGGCACGCCTTCGAACATCAGCGTCGTGGCGCCGTTGGCGAGCGGGCCATAGACGATGTAGCTGTGCCCGGTCACCCAGCCGACATCGGCGGTGCACCAATAGATGTCGCCGTCGTGATAGTCGAAAACGTATTGATGCGTCACCGCGGTGAAGACGAGATAGCCGCCGGTCGTGTGCAGCACCCCCTTCGGCTTTCCGGTCGAGCCCGAGGTGTAGAGGATGAAGAGCGGATCCTCGGCGCTCATCTCGGCCGGCGGACACTCCTTTGCCGCCGCGGCCATCGCCTCATGATACCAGACGTCGCGGCCCTCGCTCCAGCCGACGGCGCCGCCGGTGCGGCGCACGACGATCACCGTCTTCACCTCCGGGCATTGCTTCAGCGCCGCATCGGTATTGGCCTTGAGCGGCACTTTGCGGCCGCCGCGCAAGCCTTCATCGGCGGTGATGACGATGGTGGAGCGGCAATCCTGGATGCGGCCGACCAGGCTGTCGGGCGAGAAGCCGCCGAAGACGACGGAATGAACGGCGCCGATGCGCGCGCAGGCGAGCATGGCAAAGGCCGCCTCGGGAATCATCGGCAGGTAGATCGTGACGCGGTCGCCCTTCTTGACGCCGCGCGCTTTCAACACATTGGCGAGACGGCAGACGCTGTCATGGAGCTCGGCGTAGCTGACATGCTTGTGCTCGTGCGGGCTGTCGCCTTCCCACAGGATCGCCGTCTGGTCGGCGCGCGTCGCGAGGTGCCGGTCGATGCAGTTGTACGCAGCGTTGAGCGTGCCGTCCTCGTACCATTTGATGCTGACATCACCGGTGAAGCGCGCGTTCTTCACCTTGGTGAAGGGCTTTATCCAATGCAGCCGCTTGCCCTGTTCGCCCCAGAAGCCGTCGGGGTCCCGCAGCGATTGCTCATAGAGGCGGAAATAGGCGGCTTCGTCGACCCAGGCTTCGCTGGCGACGGGATCGGGCACGGGGAAGAGGCTGGTGTCCATGGCGGCTTCGCTCCCACTTGCGACGGCGGCGCTTCGGCCGCATCGTCCTCAACCAAATCTAGGTCCGTGAGCCCGGCGGAGACAAGGCGCCCGCATCACTGCCTCCTGCCAAAACCAGGCGTCTTGGCCGTACTTTCTCTGTTCTCTCTCATGCAAAGGTATGAGGCCTGTGGACCATATGCGCAACTTGGAAGGAAGTTATCAGCTATCAGTTGTCAGTAGTCAGTTATTATCAGTGCGACGAAATGGTTAGTGGCCGGCAATATCCGCGCCAGGACTGACAACTAAAACTGATGACCGAGAACTTTGTTGCCACAAACGCCGGGACCCGGCCGCTGGGGGGCTGCGCCGGGTCCCTATCTACGCCGCGCGGGGGGTGTGCGGCGTCGAATGCCACGCGATGAGCGTTAGCGCGCCAGCGCTCCGTTCCCGGCATGCGCGCCGTTGAAGGCGGGCGGTGCGAAGGGGCCGTGACCCGTCGCCAGCAAAGCCGCCTGGGTGCGGTTCGAGACGTGCAGGCGCTTGATGATCTGCTTCACATGCGCCTTCACCGTGCTCTCCGACATCGACAGCGCATCGGCGATCAGCTTGTTCGACTTGCCCTGCGAGATCAGCGCCAGCACATCGCGCTGCCGCCGCGTCAGCTCGGACCAGGGCTCGGCCTGGTGATCCTCGCCTTCCCAGACGCCATGCGGCTGCGCCGTGCTCTCGAGCAGCGAAGACGGCACATAGACGCCGCCGGCAAGCACCAGCTCGAGCGCGCCCATCAGCACCTTGAGGCTGAGGCTCGTGGGCAGGAAGCCGCGCGCGCCGGCGTTGAGGATCTGCCGCGCGCGGTGCGGATTGGCGTTCTCGGCGATGATCACCGCGGGGGCGCTCGGCAAGGCGTCGCGCACCAGCTCGAGCTGAGCGAGATCGACATGCTCGGCCGTCGCCGCGCCGAGGATGACGAGGTCGACGGTATCATTGGCTCCCAGACCGCGCAGCAGCTCGACGGCGGTCGGCCCATCGGCGATCCGCCATTGCGGGTTGTGCTGCAGCAGCGCCAGCCGCAGGCATTCGCGCCTGAGCCGGCTGTGATCGATGATGGCGAGCGTGCACGCGGCCGCCGTGGCGGCGCTGCCGTTGCCGTTCGATGATCCCGGGAAGATCGAGTTCCCGTTCCTGTCGAGATGCCCCACCTGCTCCTCCATGCTCCCGGCGCTCCCCGGCGGATCGACCTCGGGTAGCGCTATGCCGGTTCTGCGTGCTGTTTCGTCGCTTCGGGGTTTATCCATTTCCACGGCGACAGGATCGCCGGTTGAGTCGTCCGAATGAAGTAAGGAAACGTGAAGTTTTGTAACAGTCTGTATCCGAAGGGAGGAGGCCGGATTTACCAGCGTTAACCGGGCCTTCACCCCGCTCTGGCAACCTGCGCGCAAACATGCCCCCGCCGACCCCGCCGCTCGCTTTATCGCCGGTCAACTTGGCGCTCCTGCAACAGCGCCAGCCCAACCTGCCCGCGCGGCCCGGCGAGGGCGAGGACGCACCCTCTTCCGAGCGCCCCGCGCCGGCGCCGCCGCCCGCAAACGGCCGCGGCCGCCTCGTCGACATCCTCGCCTGACCCGCTGATTCCTGATACCTCATCCCTGGCAAACACCCGGGGAGGACAACATGCGGCTAGAGGGCAAGGTGGCGATCGTCACCGGTGCGGGCTCGGGCTTCGGCGAGGGCATCGCCAAGCGCTTCGCCGAAGAGGGCGCAAAGCTCGTCATTAACGATATCGATGATCGCGGCGGCGAGCGCGTCGCCGGCGAGATCGAGCGCAGTGCCGGCCAGGGCAGTGCGCTCTATGTCCGCGCCGATGTCGCCAGCGACGGCGCCGTGGCGGGCCTCGTCAAGCGCACGCTCGAGCGTTTCGGCCGCATCGACATTCTGGTCAACAATGCCGGCATCACGCACAAGAACGGGCCGATGCTCGGCGTCGACGAGGCGAGCTTCGACCGCGTCTTCGCCGTCAACGTCAAATCGATCTACCTCGCCGCGCGCCATGTCGTGCCGGTGCTGCGCCGACAGGGCGGCGGCGCGATGATCAACATCGCGTCGACCGCCGGCCTTCGGCCGCGCGGCGGCCTCGTCTGGTATTGCGGCTCGAAAGGCGCCGTGATCACGCTGTCGAAGGCGATGGCGCAGGAACTGGCGCCCGAGCAGATCCGCGTCAACGCGCTCTGCCCGGTTGCCGGCGACACGCCGCTGCTGCCGAGCTTCATGGGCGGCGACACGCCGGAGCTGCGCGCCAAGTTCCTCGCCTCGATCCCCTTGGGCCGCTTCTCCACGCCGCGCGACGTCGCCAATGCCGCGCTCTACCTCGCCTCCGACGAAGGCGCCTTCATCACCGGCGTCGCGCTCGAGGTGGATGGGGGAAGATGTATTTGAGCCGTCAGCTCTCAGCCATCAGCCGTCAGCAAGCAAGGTGCGTGAGGCGATTGGCTGAGAGCTGACGGCTGACAGCTGACAGCTTCTCAATGCCGAAAATGCCTCATCCCCGTGAACACCATGGCGATGCCGGCTTTGTCGGCGGCGGCGATGACTTCGTTGTCGCGCACGGAGCCGCCGGGCTGGATGACGGCGGTGGCGCCGGCAGCGATGGCCGCTTCGAGGCCGTCGGCGAAGGGAAAGAAGGCGTCGGAGGCGACGACCGAGCCCTTGGCCGGACTCTCGGCGAGGCCCGCCGCCTTGCCCGCCTCTTCCGCTTTCCAGGCGGCGATGCGCGCGCTGTCGACGCGGCTCATCTGCCCGGCGCCGATGCCGACCGTGGCACCGCCCTTGGCGTAGACGATGGCGTTCGACTTCACATGCTTGGCGACGCGGAAGGCGAAGAGAAGGTCGGCGAGCTCGGCGTTCGTCGGCGCGCGCTTGGTCACGCTGCGCAGCGCCGTCGCGGCGATACGGCCATTGTCGCGGGTTTGCAGGAGATAGCCGCCGGCGAGCGAGCGCAAGGTCATCCCCGGCGCCGCCGGGTCGGGCAGCCCGCCCGCGACCAGCAGGCGGAGCTGCGTCCGGCGCTTCAGCGCGGCCGTGGCCTCGGGCGTGATCTCCGGCGCGATCACCACCTCGGCGAAGAGCTTTGCCATCGCCTCGGCGGTGGCGCCGTCGAGCGCGCGGTTGACGGCGATGATGCCGCCATAGGCACTGACGGGATCGCAGGCGAGCGCGCGCTGAAACGCCTCGCCGAGCGTCTCCCCCTCGGCCACGCCGCAGGGATTGGCGTGCTTGATGATGGCGACCGCCGGCGCCTCGAACTCGGCGACGAGCTCGAACGCCGCATCGGTGTCGTTGAGATTGTTGAAGGACAGCTCCTTGCCTTGGAGCTGCTCGGCCGAAGCGACGCCGGGACGCCGTTCGCCGGTGACATAGAACGCCGCCTGCTGATGCGGGTTCTCGCCATAACGAAGCTCCTGCTTGAGCGTGCCCTGCAGCGCCAGCACCGGCGGAAAGGTGTCGCCGCGCCCGGCAGCGAACCATTGCGCGATCGCCGCGTCATAGGCGGCGGTGCGGGCATAGGCGAGGCCGGCAAGCCGGCGGCGGAGCGCAAGTCCGGTGGCGCCGTCGTGGCGCTCGATCTCCTCGATCACCGCCGCATAATCGACGGGATCGGTGATGACGACGACATCCTCATGGTTCTTCGCCGCGCCCCGGATCAGCGCCGGACCGCCAATGTCGATGTTCTCGATGCACTCATCGAAGTCCGCGCCGCGCGCCACCGTCGCGGCAAAGGGGTAGAGGTTCACGACCAGCAGGTCGATCGCCCCGATGCCGTGGCGCTCGAGCGCGGCCCGGTGCCCGGCATGGCCGCGCCGCGCGAGCAACCCGCCATGGATCGCCGGATGCAGCGTCTTGACGCGGCCGTCGAGCATCTCGGGAAAGCCAGTGACCGCCGCCACGTCGCGGACGCCGATCCCGGCCTCGGCGAGCGCCTTGGCGGTGCCGCCGGTGGAAATCAGCTCGACGCCGCGCAGCGATAGCGCGCGCGCGAAGGCGATGAGGCCGGTCTTGTCGGAAACCGAGAGAAGCGCCCGCGTGATCGGGCGAAGTTGAGCATTGGACATCGGCAGCCCCGGCGGGGAACGGGGCGCCGACGATAGAACCCACGCCGCCCCCGATCAAGCCGGCGCCGCGCCGCTGCGCGGCGCCATCGCATTCTTTCCCCCTCCCCCCTTGAGGGGGAGGGAGGGGAGGGGGGTCAGCCGCACGGCTGGTCGCGACATGGGGGCAAGAAATCGCAATCTTCTCCTGCGACATCGTGCCCTGCCTCACCCCCCTCCCAACCCTCCCCCTCAAGGGGGGAGGGGCTATTAGTTGCTAGTTGCTAGTTGCTAGTTGCTAACTGACAACTGACAACTGACAACTGACGACTCACAAGCCGACAGCCCTTATTCCTTCTTCCCCTCGCGGCGGAGCGCCCATTTGACGCTGGCGCCGGCGGAGCCGACATGGCCGTCGAGCACCACTTGCTGCGATTTCCGCAGCTCGCCGGCGCCGAGATAGATGCTCTCGGCGAGGCTCATCACCGCGCCCTGCGCTCTGAGCCGCCAGCCGATGCCGCCGGGCAGGCGCAGCAGGACCGTGGTGCCGTCCTGCGCCAGCGAGGCCTGCACGGTGGGGTGCAGGTGGAAGCGGATGGCAAAGCCCTGCCCCGCGGGACCGGCGAGCTGGTCCTCGCCGCGAAGGTCCTCGCCATCGGCGGCCAGGAAGAGCTGGCGCTGGTGGACGAGGCCGAAGACCGGCTCATAGCCGTCATGGCTCGCTTTCAGCCAATGCGCGCCTTCCTGCTGCGCGCGTTCGCACAGAACGCGCCGCGGCCGCCGGCCGAAGCCGTCACCGCCGCGGATTTCGGCGGAGTTGGTGTCGGCGACAATCAGGGTCGAATGTGCCGCGGTGGCGCGCGCGACGGCGCGCCATTCGGCGCTCGAGCCGCGATAGCCGCCGCAATTGACGATGAGCCGCTCGCGCCCATGGCTCATCTCGAAGGACAAGGTGCCGGCATGCGCGTCCTCGTCGAGGCCGGCGGGCGGCGGTGCGCCGGTATCGGCGAGCACCAGGCTGCGCCCCGCCTGCAGCCGCTGGAATCCCGCATGCGGTGCCGAGAGCGGCGCGCGGCCCTTGGCTTCGGCGCGCGCCAGCACTTCCTCGACCGCCTCGACGGCTTCCTCATCGGCGCCGTTGAACAGGGCGAGCGCGCCGTCGCCATGGCGGAAGAAGCGCAGCATCGGCGCGGCGCGATCGATCGCCGCTTGCAGCGCCGCCGGCAGCTCCACGCCGGCCGCAGCCAGTGCCGCACGCGCCGCAATCAGCGAGCGGAGCGCGTCGAGCTGCGCGCGCGGGCTGCGCTCGACATGGCCGCCATCGGGCAGGATCTGCGCCTCGGCCTCGCGCGCGATAAGGCGCAGGCCGCGCTCGAGCTTGCCGGAATGGCCGAGCGCGGCGGCAGCGGTGATCAAGCCGGCGATCGCGGCAAGCCGCTTCGTGCCCGGCGCTTCGCGCCCGGCGACGCGCCCCAAATGGCGCGCCTGGCGCGCCATGCTGGCGAGGAGAGCGGCGGCGAGCGGCGCGTCCTCGCCGCGCCCGGCCAGCTCTTGCCAATGCGTCGTCCAGGCGAGGAGGCGGCGGCCGACGACATCGGCGCGCCAAACCAGCTTCTCCCAGCCGTCGCACTGCGCGAGCCAGTCGCCGAGCCAGAGCCGCACCTTGTCCCAGGCTGCTCGCTCGCCCAGCGCCGCGATGTCGTCGAGCCAGGAAAAGCCGTGCAGCGCCGCGAGAAAGCGGTCGCCGAGCGCCGCGGTCCAGGGCGGCGTCGCGCCGCAAGCGCTCTCGCCGGCGAAGCGGAAACTATCCGCGGCAAGCCGCGCGCCAGCCGCGGCGTTACCGCGCCAGGGCTCGGCCGGCACGAGCGACAGCGCGGCCGGCGCCCGGCCCATGAGGCTCACATGATAGACGGCCGAGCCGTAGAGCACCGACCGCGGCAAGGCCATCAGTCGCCGCCTGAGCGGCCGCGCAGCCGCGCGATGTTGGCGGCATAGGCTGTGGCGCCGCCGGTAAAGCTGGCGGTGCCGGCGACGAGCACATCGGCCCCCGCGGCAACGGCTTCGGCCGCGGTCGCGGCGTTGATGCCGCCATCAACCTCGAGATCGACCGCGCGGGACAGCCGGTCGAGCTGCCGGCGCAGCGCGCGGATCTTGTCGAGCGCGGCGGCGATGAAGGTCTGGCCGCCGAAGCCGGGATTGACGCTCATCACCAGCACGAGATCGACCTCGTTCAGCACCGGCTCGATCGCGGCGAGCGGCGTCGCCGGATTGAGTGCGACGCCGGCTTTCTTGCCCAGCGACTTCACCAGCTGCAAGCTGCGGTGGAGATGCGGGCCGGCCTCGGGGTGACAGGTGATGATGTCCGCGCCGGCGGCGGCGAACTCGGCGATGTACGGGTCGACCGGCGCGATCATGAGATGGACGTCGAACGGCAGCGGCGAATAGGGGCGCAACGCCTTCACCACCGCGGGGCCAATGGTGAGGTTCGGGACGAAATGCCCGTCCATGACGTCGATATGGATGTAATCGGCGCCCGCCGCGGTGATGGCGCGCACCTCGTCGCCCAGCCGCGCGAAATCGGCCGACAGGATCGACGGCGCGATGCGAATCGCCTGCTGCATGCGGCTTGGTAACAGGGAACCGCGGGGGCCGCAAGCGCGGCGGATCAGCCGTTGCGCACCAGTCGCGCCGCGTAGAAGCCGTCGATGCCGTCGAGCTCGGAGAGATGGCTCGGCAGCGTGCGCAGATCGCCGTCGGGCGTCAGGCATTCGGCAAGGCCGCCGATCTCGGCCGCGGCGACGGGCTTGCGCCGCACCGGCGCGCCGCGCGACAGCAGGCGCTGCACCTGCTGCACGCCTTCCTGCGGCTCGAGCGAGCAGGTGCAGTACACCAGCATGCCGCCCGGCGCCAGCATGTCGATGGCGGCGTTGATCAGCCGCTCCTGCACCGCGGCGAGTCGGGTGACGTCG
The DNA here is from genome assembly GCA_035517635.1 of Allostellaceae bacterium. GTDB lineage: Bacteria > Pseudomonadota > Alphaproteobacteria > ATCC43930 > CGMCC-115725 > DAHUYF01. Next base: position 7,487 of record DATIYL010000224.1, on the reverse strand, counting down.
TCCGGCGACTTCAGATGCGGCACGTCGGGATGGCGGCGGATGGCGCCGGTGGCGGTGCAGGGCGCATCCAGCAGCACATAGCGTGCCGGCTCCGGCGGGCGCCAGGTCGCGGCATCGGCGACGAGGCTCTCGACCGGCAGCGAGAGCCGCGCGAGATTGGCGTTGAGGCGGTCGAGCCGGCGCGGCGAGCGATCGATCGCGGTGACGCGCGCGCCCATGGCGGCGAGCTGCGCCGTCTTGCCGCCGGGGGCGGCGCAGAGATCGACGACGCGCTGCCCGGCGATCGTACCGAAGAGCGTCGCCGGAATCGCCGCCGCCGCATCCTGCACCCACCACGCGCCTTCGCTGTAGCCGGGCAGGCTCATGATCGCGCCGCCGCCGGTGCGCCGCAGGGTCCCGGTCGGCAGCAGCGTCGCCTCGAGCTTCGCACGCCAGGTCTCGACATCGGTGCGCACGGTGATGTCGAGCGGCGCTTCCTTGAGATGCGCCAGCGCGATGCCGCGCGCCCCGGCCTCGCCATAGGTCTGGCTCCAGGCGTGCCAGAGCCAGTCCGGCGTATCGAGCCGCGCCGCATCCTGCTGCGCCACCAGGCCTTGTCCTTCCTGGCTCAAGCGGCGCAGCACCGCGTTGACCAGCCCCTTATGCGAGAGGAAGCCGCGCAGATCGGCGAGATCGACCGTGGTGGCGACGGCGGCATGCGGCGGGGTGCGCAGGAAGAGGAGCTGCGCGATGCCGAGCCGCAGCATGTCGTGCACCATGGCGGCGCGCGGCGGCAAGGGCGTGTTGAGGCAATGCGCGATGAGCGCGTCGATCTGGCCGAGGCGGCGCAGCACGGTGGCGACGAGGAGGCGGGCAAAGGCGCGGTCGCGCGCCGGCAGGCCGCCGATCTCCGAATTGTCGTCGATCGCGTCGTCGAGAGGCCGCTTTCGGCGTAGCACGGCGCCGATCAAGTCGATGGCAACACTGCGTGCCGTGGCGGGAGCGGTCTGAGTCGGTGCCGAATGTACTGCCAAGGATAATGCCCCAAGGTTCCCGGGTCTCGGCAAACGTCGAGACACGACGATCGTTCCGGCGCCGTGCCCTTAGGCGGTGCGCCGTGCGCCCCAGGGACCACGCGGCGCCGTGCCCCAGGGGCCGCCGCCGCCCAACCCGCGGGCCGCCGCCATCGCTTCGAGCCGGCGCACGCGCTCCTCGGTTGCAGGATGCGTGGCGAAGAGGCTGGCGAGGCTCGCGCCGTGCAGCGGATTGACGATGAAGAGATGCGCCGTCGCCGGGTTGCGTTCGGCGTCGGGAACCATCGTTCGCCGCGCCAGCATTTCGATCTTGCGCAGGGCCGAGGCGAGCGACTGCGGATCGCCGCTGATCTCGGCGCCGCGCCGGTCGGCCTCGTATTCGCGCGTGCGCGAGATCGCCATCTGCACCAGCAGCGCCGCGACCGGCGCAAGGATCGCCACCAGCAGCGCGCCGAACATGCCGAGCGGCGCGTCGCGCTCGTCGTCGCGCGGTCCGAGGAAAAAGGCGAAGTTCGCCAGCATGCCGATGGCGCCGGCGATGGTCGCGGCGATCGTCATGGTGAGCGTGTCGCGATGCACGACATGCGAGAGCTCATGGCCGATGACGGCGGCGACCTCCGCCTCGTCGAGCGCGCCGAGCAGCCCGCGCGTCACCGCCACCGCCGCATGCGCGGGATTGCGGCCGGTGGCAAAGGCGTTGGGTTGCGCGCTGTCGATGAGGTAGAGCCGCGGCATCGGAATGCCGGCGCGCTGCGCCAGCGCGGCGACGTCGTCGAAAAGCTTCGGCGCCTCGGCGCGCGCGAGCGGCCGCGCACCATAGGCGGCGAGCACGACGCGATCGGCGTTCCAATAGGCGAAGAGATTGGTCGCGGCGCCGATCAGGAGCGCGATCACCATGCCCTCGGCGCCGCCGATCAACCAGCCCGCGCCCATGAACAGCGCCGTCAGCGCCGCGATCAGAAAGCCGGTGCGAAGAAGATTGTTCATGCTCAAAAAACGTCGAACTGCCTGGGGCATAGCTGGCGCTCTTCCGAACGATCGTCAAGGCTTGGCAAGCCGTGCGATAAGGAGCATATCTGTGGCATGGCCGCGTCCGATCCCAAGCCCGAAGCCGGGAAACCGGCGGTGCCGGAGCAAAAGCCCGGTACGGGCACGCCGCCGCCGCGCGAGATCGGCGGTCCCAGCGGACCGGAGCCGACGCGCTACGGCGACTGGGAGCGGAACGGCCGCTGCACCGATTTCTGAGCCGCTTTCTTAATTACCCCGCAGGCGTGCTTCCCTCGCCCAGATCCCAATAAAGCCCGGCCATCATCGCCAGACCCTGGCGCGCCACGGGCTTGAGCAGGTGCTCGTCGGGCGCGTGCTGGGCGCAGCCGGCATAGGAATGCGGCACCCACACCGTCGGCAATCCGAGCAGCTCCGCGAATATGTCGTTGGGCAGCGATCCGCCGAGATTGGGCAGAATCGCCGGCCGCGCGCCGGTGGTGCGCTTGATCGATGCCGCCGCCCAGGCGACCCAGGGATGGTCGGGATCGAGACGCGTCGCAGCGAAATTGCCGCTCCCGGCCGGCGCGATGCGGACCATGCCGAAGCCGGCCGCGTCGAGATGGCGGCGCAGCGCCTCGAGAAAACGCGTGGGGTCGGTGCCGACGACATAGCGGATCTGGCAATGGGCGCGGGCGCGCGGCGGAATCGCGTTCACTGGCGCCTCCGGATTGCCCGTCGTGAACGCCAGCACCTCGAAGCTCGACCAGCCGAACACTTTCTCTGCGGGCGAGAGTCCCGGCTCGCCCCAGTCGCGGTCGATCGCGGGCGCGCCCGGCCCGCCTTCGACGGCGATGTCGGCGAGCGCGGCGCGCACCGAATTGGGCAGGCTCTGCGGGACCCATTCGCGGACGCGGATCGCGCCGTGCGCCGAAACGATGCTGGCGATGGCATGGGCGAGGACGATGCCGGGATTGGCGAGAAGCCCGCCCCAATTCCCGGAATGATGCGCGCCCTCGCGCAGCGCGACCTCGAGCGTGAAGTCGACGATGCCGCGCGCGCCGAGGAACAGCGTCGGCCGCTCCGGCGCCACGCGCGGCCCATCCGACGCCAGGAAAAGATCGGCGGCGAGTTGCGTCCGCTCGGCGGCGCAGATCTCGCGCAGCCCCGGCGAGCCGATCTCTTCACCGGTCTCGATCAAGAGCTTGGCGTTGAAGCCAAGCCGGCCGCGCGTCGCCAGCACCGCGGCGAGGGCGCCGAGATTGACGGTGTGCTGGCCCTTGTTGTCGGCGGTGCCGCGGCCATAGAGACGCTCGCCGCGCTCGGTCAGGCGCCAGGGCGATAGCCCCTCCCGCCACTGCGCCTCGAGGCCGCGAATGACGTCGCCATGCGCATATCCCAGAACGGTCGGGGCGCTTGCCGCCTCGGCGCGCTCGGCGATGAGGAATGGGCCGGCCGCGACCGGATTGGGCAACAGCCGGCAGGCAAAGCCCAGCGCCTCGAGCGTCGGCCGCATCTCGTCCTCGAGATAGGCGCGCAGCGCGCCCTGGCCGGCAGCGCTCTGACTCTCGCTCGGTATCGCCACGCGGCGCGCCAGATCGCGGGCGAAGCCGCCCGCGTCGAAATAGCGCTCGGCGGCTGCGATCGCGGCATCGCGGCTCATCATCGCCCTCCCTTGTCGGGACTGTGATAGCGCGCCGCAGCGCGATCGGGGAAGGGAGGCTGCGCTCCGTCCTAATGCGCGGCGGCGGGGCTGCCGGCGATGCTCGGACCCCAGGAGGGCGGATCGCTGGCGGGGAAGCTGTGATCGGACGCGCGCTCGATCGCATCGAGGATCGATGGATGAGCCGGGTCGCGCCGGCGCGCGCGGTCGCCGCTGGTGTCGATGCCGAGCGCGCGATAGAGCGAACAATGGCCGCTGAGGCTGCGCTCGAGCAAGAGCACGCCGCCCGCGGTCAAAAGCGCGCTCCAGGCTGAAGGCCGCCGCGCCAGGCCATAGCCCAGCAACAAGGCGCCGCCGATGCCCGAAGCGAGGCGCTCACGATCGTTGATGTTGCGCCACTGGGCGGGCGCGGCGATATCGGCCATGATCGGTTCTCCCGGAGCCAGGCGGCGCCTGCGGCGGCAGGCTTAGGCTTAACGGGCGCGCTTGGGCGAGGTTCCGGGTCACGAGGAGGAAGTCCATGGAGTTCAGCAATCGCCACGTCGTCGTCACCGGCGGCACCGGCGCACTCGGCAGCGCCGTCGTCGCGGCGCTCGTCGAGCGCGGCGCCATCTGCCATGTCCCGTTCATCGTCGCGGCGGAAGCGGCCGCGTACCGCTTGCGTGATCATGAGCGCGTGAAGCTGGTGGCGGCGCGCGATCTTGCCGACGAAACGGGGGTCGCCACGCTCTACGACGGCATCGATCCGCTCTGGGCGTCGATCCATCTCGCCGGCGGCTTCGTCATGGGCGGCATCGCCGAGTCCGGTAGAGCGGTGCTGATGGCGCAGCTCGAGATGAATCTCGTGAGCGCCTATCTCTGCTGCCGCGCGGCGGCGATGCGGATGCGCGGCAAGGGCGGCGGGCGCATCGTCAATGTTGCCGCGCGCCCGGCGCTCGAGCCGCGCCTCGGCGCGGGCATGGCGGCCTATGCCGCGAGCAAAGCGGCGGTGGCGGCGCTGACGGAAGCGTTGGCGCAGGAAGTTGCCGGCGACGGCATCCTCGTCAATGCCGTGGCGCCCTCGATCATCGACACGCCGGCCAACCGCAACGCCATGCCCAAGGCCGATCATGCGCTCTGGCCGAAACCGGAAGAGATCGCGGCAACGATTCTCTATCTCGCCTCACCCGCGAATAGCGTGACGCGTGGCGCCGTCATACCTGTTTACGGTAAGTCCTGAGGTTGACGACGCGGCATGATGCTCGGCTCTTGCGCGAGCCTGCCCCATTTTTGCGCCATCGACATCAAATTGTCATCGCCAGCGCGGCGCGCGCCCGCTAACATGCGACATTCATAGAACAGCAAGGGTGTCGGCGTGTCGGTCGACCGGGGTCTTTCTGCGGCTGCCTATTCCGCCGCCCTCCAACCTGTTGCTGCCCTGAGCCGTGCTCCGGCCGATGCGTCGGGCGCCGGAAAAGCGGCGCTGCTCAACGACAGCGAGCGTCGCCTCAAGCTCGCGCTCGAGGCGGGCAAGATCGGGTCGTGGCAGCTCGATCTCGTCACCGGCGTGCTCGAATCATGCGCCCGCTGCAAGGCGCATTACGGTCTCGATGCGGAGGCCGATTTCACCTATCCCTGGCTGCTCTCGCTGGTGCACCCCTCCGATCGCGGGATTCGCCAGCGCGCGCTGCGCGAAGCGCTGCTCAGCGGCGAATATGCTTGCGAATACCGCGCCCGCTGGACTGATGGCAGCGTGCATTGGCTGTCGGCGCGCGGCCAGGTGGTCGAAGACGAGGCCGGCCGCCCCCTGCGCGTCATCGGCGTATTGTTCGACGTCACCGAGCGCAAGCGGCGCGAAGAAGAGCTGCGCCGGGTCAATGTCGGGCTCGAGAAATCGATGCGGCTGCGCACGCGCCAGCTCGAGAGCGAGGTCGAGGAGCGTGCCCGCGCCCAGGCGGCGGAACGTGCCAGCGAGGCGCGCTACGCCGCGGTCTTTCAGCACACCAGCGCCGGCATCATCCTGCTCAACATCACGCCGGAGGGCCGCTTCGTCTACGAGGCGGTCAACCCGACGCATGAGCGCCTCACCGGCACGCCGGCGGCCGAGTATGTCGGCCTTACCTCCTACGATCTCTTCCCGCGCGAGCTCGCCGATCGGCTCGTCGGACACTACCGCCGCGCCGTCGAGACCGCGGCGCCCGTCAGCTACGAGGAAAGCTTTCCCTATCGCACCGGCACGCGCGTGCTGCAGGGAACCGCGGTGCCCATCCGCAACGCCGACGGCATCATCACCAAGGTGGTGATCAGCACGCACGACCTCACCGAGCGCAAGCGGGTCGAGGAGGCGCAGCGCCAGGGCCAGAAGATGGAAGCGATCGGCCAGCTCACCGGCGGCGTCGCGCATGACTTCAACAATCTGCTCACCGCCGTGCTCGGCAATCTCGAGCTGCTGGCGCAGCGCCTCTCGGGGCCGCAGCATATCGCGCTGATCGATGCGGCGATGCGCGCCGCCGATCGCGGCGCCAAGCTCACCCAGCAGCTCCTCGCCTTCGCCCGCCGCCAGCGGCTCGAGCCCAAGCCGGCCGATCTCAATCAGCTCGTGCTCGGCATGCGCGACATGCTGGTCTCCACCATCGGCGCGACCATCCGCATCGAGACGGCGCTGGGCCCCGGCCTGTGGCCGGCCATGCTCGACGTCAATCAGACCGAGCTGATGCTGCTCAATCTCGCCATCAATGCGCGCGACGCCATGCCGGAGGGCGGCACGCTCACCATCGCCTCGGGACAGCTCAGCGTCGGGACCAAAGAGCGCCGCCCGGGCGAGCTCGCGCCCGGCGACTATGTGCTGCTGACGGTGGCGGATAGCGGCACCGGCATGTGCGAAGAAGTGCGCGAGCGCGCCTTCGAGCCCTTCTTCACCACCAAGGAAGTGGGCATGGGCAGCGGCCTCGGCCTCAGCCAGGTCTATGGTATCGCCCGGCAACTCGGCGGCGGCGTCGAGATCGAGAGCCAGCCCGGCACCGGAACGATGGTGCGGGTCTTTCTGCCGCGCGCCGATGTCGCGCTCGCGGCGGCCGAAGAGGCCCCCGCCGCCTCGGCCGAGCCGGTGGCGCCGGGCTCGGCGCGCATCCTCGTGGTGGACGATGATCCCGAGGTGCGCGAGCTCGTCGTCTCCTGCCTCGCGAGCTTCGGCTACGCGGCGGTCGATGCGCCCGATGCGCGCCGCGCGCTCGACATCATCGACGCGGCGCCGCCCGATCTCCTGCTCGTCGATTTTGCCATGCCGGAGATGAACGGCGCGGAGCTGGTGCGCCGGGCGCGGCGCGGCCGGCCGCGGCTCAAGGCGATGTTCATGACCGGCTATGCCCAGACCGCCCCCTTCGACGGCGAGATCGACGGCATCACCGTGCTGAGAAAGCCCTTCAAGCTGCGCGAGCTCGCGGCAAAGCTCGACGCGGCCCTGCGCTAGTACCGACTGACTCAGCCGTAACGCCCCACCTCACCCCAACCCTCTCCGCCCCTCAGGGGCGGAGAGGGAGGGACCCGCGCAGCGGGAGGGTGAGGTGGGGCGTCGGCGCTTTCGTGCGCTGCTTCGGGTATCTCTGACGCATCGGCAAAAGAAAAACCGCCCGCGCGAGGCGCGGGCGGCAAAGACTGCAGTCGGAACCGCGCTCAGTCGCGGCGATTGCCGAGCAGCTGCATCAGCAGCACGAACAGGTTGATGAAGTCGAGATAGAGCTTGAGGGCGCCCATGATCGCCTTCTTGCCGGCGACCATCTCGCCATCGCCCTCGACATACATCTGCTTGATCATCTGGGTGTCCCAGGCGGTGAGGCCGACGAAGACGA
>DATIYL010000223.1:0-2355 GCA_035517635.1 Allostellaceae bacterium | reverse complement strand
GGCGTTCTGGTGGCTGCCGAAGCTCGCCATCCTCGTGCCCATCGCTCTCGGCATACGGGCCGGTGCCCTGCGCAGCCGGCGGGAGCACATCGCGATGGGGCTGGCATCCGCGCTCTACGCGGTCATCGTCGTCAACAATCTCATCGGCGCGTTTTGAAGCTGCGCAACACCGGAAAACTCCGGCGAACGCTGTCGCAGTAAAACGATTTCTGCTTACCCCTGAGGTAATGGACCCGCGGCGTGCGCCGCAGCGATGATCGCTCCCGGCAGCGCAAGCGGCGACAGCGCCGCGCGGCGTGCCGCAGCAAGAGGAGCGATACCATGAGCCATCTCACCGATCTCATCGACGCTTATATCGCCATGTGGAACGAGACCAATGATGCGCGGCGGCGCGAGCTGATCGCCCGCGTCTGGACCGAGGGCGCGCGCTACCTCGATCCGGTGATGGAAGGCGAAGGCCGCAGCAGTATCGACGCCATGGTGCGCGGCGTGCAGGAGCGCTTTCCCGGCCATCGCTTCCGCCGCACCAGCGACGTCGATTCGCATCACGACCGAGTCCGCTTCGGCTGGGAGCTCGGCCCTGAAAGCGGGCCGGCGATCGTCAAAGGCACCGATATGGGCATCGTGAGCGAAGGCCGCCTCTCGGCAATCACCGGCTTCTTCGATCAAGCGCCAGGCGCCACGGCGCAGGGGTGAGTGAGGCCCTAGACTAATCCCCGGCCGAGCGCTGGATCGCGGGCTCGGCCGGGACGGGGGCGGCGGAGGCCGGGGCGAGGTTCAGGTAGCAAGTGACGGTCGTGCCGCTGCCGGGGCGGGAATCCATCTCCACCGTGCCGCCATGCAGCTCGATAAAGCTCTTCACCAGCGACAGACCGAGGCCGGGACCGGATTGGCGCGCATTGGGACTGCCGCGCTCGAACTTCTCGAAGATGCGCGCCTGGTCCTCGCGCGGCACGCCGACGCCGGTATCGGCGACGATGAGCGCGACGCGGTCGGCGGTGCGGCGCGCGGCGAGCGTCACCGTGCCGCCGGACGGGGTGAACTTCAGCGCGTTGGAGATGAGGTTGAACAGCGCCTGCTTCAACCGCCGCTCATCGGCGACGAGGTTGCCGATATCGGTCGGGCAGTCGAATTCGAGCTTCAGGCTCTGCTTGCGCGCGCGCTCACGCGACAGCGACAGCACGCTCGACATCAGGGCATGGATATCCACCTCCTGCGTCTCGAGCGTCATGTAGCCGGCCTCGATCGTGGCGAGATCGAGGATGTCGTTGATCAGCGACAAGAGGCGGTGCGAACTGTCGAGAATGCCGCGGCTGTAATCGAGCTGGCGCGGCGTCAGCTCGCCGAAATACTGGTTGGTGAGGATCTCGGCGAAGCCGATGATGGCGTTCAACGGCGTGCGCAGCTCGTAAGAGACGTTGGCGATGAATTCGCTCTTGAGCCGGCCCGCGGTCTCCAGCGCTTCGTTGCGCTCGCGCAGCGCGTGCTCGACCCGCGTCGAATCCGTCACATCGAGATAGCTCAGCAGCACGTTGCCGTCGGGCAGCGGCACGGTCACCGCCTGCAGGATCGAGCCGTCGCGCCGCGCGAGGCGTGTGCTCTCGGCCATATGCGTGGTGAGGCGCGCGATGATGCGCCGCTTCATCGCCGGCCAATCGCCGCCATCATCATAGAAGGCGCGCTGCTTCTCGATGATCTCGGCGACATGCGGCTCGCCCTGCAGATCGGCGGGATCGAGCTGCCACATCTGGGCATAGGCCGGGTTGGAGAGCTTGAGCCGACCGTCGCTGCCGAACACCGCCACGGCTTCGTAGAGATTGTCGAGCGTCTCGCGCTGCACCTCGATCATGGTGTTGTAGGAGCGCTCGAGCGCCAGCTTGTCGGTCACCTCCTCATAGACGAAGGTGAGCCCGCCGAAGGGATGGGGCGAGACGACGAGACGCAAGGTGCGCTCGTCGGGCAGATGCAGCAGCTCCTCCTGCGGCTCGATCAGCGAGGTGAACATGCCGAGCTGCTGGCGCTTGAAGGCGCGGAAATCGGCATGCTCGGGAATGCGCCGGCGCTCGCGCAGCCGCTCCAGCACCTCGTCGAGCGTCGGCTCGGTGGAGAGCCAATCCTCCTCGAGCCGCCACAGATTGGCGAAAGCGGTGTTGTGGAAGGTGAGCCGCGTATCGGGGCCGTAGATGGCGATGGCGACGGCGACGTTCTCCAGCACGTCGGCATGCGCCGCGATGTGGCGGGCGAGCTCGGACTGGATGTTCTCGAGGTCGGTATAGTCGCGCGCATAGCCGACGAGCTCGCCGGTGCCGTCGAGCGGCGCCTCGGTGAACTCCATCAGGCGGCGCGAGCCCGAGA
>DATIYL010000222.1:0-14235 GCA_035517635.1 Allostellaceae bacterium | reverse complement strand
GCCGCTTTGCGCACGAGGATCATGCGATGCATCAAGCTCTGCGCCTCGATCGCCTGAAGCACCTCGGCATCGAATTCGCCGCGCCGATCCTTCCAGAGATCGATGATCGGCCGGACCATGGCGAAAGGCGGCGTCGCCAGGTTGCGCAGGTGGCGGCGTACCGCATAGTGCGGCACTTTGATCTCGATCGGCGGGCCCGCTGCGAGCTGCTCGGCACGCTCGATGAAGCCGAAGACGCTGGTGAAGAGCTCGGCCTGGGTCTCGGCGCCGATGCGGCTGACCAGCAGGACGCGCGGCGGGGTGATGTCGTTGAGCACCTGGAGCGCGCCGGCGAGCGCCACGCGCGAGAATGCGCCCGGCTGCACCGTGACGCGCACGCCGTCCTCGATCGAGCGGATATGGATGAAGCCCCGCTCGTTGACGGCGAACTGCGCAATATCGACCCGGGCATCGCGATATCCCAGTCGGCGCGCCAGGGCAGGGTCGTTGGCGACCCAGGAGCGACCCTCCTCATCGATCAGGATGCTGACGGCCATGGCCATCCTTTGGACCTCGCCCGGCGCCGCCGCGGCTCGATCACGGCGCTCCCGTCTCGGCTCCCGGCGGGACCTCGGCGACGAGCGCCGCCAGCAGACGGCGCAGCTCCGTGCGCAACGCCTCGGAGCGCAGGGCACGATAGGCGCGGACCAATCCCACCTCCTCGGCCGTGAAGCGGGGCGAGGCATCCGTTTCTTCGGTCGGCGGCATATGATCCTTGGCGAAGAAGGCGAGATCGACACCGAGGAATGCCGCTGCCTTGACCAGCCGGCCGGCCGAGAGACGGTTCTCGCCGGTCTCATATTTCTGCACAGCTTGGAAGCTGACGCCGAGGGCATGGCCGAGCTGCTGCTGACTGATGCCGGCGAGCTGGCGAGCAAGGCGCAGCCGTTCACCCGCATAAAGGTCGTGTTCGCTGCGCCGCTTCTGCCGCTGCGGACGCGCCGGACTGGCCAGTTGCTGATCGGCAATCTTCATCACTCTTCCCCGTGAAAGGTCGCACGGCTCCGGCTGCCACTACCTGTCATAGAAGATACACCAGACTGGAGCCCTCGCGAAAGCGCCGTCAGGCGCGGCCCGCGATCACGTGAGCACCAGCCCCCGGCAGGTCAGGGGCGCCTCGAAGATCATCATATGACCCGTTCCCCCCAGAGTCGTTAACCGCGCACCGGCGTGCGCCGTCACCAGCAAGGTCTTGTCCTCGCCCAAAAAACTGGCAGTGGCCATATCGTCGCTGCGGCTTGTGCTGGTCGGGCGGTTTACTGCATTCTCTGCCGCCCGCAAGGCGCCGCGACGACGAGGCTATGGACACCAGGAACCCGCAACGACCGGGCGGCAACGGCATCGAGCTCGGCATGCTGACGAGCCTGCTCGGCTACCATTTGCGCCGCGCCCAGGTGGCGGTCTTTCAGCATTTCGCCGAGACCATGGGCGCGGCCGACATCACGCCCGGCCAATTCGGCGTGCTCACGGTGATCGCCGGCAATCCCGGCCTCAGCCAGACCCAGCTCGGCAACGCCCTCGGCATCGATCGCTCGACGGTGGTTGCGGTGATCGACCGGCTCGAGGATCGCGGCCTCGTGCTGCGCATGCCTGCGCCCAACGACCGCCGCTCGCATGCGCTGCAGCTCTCCGCAGAAGGCGCGAGCTTGCTGAAGCGGCTCGAGGAGATGGTGCGCGCGCATGAGCGCCACATCAGCCGGGAGCTCAGCGCGGAGGATCAGCGGCAGCTGCTGCGTCTCCTCGACCGCGTCGCCCGCAGCGACTGAACGGGTCACGCCCGCCGCTGCCGCACGAAGGCGCGGCAGGCCGCGCCGAAGGCGGCGAAGAGCGCGCGGCCGAAATCATTCTCCATGACGCGATATTCCGGATGCCATTGGATGCCGATGACGAAGGGCGCCTCGACATGGCGCACCGCCTCGATCTGGCCGTCCGGCGCCGTCGCCTCGACCGCAAGGCCTGGCGCAAGTCGGTCGATGCCCTGAGAATGCAGCGAATTGACCGTGAGTTCCGGCGCGCCGGCGAGCCGCATCAGCGCGCCGCCGGGCACGAGTTGCACAGCATGCGCGCTATGGGCATAGCGCACCTGCAGCTCGCCCTGCGGGGCGCGGTGGTCGAGCCGCCCGGCGACCTCGTGGACGCGCTGATGCAACGTGCCGCCGAGCGCGACGTTGAGCTCCTGGATGCCGCGGCAGATGGCGAGCACCGGCATGCCGGCGGCCACGGCGTCCCGGATCAGCGGCAGGGTAAGCCCGTCGCGCTGCGGATCATGCAGGGTCCCCTCGGCGCTGGGCTCCCCGTCATAGTGATGCGGCTCGACATTGGAGCGGCTGCCGGTGAGCAGCAGACCGTCGAGGCGGCGCAGCACGTCTTCGGCGCCGAGACGCTGGGCCAGCGCCGGGACCAGCAACGGCAGCGCCCCGGCGGCGTCGCTCACGGCGGTGATGTATTTCTCGCTCACCCAATGCGTCTGATGGTCGCCCTGGAGCCGCGTGCAGCACGGCAAGCCCACCGTGGGCAACAGATCAAGGCACGTCCTTGGCATGACGGCACCTTGACCCGATATTTCAGGTGATGCAAGCCGGGGTTGATGCGCTTTTGGCCTGGAAGGGTGCCGCGGTCGCCCTCTGGTTCCTGCTGCTCTATCGGCTTTTCCATAGCCGGTCGCGCCATGCGCGGAGCCTCGACATGGCGATCGGCGTCGAGGCGCGCGAGGAAGAGGCTCTGGTGCGGCTCCTGGCGGCGCCGTTCCGTCCAGCCGCCTGAAGGCTCGGCGTCAGCGCGTGTTGTGATGCGTGCCGGGCCCGCGGACGACCGTCACGCCTGCCTCGGTCTCGACCGTCGCCTCTGCCGGGGCCGCCGCCGGCGCTGGCGGCGCGTATGCAGCGGGTGGTCCGCCGGCGAGGAGGATCACCGTCCCTGGGCCGCCGCCGGCCGCCCCGCCGTCCCAATCCGCCCAATCTCCCCCTCCCCAGCCCCAGCCCGATCCCCACGGCCCGAAAAACCGCGAGCGGGTGTGGAAGGTCATGAAATGCTTGGCAAAATGCCCGTGGTGGAAACCGAAGAAGACATGCGCCCCGCCGTGGTTTCCCGCGGCGGCGGGCAGCGCGCTCAAGGCGACCAGGAGCAAACCTAGGGACAGGGAACGACGCATGACCGGCCTCCTTCGGCAACGGCTGAGCGACATCATAGAACGCTGCCGGAGCGCGGGAATTCCCCCGCGCCGGCGGCGGCGCCTTACTGCACGGCGCCCGGCGTCTGACGGATCCAGACGAAAAGGTCGGGGCTGAGCGTCACGCCGTAATGCGGATCCTCGAGCATCACCGTCACCTGCTTCTGCTGCGGATCGATCACCGTCCATTGGCGCAATTCGAGCGGGCGCTCGCTCATCACCACGGTGAGGTTGCCGCGATCGGGGTGGGCGGTCTCGGCCATGGCGATGCGCAGCACGCCGGGCTCGCGCCGGAAGCCGGTGACGGTGACGTCGCCGGTGAGGCTGATCTGCGGGCGCAACAGGAACCAGGCCGGCGTATCCTCGACGCCGATCTGCTGCAGCTGCTGCAGCTGTTTGTCCCAGTAGAAGACGTCGCTGCCGTCGGAAACGATGAGCACCGGTGTCGGCGCATCGTAGACGATGCGCATCTTGCCCGGACGCTGCAGATAGATCGTACCCGACGAGACGCTGCCGTTCTGGGCGAATTGCTGGAAGCGCGATTGCAGCGTGCGGATGTCGTTGAGGTAGCGCTGCACTTGCAGCACGTCGCCCTGATCTTGCGATGAGAGCCGTGCTGCGGGCGCTTGCGCGGCGCGCGCCGGCACTGCCGCGAAGGCGGTCGCGGCGGCGAGCGAAGCAAGAAGGCTGCGGCGGGAGAGCTGGGTCATGGGCAGGCTACGATATAGGCAGCGGCTCGGCCGACGGGAAGAGCCGCCGAGACGGGTCTTTATAGGCGCAACGCTCTACCGCTCCTCGATGTTGCGCGCCAGCACTTCGCGCTTGCCGACGTGATTGGCGGCGCTGACCACGCCTTCCGCCTCCATGCGCTCGATGATGCGCGCGGCGCGGTTGTAGCCGATCTGGAGATGGCGCTGGACGAAGCTCGTCGAAGCCTTGCGCTCGCGGCAGACGAGCGCCACCGCCTGATCGTAGAGCTGGTCGCCGGAGCCGCCGCCCTCGCCCTCGCCGCCGAAGCCCTCGCCGCCCTCCTCCGCCTCGTCATCCACGGTGATGTCGTCGATATAGACCGGCGGCCGGCCGTTCTCCTTGAGGAAGCGCACCACCTGCTCGACCTCCTGGTCGGAGACGAAGGGGCCGTGGACGCGGGTGATGCGGCCGCCGCCCGCCATGTAGAGCATGTCGCCGCGGCCCAGCAGCTGCTCGGCGCCGCTTTCGCCGAGGATGGTGCGGCTGTCGATCTTCGAGGTCACCTGGAAGCTGACGCGCGTCGGGAAGTTCGCCTTGATCGTGCCGGTGATGACGTCGACCGACGGGCGTTGCGTCGCCATCACGATGTGGATGCCGGCGGCGCGCGCCATCTGCGCCAGGCGCTGGATCGCCGCCTCGATGTCCTTGCCCGCCACCAGCATGAGATCGGCCATCTCGTCGACGACGACGATGATGAGCGGCAGCGGCGTGGTGTCGAGCGGCTGATCCTCGAAGATGGGTTGGCCGGTCTCGGCATCGAAGCCGGTCTGCACCTTTCGCATCAGCGCTTCGCCGCGCGCCGCCGCTTCGGCGAGGCGCTGGTTGTAGCCCTCGATGTTGCGCACGCCGAGCTTCGACATGGCGCGGTAGCGATTCTCCATCTCGCGCACCGTCCATTTGAGCGCGACCACGGCCTTGCGCGGATCGGTCACCACGGGGCAAAGCAGATGCGGGATGCCGTCATAGACCGACAGCTCCAGCATCTTGGGGTCGATCATGATGAAGCGGCATTGCTCTGGCGGCAGCCGATAGAGGATCGAGAGAATCATGGTGTTGATGCCGACCGACTTGCCGGAGCCGGTGGTGCCGGCGATCAGCAGATGCGGCATGCGCGCGAGATCGGCGATCACCGGCGCGCCGCCGATATCCTTGCCGAGCACCAGGGTGAGCCGCGCCGCGGTGCGCTCATAAGGCTCGGAAGCGAGGAGCTCGCGCAGGTGCACCATCTCGGCCTTGGCGTTGGGCAGCTCGATGCCGATGACGTTGCGGCCGGGGACGACGGCGACGCGCGCCGAGATGGCGCTCATCGAGCGCGCGATGTCGTCGGCAAGGCCGATGATGCGCGAGGCTTTGATGCCCGGTGCCGGCTCGAGCTCATAGAGCGTTACCACGGGGCCCGGGCGCACTTTGACGATCTGGCCGCGCACGCCGAAATCCTCGAGCACGGATTCGAGCATCCGCGCATTCTGCTGCAGCGCCTCCTCGTTGATCTCCGTCGTGCGTGCCGGCGGCGGCGCGGCGAGAAGATCGAGCGGCGGCAGCAAATGCCGGTCGGCAGGGCCGAGATCGAGCGTCGCCTGGCGCGCCGCTTCGCGCTTGGCGGAGCGTTGCGGCAGATCGACCGACGCCCGGCGCCGCGCGATCTTCTCCACCTTGGGCCGTTCTTCTTCCTCCGCGCTCTCGGCTTCGTCCTCGGCCTCGCTCTCGCTTTCGCCATCGAGGCTCGGCTCGTGCCGGACGCGCTCGACGCGCGCCTCCGAGCGCGCCGCGACCCGGGCGATGACGCCGCCGATCCCGGCGAGCAGCGCGAGCCAGCGCGACCGCGATTCCGGCGCCTTGGTGCGGCCGGCGCGGTCGCGCTGGGCCGGAACGACGTTGCGCCAATCGTCGATCGAGAGCCCGGTGACGAACAGCAGCAGCAGCGCCGCCACCGCCACCGCGGCGAGCGCGGCGAGCGGTCCCGGCACCCCGACGCCGACGATGGCGGCGCGCAGCAGCTTGCCGGTGAAGCCGCCAAGCCCGGCGACCGCCGGCCAGAGCCGCGGCGCCGGCACCACCGCCAAGGCGAGCGCGAAGAGCAGCAGCATCGGCAACAGCAAGGCGAGGCGAAGCGACAGCCAGTCGAGACCGCGCCCGAGCAGGAGCCGCACCGACCAATAGAGCAGGATCAGCGGCAACAGCGCCGCGGCAAGGCCGAAGCTTTGGAACAGCAGGTCGGCGAGCGTCGCGCCGGGCCGGCCGAGAATGTTGCTCGGCAGCGCATCGACGGCGTGGTCCCAGGACGGATCGGCATGGTTGTAGCTGATGAGCGCGAGCGCCAGCAGCACCGTCGCGACCAGCAGAACGAGCCCCAACGCTTCGAACAGCAGCCGGCGCGGCAGGCGCTGCTCGACGCTCTCGGTCATCGTCACCATGGCGCCTCGTCCTTTTGGCATGGCCCCATCACAGCACCTGGCGCAGCCGATCGAGCCCGGCGGCGACCGTCATATCGTCATGCACCAGCGCGAGACGGATATAGCGCCGGCCCGGATTGTCGCGCTCCCGGCTCTCGGCGATATAGGCGCCCGGCAGGACCCGGACCGCCGCCTCGCGCCACAGCCGCTTTGCCGCCTGCTCGCCATCGCCGACATCGAGCCAGAGAAAAAAGCCACCCGGCGGGCGGTAGAAGCCGAAGCGGCCGGCAAGCCGCGTCTCGGCGATGTCGAATTTGCGGCGATAGAGCGCGCGATTGGACTCGACATGCGCCTCGTCCTGCCACAGCGCGGTGGCGGCGAGCTGCAGCGGCAGCGGCACCTGCGCACCGCCATAGCTCCTGAGATGCTGAAAGGGGGCGATGAGATCGGGATCGCCGGCGACGAAGCCGCAGCGCATCCCCGCGGCGTTGGACCGCTTGGACAGCGAGTGGAAGACGAGCACGTTGCGCAAATCGCCGCCCAAGGCGAGGCAGGCTTCGAGCGCGCCGGGCGGCGGCGTCTCGTCATAGATCTCGCAATAGCACTCGTCGACGGCGAGGACGAAATCCCAGTCGCGCGCCAGTTTGATCGCCTTCTCCAGATAGGCGCGGCTCGCGATGGCGCCTTGCGGATTGGCGGGCGTGCAGAGATAGAAGAGCGCGCAGCGCTCGAGGTGATCGGGCCGAATCGAGTCGAGATCCGGCAAGAAACCGCTCTCGGCGGTGGCGTCGAGCGTCACCACCTCGGCGCCGGCGACGACCGGCGCGCCGGCATAGACGAGGTAATGGGGATTGGGCAGCAGCACGACCGGAGGCTTCCCGGCCTTGGCCTCGGGCACGGTCAGCAGCCCGGCCTGGAAGAGGCCTTCTTTGGTGCCGCTCAGCGCCAGCACGTGGCGCTCGGCCGACACCATGCCGGCGGGCAGGCGGTAGCGGCGCTGGAGCCAGGCGGCGCAGGCGGCGCGGTATTCCGGCGTCCCCTGCATCGGCGGATAGCGGTTCCAGAGATGGCCGCTCTCCGCGAGGATGCGCGCGGCCAAGGCCGGCGTCTCGTGCTGCGGTTCGCCCACGGACATCATCACCGGCGCGGTGTTCGCGCGCGGCGGCATCTCGGCCAGCAGCGCACCCAGTCGAGCAAACGGATTTTCGGCAAGCCGCGCCAGGCGCGAATTGATCGGCAAGCGGAATCCTCTGGCAAATCGTCGGGCGCGGCACGTCCGGCACAAAGCGGCAACATCATACGCTGACATGGTGAATCCGCCAAGCGTCGCGACGGTGCCCCCTGTCAAAACGGTGTTGCATCAGAACAATGGCCAATTGCGCTCAGATGTCGCTGTAAGATGCGGCGTTAGCGGGAATTTAAGTAGAGCAGCATACACCTGCATTCGCAAATCTTACGGCTAGAGCGAGCGATGGCGGACGGGACCGATGCGATTGGGCTGAGCATGATGAGCATCGCCGACATGGTGCTCGTCATCGATCCTCCGGGCATCAAGCCGCCCGTGCTGCGGCCGGTGCTCGACTATTGGGAGCTGAAACGCGGGACGCGAGCGATGCCGGCGCGCCGGGACATCGACCCCTCGGAGCTCAAGCCCTACCTCCGGCATCTCTGCCTGTTCGAACCGCTCCCCGGCGGCGAATTTCTCCTGCGATTGATGGGCAGCGAAGTCACCGACCGCTATGGCCGCAACGGGACCGGCAAGACGCTACGGGACGCCGCCGCCAACCACACCCTGACGCTCGACATAGTCACCCGCGCGCTGCTTGCCCTAACCACGCATCGTCGACCCGTGCTCGCCTCGGGGACGTTGGCGTCGATCGGGCAAGAGCATGTCCTCTCGGAGGCGCTGCTACTGCCGCTTTCCGATGACGGGGCCAACGTCAATATGATCTTGAGCGCGACGCGATACGTACGGGCGACACCCGGCGCCTGACTGCCGCTGCGGGTGGCCGAGCTTGCTGCTTCGGCGGCGAACTCGGATTTGGAGGCTGCGGTGGAAGACGCGGCATTGTTGTGCAATAGTGACTACTAGAAGGTCGAGCAACGATCGCTCGTATTACGGGAACTTCCATGCCGGACGAGAGTCAAGCGGTTGTGCAGGACCGGGCGAAGGCGCTGCACGGGCTTAGCTACGTTGTCGATCCCCCCAACTTGGCGCAGCCGGTGCTGCGGCCGGTGCTCGACTACTGGCAGGGGAAGTGCGCCGGCCGGAAACTTCCGGGGCGCCGCGACATCGATCCGCTGGAGCTGAAGGCCTATCTGTCCCACCTCTTTCTTATCGACGTGCTGCCCAGTGCGGAATTCCGCTACCGCCTCGTCGGCAGCGAGATCACCGAACGCTACGGCCGCAACAGCACCGGCAGGACGGTGCGCGAGATCTATGCGGCGCTCCCGCTCATTGCCGAATGGCTTACCGACATGATGTCGGCGGTGACGCAACTGGCGCGGCCGGTCTTGGCCTCAGGCCCGCTCACGGCCATCGGTAAAGAGCATGTTGTCTCGGACTCGCTGCATCTGCCGCTGGCCGATGAGGCAGGGAGCGTCACGCAGATTTTCGGCGCGACGCGTTACCGGCCGCGCGGCCGTAGCTGACGCAACGTCGTCTCCCCGCTCGCGGCGATGACAAAAACGTGATTCGCCCCGATCGATGATCCCCTGATCACCGAAGACCGGCGCGTTCGCTGGAGAATGCGGTGCGCGCCGCCACCTTTCGCATTCGCCGAAGAGTCCTTTCACCGCCTGTCGAGTAACGGCACGGCGCTTTGACCCCTATCTCCCGTCCGGGGCAGGGGTCTTCAGATGGAAGGAATTCGAGCGATGACGAAACATTCCCTTCTTGTACGGCGCGGCCGGACGATTGCGCTCGCGCTGTTGCTTACCGTGACCGCCGCCGCTTGCGCGCAAATGCCGTCCGACCCGCCTGGCTCCGGCAGCAGCATGCCGGGCCAGATCGACTATCACGGCGGAGCCTACGGCATTCAGGCGGGTGCCTGATTTGCCGGTATGCCGGTATGAGCGGCGCTAGGCGCGGCGCCGCTCACGCCGGCTGCAGCACGTGGACGACGCGGTTGGCGATGAACTCCTTGGTCTTGGCGGCGTAGGCGGCCATATGCGGCGAGGCGGCATGCGCCTTCAGCGCCTCTGCGCTCTCCCATTTCTCGATGACGACGAAGGTATCCGCACCGAATTTGGTCGGAAAGCCTTCGGCGTCGATCGCGGGCCCGTACTCGATGCAACCTTTCTCCGCATGCACGGCAGGCATGTTGGCGCGGAACGCCGCAAGAATCGCCTCGCGCTGGCCGGGCTTGGCGGTGATGATGGCGACGACGTGGATCATGATGGCTCCCCTCCTGTTGTTGTCCCGCTGATTTGACCCAAGCCGGCGCGCCGTTGCAAGCCGCGCCGTACCGCGATCAACCGGCATCGCGCAGGCGATAGCCGACACCGGGCTCGGTGAGGATGAGCTGCGGCCGTGCCGGATCGGGTTCGAGCTTGCTGCGCAGATTGCGAATGAAGACGCGGAGATATTGCGCGTCCTCGGTATGTGCCGGGCCCCATACCTTGCTCAGGATATGCCGGTGCGTCAGCACCTTGCCGGCATTGGCGACGAGCTCGGCGAGCAAATCGTATTCCTTGGGCGACAGATGGACCTCCTCGCCGCCGCGCTTGACGCTGCGCCGCACGAGGTCGACGGCGAGATCGCCGGCGGTGAAGACCGGCTTCTCGCCTTGCGCCTGGAAGCGATGGCGGAGCGCGGTACGGATTCGCGCCACCAGCTCGTCGACGCCGAAGGGCTTGGTGACATAGTCGTCGGCGCCGAGATCGAGCGCCTCGACCTTGCCGCGCTCATCGTCGCGCACCGAGAGCACGATGATCGGCACCGATGTACGCTGCCGCACCACGCGGATCACCTCGATCCCGCCGAGATCGGGAAGGCCGAGGTCGAGGATCACGAGATCGGGCTTCTCGCGCTCGGCCGCGTCGATCGCCTCCTGTCCGCCGGTCGCCTCGAGCACGTCATAGCCTTGCGCGGTGAGGCTGGTGCGCAACAGCCGCCGAATCGGCGGCTCGTCGTCGACGACGAGGATGGTGGCGCGACTAGCCATGCTGGGCCATGAGCTCGGGCGCGGCATCGGCGCTGACCGGCAGGCGGATGGTGAAGACCGCGCCGCTGCGGTCGCGGCGGTTGCTGGCGCTGATGCTGCCGCCCATCGCCGCGACGAAGCCGCGGCAGATGGCGAGGCCGAGACCGGTGCCGGCACGCTGCCGGTCCTGGCGATGGACGCGGTAGAACTTGTCGAAGATGCGCTCCAGATCGGCGGCGGGGATGCCGGGCCCTTCATCGCTGACCGAGACTGCCGCCATGGCGTCCTCGCGTCGCGCCGCGACGCGCACGAGCGACCCCGGCGGCGCATATTTGGCGGCGTTGTCGAGCAGATTGAACAGCGCCTGCTCGAGCAGCAGATAGTCGGCGCCGATCGGCGGCAGATCGGCGTCGATGTCGACTTCGACGCGATGCTCGGCGAGAAGCTTGCCGGCGCGTTGCAGCGCCGTGCCGACGATCTCCGCGAGATCGATGGGCTCCGGCTTGAGCTCGATCGCGCCGGATTCGAGCCGCGTCATGTCGAGCAGATTCCCGATGAAGCGGTTGAGCCGCTCGGCCTCGGCCTGAATCGTCGCCATCAGCGTTTCGCGCGTCTTGTCGTCGTAGCTCTCGCCATAGCTCCGGAGGCTGGTGAGCGAGCCGATGATCGAGGCGAGCGGTGTGCGCAGATCGTGCGACACCGAGGTGAGCAGCGCCGCGCGCAGCCGCTCCGTCTCGGCGGTGACGCGGGCGCGGTCGATATCCTCGGCGAGCATGATGCGTTCGATCGCCACGGCCGCCTGATCGGCGAGCGCTTCGAGGAGCCGGCGCCCGTCCGGCGTGAGGATGGGGCCGGGCTCGTCGCGGTCGATGCCGAGCACGCCGATCGGCGCGCGGCCGGTGCGCAGCGGCAGGAACAGGCGCTTGGCCCCCGGCAAGGTATCGGCGCCGCGGCCGGCGGCGCGATTATGCTCCCAGGTCCATTGCGCCGCCGCGAGGTCGGCTTCGTCGAGCTCGTCCTCGGGCGGGTAGCCCGCGCGCACGGCGATGCCGGCGGTGTCGCCCGGCAGCAGCAGCACGATGCGCACCTTCAGCATCGCGGCGATCTGATAGACGGTGGCCCACAGCAAGTCGTCGAGCGTGCCGATGCCGGCGAGCTTGCGCGAGAAGGCGAAAAGCTCCTCGGTGGTGCGCGCCCGGCTCCGCGCCGTCAGCACCTGATCGCGTGTCCTGCCGGCGAGATTGCTGGCGATGACGGCGACGCTGAGAAAGAAGAACAGCGCGACGACGTTCTCGGGATCGGCGATGGTGAAGGTATAGAGCGGCGGCAGGAAGAAAAAGTTGTAAGCGAGCACGCCCACAACGCAGGCGAAGAGCGACGGCAACAGCCCGAACCGGATCGCCGAGACGAGGATGCCGGTGAGGAACACCAGGCTGATGTTCTGCACGCTGAGGAACTGCTGCAGCACGAGGCCGATGCCCAGCGCCACCGCGATGAAACCGGCGGTGATGACATAGGGGATGGGGTCGAAGGCCTCGGCCGGCGCGCGTGTGGCGATGGTCTTGGCGGGAAGCGTGCCTTCGCTCTCGCTCTCGCCGGCGATGACGTGGACGCTGATGCCGCCGGCACCGCGGACGAGGTCGTGCACGACTGAGCCGTGCAGCATCTCGAACCAGCGCGAGCGCTCCGACTTGCCCAGCACGATGTGGCTGATGTTGTTGGCCTGCGCGTAGCTGACGACCTCATCGGCGACACGAGCGCCGGGAATCGTGATCGCCTCGGCGCCAAGCGTCTCGGCAAGCCTGAGGCAATCGGCGATCCGGTCGCGCTGCTGCTCGTCGAGCCGGTGATAGCGCGAGGTCTCGACGTGAAGCGCGGTCCACGGCGCATGCAGGCGGTCGGCCAGGCGCTTGGCGTAGCGCACCAGCCCGGCGCAGCCGCGATCCTCGCTGACGCAGACCAGCACCCGCTCGCCCGCCGCCCAAGGGCCGCGGATGGCGTGCTGGCGCATATAGGTCAGCATCTGCTCGTCGACGCGTTGCGCCGTGCGGCGCAGCGCCAGCTCGCGCAGCGCCGTCAGATTGCCCGGCTTGAAATAGTGCCGCACCGCGCGCTCGGCCTGGTGCGGGACGTAGACCTTGCCTTCCTGCAGCCGTCGGATCAGATCGGCCGGAGCGAGGTCGATGACCTCGATGTCGTCGGCATGGTCGAGGATGCTGTCGGGCACGGTCTCGCGCACGCGGATGCGCGTGATCTGCGCCACGACATCGTTGAGGCTCTCGACATGCTGGATGTTGAGCGTGGTGTAGACGTCGATGCCGGCGGCGAGCAGCTCCTCGACATCGAGATAGCGCTTGGGATGGCGCCCGCCCGGCGCATTGGTGTGAGCGAGTTCGTCGACGAGAGCGATCTGCGGCCGGCGCAGCAGCAGCGCGTCGAGGTCCATTTCCGAAAGGGTGTGGCCCTTGTAGTCGATGCGCCGGCGCGGGATCACTTCGAGCCCGGCGAGCAGCGCCTCGGTCTCCGTCCGGCCATGCGTCTCGACGACGCCGACCACGACATCGACGCCGTCGCGGCGCTTCGCCTGCGCCGCCTGGAGCATCTCATAAGTCTTGCCGACACCCGGAGCGGCACCCAGGAAGATCTTGAGCTTGCCGCGCCCCTCCTGCACCGCCGCCTCGAGCAGCGCTTCAGGCGATGGCCGCTGTTCACGGTCGGGTCGGTCGGTGGCGGGCATGGGGGAAGTATAGCTCTGAGCTGGCGGTGCGCTGCAACCTAACCCCCCTCCCCTTCCTCCCCCTCAAGGGGGGAGGGGGTTTTTCTTTTTGTGGCTGACAGCTGACAGCTGACGGCTGATCGCTGACAGCTCATTTCGTCGCGTCGAGCGCGAGGTTGAGCTTCAGCACGTTGACATGCGGCTCGCCGATGACGCCGAGGGTGCGGCCCTGGATATTGTCCTGGACGAGCTGGCGGACGCGGTCCTCGGGGAGGCCGCGGGCCTTGGCGACGCGCGGCACCTGGAAGAAGGCGCCGGCCGGGGTGATGTCGGGGTCGAGGCCGCTCGCCGAGGTGGTGACGAGATCGACCGGCACCGGCGCCGTGGGATTCTCGGCGTGCAGCTTGGCGGCGTCATCCTTGACCCGGTCGATGAGCGGCTGGGCCGTCGGCGCGAGGTTGGAGGCCGCGGAATTGTCGGCTGCATAGGGCACGGGCACGGTCTTCGTCGGGTCCTTGGGATCGGGCTCCGTGGTGGCCGAGGGCCGGCCGTGGAAATACTTGTCGCTGGTGAAGCTTTGGCCGATCAGCGTCGAGCCGATCACCTTGCCGTCCTTCTCGACCAGGCTGCCATTCGCCTGATGCGGAAAAACGAGCTGGGCGATGCCGGTCATGCCGAGCGGGTAGATGAGGCCGGTGATGACCGTCATGACGACGATCATCAGGATGGCGGGACGGATTTGTCGCAACATGGGAGGCTCCTCAGGCGAGACCGATGGCAGTGACGAGCATGTCGATGAGCTTGATCCCGACGAACGGCACGATGATGCCGCCGACGCCGTAGACCCAGAGATTGCGGCGCAGGATGCTCGCCGCGCCGGCCGGCCGGTAGCGCACGCCGCGCAGCGCCAGCGGGATCAGCGCGATGATGATCAGCGCGTTGAAGATGATCGCCGACAGGATGGCGCTCTCCGGCGTCTTCAAGCCCATGATGTTGAGCACGCCGAGCTGCGGATAGAAGGCC
>DATIYL010000221.1:0-4494 GCA_035517635.1 Allostellaceae bacterium | reverse complement strand
ATCGTCGTCGGCATGATCAGCATCGGCATCGCAGGCTACGTCTCGAGCGCGCTCATCCGCCTGCTGGGCCATGCGCTGATGCCCTGGCTCAGGCTGCGCTGACGTGACGGCGGACAGCGTCATGCATCGCCGCGGCGCGGCGCGCGCGGGAGAGGGGCGGGCGCATGTGGTGCTGTCGCGCGTCGCAAAGGGCTTCGGCTTCGATGCGGCACGCGAGGAAGTCGTTGCCGATCTCGATTTCGAGATTCCGCCCGGCCAGTTGACGGCGCTGGTCGGGCCTTCCGGCTGCGGCAAGACCACGATCGCCAATCTCGTGGCCGGCTATGAGACGCCGGACCAGGGCGAGATCCGCCTCGACGGTGCGCCGATTCGTGCCGCCGGCAGCGAGCGCATGCTGGTGTTCCAGGAATCGGCACTGTTCCCTTGGCTCACCACCTATCGCAACCTGACCTTCGGACCGCTGCTGCGCCGCACCAAGCCGGTTGCGGAAATCCACGCCGAGGCGAAGCGGCTGCTGCAGCTGGTCGGGCTTTCCGCCTTCGCCGACAAGTATCCGGCGCAGCTCTCCGGCGGCATGCAGCGCCGCGCCGAGCTCGCGCGCGCGATGATGATGGAGCCGCGCCTCATGATCATGGACGAGCCGTTCCGCGGGCTCGACGCCATGACCCGCGAACTGATGCAGCTCTCCTTCCTGCGCCTGTTCGACACGTTCCGCCGCACCAACCTCTTCATCACCTCGGAGATCGAGGAGGCGATCCTGCTGGCCGATCGTCTGGTGCTGCTGTCGAATCGCCCGGCACGGGTGCGCGCCGTGATCTCGATCGAACTGCCGCGCCCGCGCGAGATCGGCATGCTCAGCTCGCGCCAGGCCTTCGACTACAAGCGCCAGGCGCTCGAGATCCTGCACGACGAGGCGCTGCGTGGGTTCGTCCGCGGCGGCGATGTATAATGTTCGGTGATTCCCCTCGGCCTTGCGGCAGCGCATCGACGTACACGCGGAACGTGGAGCAGATTTTATGTCGGGGGTGTACACCGGGGGCGTAGGACGCTCCCCAAACGGGAGGAAGCCATGCGTCGGGAGTTCCGGGTCGAAGGCCTGAACCTGCCGGTCAGCCACTACACCGATGCGGTCCGCTGGGGCGATCTGCTGTTCGTTTCCGGCGTGGCGCCGCTCGACGCCGAAGGCCGGCTCGTCGGCGGCGCCGATGTCGTGGCGCAGACGCGCCAGGTCTTCCGCAACATGAAGCGCGTGCTCGACGTCGTCGGCGCCGATTTCGGCGACATCCTCAAGGTCACGGTCTATCTGACCGACGTGGCCGACCGCGCCGCCATCAACCCCGTGCGCCAGGAATTCTTCGGCGCCGCGCGCCCGGCCAGCACCCTGATCGGCGTCACCGCCCTCGTGCTCCCCGGCATGAAAGTCGAGATCGAAGCCGTGGTGGGGCTGAGGAAGTAGCTGTCAGCTTTCAGCCGTCAGCTCTCAGCCATGAGCTCTCAACCACCCAATAAAATCTCCCCCTCCCCCCTTGAGGGGGAGGGTAGGGAGGGGGGGTGGCTGATAGCTGACGGCTGAAAGCTGACAGCTTTTTACGCCGCCGCGTGGATCCCCGCCGCCTTCACGTCATTGCCGACATAGGGCTCGAACTTCTTGAAGTTCTGTTCGAAGCGCTTGGTCAGCTCGCGCGCGGTCTCGTCATAGGCGCCCTTGTCGGACCAGGTGCTGCGCGCGTTCAGCACGTCGGCGGGCACCTCGCCGCAGCTTTCCGGGACGAAGAGGCCGAAATAGGGCTCGCGCTTCGCCGCCACGTCCTTGAGCGTGCCGGCGAGCGCGGCGCGCACCAGTGCGCGGGTGTGCTGGATCTTCATGCGCTGGCCGACGCCGTAAGCGCCGCCCGACCAGCCGGTATTGACGAGCCAGCATTGCGCCTTGTGCTCGGTGATGCGCTCGCCCAGCATCTTGGCATAGACCGCGGGATGGCGCGGCATGAAGGGGGCGCCGAAGCAGGTCGAGAAGGTCGCCTGCGGCGCATTGCCGAGGCCCTTCTCGGTGCCGGCGACGCGCGCGGTATAGCCCGAGAGGAAGTGATACATCGCCTGCTCCGGCGTCAGCCGCGCGATCGGCGGCAGCACGCCGAACGCATCTGCGGTCAGCATGATGACATTGTCGGGATGGGGCGCGATGCCGGTGGCGCTGGCATTGGGGATGAAGTCGAGGGGATAGCAGGCGCGCGTATTCTCGGTGAGGCTGCCATCGCCGAGATCGGGAAACCGCGTCGCCGGGTCGAGCACGACGTTTTCCAGCACCGTGCCGAAGCGGTGGACGGTGGCGTAGATCTCGGGCTCGGCCTCGGGCGAGAGGTTGATGACCTTGGCGTAGCAGCCGCCTTCGAAATTGAACAGTCCCTTGGCGCTCCAGCCATGCTCGTCATCGCCGATCAGCGTGCGCGAGCCATCGGCCGAGAGCGTCGTCTTGCCGGTGCCGGAAAGGCCGAAGAAGATGGCGCTGTCGCCCTTGGGGCCGACATTGGCCGAGCAATGCATCGGCAGCACGTCGCGCGCCGGCAGCAGGAAGTTCAGATAGCCGAATACCGACTTCTTGATCTCGCCCGCATATTCCGTGCCGCCGATCAGCACCAGGCGGCGGGCGAAATTGACGAAGATGAAGGTGTCGGAGTTGATGCCGTCGAGCTCGTGCGCGGCGAAGAAATGCGGCGCGTGCAGGATGGTGAAATCGGGCGCGAAATCATGCAGCGCCTCGTGCCGCGGCCGGATGAACATGTTGCGCACGAAAAGGCTGTGCCAGGCGCTGTCGCTGACGATGCGCACCTTGAGCCGGTAATCGGGATCGGCGCCGCCATAGAGATCCTGGACGAAGACGTCGCGGCGCTGGAAATAGGCGACGAGCCGCCGCGCCATGCTCTCGAACTTCTCTTCACTGACCGGCTTGTTGATCTCGCCCCACCAGATATCGGCTTTGCTCCCCTCCTCCTCGACGATGTACTTGTCCTTGGGCGTCCGGCCGGTGAAGGCGCCGGTACGGGCGACGAACGCGCCGCCCGCGGCGACGAGCCCCTCATGGCGGCGCACCGCATACTCGTAGAGCACCGGCACCGACAGGTTCCAATGCGCGGCGGCAAGGTTGCGCAACCCCAACCCCTCCAGGCCATGGCTGCTCGCCGTCCCTGTTACGGTATGCGCTGCGTGTTGCACGGCTGTCTCCTCCTGGGTCCCTGTTCCTCAGTTTCTTCAACGGCTTAGATGACTGCGGAAGGACGCGGCCGCGGCGCCCCCAACGTACCCCCGATGCGGCCGGGCGGTTGCGGCACCAAAACGCCGGCCCGGCTTTATTCGTTCCCGCCGCGAGAGGTGGTCACCGCTTTTCCCTCGCCAGTTTGGCGAGCCGGACGAGCTCCCCCCGCACGCCTTCGGCATCGCCGACCGGCGCGCGGAAGTCAAGCCTTGCCACGAAACCGCCACGGCGGAGATCGGCGCCCTCGGCGTCGACCCCGGTCATGCGCCAGCCCGAGCCGGCAAGGCCGAGCAGCGCCTGGGCATAGAGATCGACGGTCTCGGCATGATCTTCCGCCATATGCGCCAGGATCGCCTCTTCCGCCGCGGCCAGCGCCGGCGCCGCCGGGGAGAGCAGGGCGTCGGCGTCGATCCAGTCAATCCGCCCGAACCCGGCCACGAGATGGGCGCGCGCCGGCGCCAATCGGTAGAGGCGGAAATCGGCAAAGCCGGCATAGCCGGCGGCGCTCGGATGGCGCCGCGTGTAGCGGGCGAGGAGAGCCTTGTCCTCGACCGCCGCAATCTCGCCCAGGAGGGTGACGCGCGCCCCGGTGAGCGGCTCCTCGAGTCCGGCCGTGCCGTCGAAGAGCAGGGCGGCGCGCTTCTCGCGCAGCAGGTTCTTGGTGTGTTCGGCGAGCGCCGACAGCAGCAGCAGCGGCCGGCCTTCGGCATCCGACGCCGCCAGAACTAGCGAGGCATAAGGCCAGCCTTCCCGCGACGTCGCCAAGGTGGCGCGATCAAGGCTGCGGATCAGCCGGCGGGCAATGACGGCAGGAGTCTCGGTCATGCCGCCGAGCTTACACCAAACGGGCCCGCGCTTACTCCGCTGGCGCCGCGGCGGGTGCCGCACCGCGGACCTCGCCGGGGAAGAAGAAGGCCGCGACCATGGTGCCCAGCGCGATCGCCGCGAGCACGCCGAAGAGCGGCACGAAGCCGGCGCCGGCCTTGGGCTGGAGATAGGCCACCAGCGGGATCGCCGGCAGGCTCGCGCCGAAGGAGACGACATAGCGCAGCGCATAGACGCGCGAGCGCCAGCTCTCCGGCGTGTAGCGCGCCACCATCGCATCGTTGATCGGGATCAGGCCGAAGATCACGAACATCATCGCCACGGCCAAGGCCAGCATCGCCCAATCGGTGAGCAGGCCCGCGAGCAGCAGCAGCGGCGCCTGCAGCAGCGCCAAGATCAGGAACACGCTGCGCAGCGAG
>DATIYL010000220.1:0-8327 GCA_035517635.1 Allostellaceae bacterium | reverse complement strand
GTCCTTCAGGATCTTGTTGAGCGCGGTGCCGAGATGGATGTTGCCATTGGCATAGGGCGGCCCGTCATGCAGCACGAATTTCGGGCGGCCCGCGGCGACCTCGCGCTGGCGCCGCCAGAGATCGATCGTCGCCCAGCGCTGGAGCAAGGCGGGCTCGCGCTTGGGCAGATCGCCGCGCATGGGGAAATCGGTCTCGGGCAGAAAGACGGTCGGTCGGTAGTCGGTGGCCATGGCGTCAAGCGATTCCGGAAGGCGCGCCGAGCGAGCCGGCGCAGCGTTGGACGAGCGGCGTCTCCCCGGTCCTCAGCCGAGGACCGGGCGGCTAATTCGCGCGCGCTGCCGCCATGCCGTGACCATGGCGGGGACCATAAGGAAGCGGGGGAAAGGCGTCAACCGAAGGGGGTCTCTCGCCAGCACATGACGAAAGCTTCACAGCCCCTCCCCCCTTGAGGGGGAGGGGCGCCCGAGGCCGACAGGCCTCGGGCAGGTGGGGGGTTGCGCGATAGCGCAACAGCGAGCGTGGCCATACCCCCCACCCTTCCCTCCCCCTCAAGGGGGGAGGGGGAATCAAACTATGGGAAGTCGGAGCATCACCAACTTGGCAAATCCCGCAAAATCCGCCGCGCCTGTTTTGCGTCTTCGGCGATTTGGGCTTTGAGGGCGTCGAGGCTGGGGAATTTGTGTTCGGGGCGGAGGTGGTCGATGAGGGCGACGCGGAGATGGCGGCCGTAGAGGTCGCCGTCGAAATCGAAGAGATGGACCTCGAGGCGGAGATCGGTGCCGCCGAAGGTCGGGCGCGTGCCGAAATTGGCGACGGCGTCGTGCCAATGGAGGCTGCCGCCTTCCTCGACCGCGGCGCGCACGGCGTAGACGCCGGCGGCGGGGCGGAGATAGTCCTCGAGGAAAATGTTGGCGGTGGGAAAGCCGATGGTGCGGCCGCGGCGGTCGCCGCGCTCGACGCGGCCATCGATCTCCCAGAAGCGGCCGAGCAGGGTTGCGGCCTCGCGCGGCTCGCCGGCGACGAGGTGATCGCGGATGCGCGTCGAGGAATAGAGGGCGCCCGCTGCGGCCGTGACGGGATCGATAATGGTGACGCCGAAGCCGAGCGCCGCGCCGCGCTGGGCGAGGAGCGCCGGATCGCCGCGGCGCTGATGGCCAAAGACGAAATCATAGCCGACGACCACATGACGCACGCCGAGCCCTTGCACCAGCACCGCCTCGACGAAGTCCTCGGCGCTGCGGCGGGCGAAGCCGGAATCGAAATGCAGGGTGAAGAGCAGGTCGACGCCGAGCGCCTCGATGCGGCGCGCCTTGGTGCGGAACGGCGTCAGACGAAAGGGCGGATCCTGCGGCCGGAAGACGCTGCGCGGATGCGGCTCGAAGGTGAGGACGGCGTGCGGCGCGCCGAGGCTGCGGGCGATGGCGCCGGCCTCGCCGATGACGCGCTGATGGCCGAGATGGACGCCGTCGAAATTGCCGATGGCGACAACCGCGCCGCGGTCGCCGGCGGCCACCCTGTCGTGCCGGAAGATGCGCATGGCGCGGAAAATATCGCGCGGGAGGCGCGGAGGATAGCCGTCAGCGCCGGCCCGGCACCATCACCAGGGCGTCGCCGTCGATGACCACCGTCTCGCCGACGCGGCAGACCGTCTTCAGCACGACGCGGGCCTTCTCGCGGATGATGTCGGTCACGGTGACGCGCGCCTCGACGCGGTCGCCGATGCGCACCGGCGCGCGGAAACTCAGATTCTGCGTCAGGTAGATCGTGCCGGGGCCGGGCAGCCGCGAGGCAATGGTGGTCGACAGGAAGCTCGCCGACAGCATGCCGTGGACGATGCGTCCCTTGAAGCGCGTGGTGCGGGCGTAGTCCTCGTCGAGATGCACCGGATTATAGTCGCCGGAAATGTCGGCGAAGTGCACCACGTCCTGTTCGGTCACGACATGCTCGTAAGCGGCTGTCATGCCGACGACGAGGTCCTCGAGCACAAAACCGCTCTCGCGCCGATCGCCGGCGTGTGAATCATCCATTCCGCCACCTCGGATAAAACGCGCTTGCTGCCGCATCTCATGCCGGCCCCTGCCCGGCATTTTGCGCCGCAAAGTAACGGCGGCGGCGAGTTCTCGCAAGCCGGCACTACCCCTTGGCTGTTAAGTCAACGTTCCCTGCGGCGTTTCGTCTCGCACCTGCGAGAAGTTCTCAGGCCCAGGCAAACCGCGGGATATTCGGACTTTCGCGGCCGCGGGGGCGCGGCTAATCTTTCGGCCGACATGGAAGCCGACAGCGCCCAGCCCTTGCGCGAGACCTGGTATTTCGCGCTGCCTGGCACCGCTGTGCCGCGCGGGCGCATGCGGGCGAAGACGCTGCTGGGCGAGCCGTTGCTGATCTGCCGCGGCGGCGACGGCGGCGTCTTTGCGCTGCGCGACATTTGCCCGCATCGCGGCATTCCGCTCTCCTGCGGCCGCTTCGACGGGCAGGAGGTCGAATGCTGCTATCACGGCTGGCGCTTCGACGGCGCCGGCCGATGCACGGCCATTCCCTCGCTCGTCCCCGAGCAGGATTTCGACGTCGCGCGCATCAAGGTGAAGGCCTATCCCGCCCGCGAGGTGCAGGGCAACATCTGGATCTATTTCGGCGAGGATCCCGCCGGCGCGCCGGCGGTGCCGGTGCTGCCCGATATCGGCGAGCGCGCACCCGATCTGTTCGAGAGCATGCGCTTTCCCTGCACCATCGATCACGCCGTGGTGGGCCTGATGGACCCGGCGCATGGGCCTTTCGTCCATCGCGCCTGGTGGTGGCGCGGGCAGCATTCGATCCATGAGAAGGCGAAGGCCTTCGCGCCCTCGCCGTTCGGCTTCACCATGCTGCGCCACGCGCCGTCGCGCAATTCGAACGCCTATCGCCTGCTCGGCGGCAAGCCCGAGACTGAGATCACCTTTCAGCTGCCGAGCGTCCGCGTCGAGCATATCCGCGTCGGCCGGCACGCCGTCGTCAACCTCACCGCGGTGACGCCCCTCTCCGAGCGCGAATGCGAGGTCAATCACGCGATCTACTGGACGCTGCCCTATCTCACGGCGCTGAAGCCGCTGCTGAAGCCCTTCGCCCGCGCTTTCCTGCGGCAGGACCGCGACATCATGGCGCTGCAGCAGCAGGGGCTGCGCCACGATCCGCCGCTTATGCTGATCAACGACGCCGATACGCAGGCGCGCTGGTACTATCGGCTCAAGAACGAATATATCCGCGCCCGCGCCGAGCGCCGGCCGTTCGTCAATCCGGTGAAAGAGCGCGTGCTGCGCTGGCGCAGTTGAAAGGGGCACTTTTGCGCACGGTCCTGCTGACGCTCTCTCTGCTGCTTTTGCTGTCGCCGGTGACGGCACGCGCGGCGCTGCTGCCCTGCTCGCAGATTCCCGCGGCGCAGAGCTTCGTCGAGGGGTTGAAGCCCAGCCCCGACACGCGCGAGGCGCAGCTCCATCTCGACCGCGCCAAGAAAGCGACCTCGGATGCGGCGTGCGACAAGGAGCTGCGGCAGGTCGACAAATATGCCCGACGCGCCGATGCCGCCGAGAAACGCGCCGCGGCACCGAAGCTCGCGCCGCGGACGGCACCGCATGTGCAATGCGCGGATCTGCTGCACCAGAACCGGCCGGGCGGCTCGGATTACCACGGACCGCCAGTGCCGGGCTGTCCGAAACAGTAGTCGCTCCGCTCAGGCGAGCGCGCCGCGGTCCTTGAGGAGGGAGACGAACTCGCCGTCGGGGAGCGCGAGGACGAAAGGCGTGAAGCGGAAATCCTCGGTGACCTCGTGGCCCTCGGGCACCAGCATGAAGGCCGAGCGCTTGCCGTCGAGCCACCAGCCGACCAGCACCGGCATCTCCTCGTCGGTCGCCGTGCTGCGGGCGAGATCGAGCAGATCGCGCACCACGGCGTCGAGCTCCTTGCCCTCGCCGCTGTCGTGCACCACCGTATCCGCCGGGAGCCGCATGCGCGCCATCCGACCGTCCTGTTGCCTATCGGGGTAAACGGTGCGACCAGCGGTTTGGCGCCATAGCCATTTCGGGGGAGGAAAGCGGCTCAATCGGAGGAGATTCGGGGAATGCGGCCGGTTTTCACCATCGGCTACGAGAAGACGAGCCAGGCCGAGGTGATCGCCGCGCTCAAGGCGGCGGGGGTCGCCCGGGTCATCGATGTGCGCGACCGGCCGCTGTCGCGGCGGGCTGGCTTCTCCAAGCGCCAGCTCCAGGCCGGGCTGGAGCAGAACGGGATCGGCTATGTCCACCTGCAGGCGCTGGGCACGCCGCCCGAAGGGCGTGAAGCGAACCGGCAGCGCGACTGGAAGCGCTTCTGGCGGATCGTCGAGGCGAAGCTCGAGACACAAGAGGCCGAGCATGCGCTGGCGCAAGCCGCCGCGCTGGCGGCGGAGGCGCCCTCCTGTCTGCTCTGCTACGAGGCGGATTGGCATATTTGCCACCGCAAGCGCGTCGCCGAACTCCTCGCCGAGCGCCACGGCTTCGCGGTGACCAATCTCGCGGCGGCTCATCCGCTGTAGCGGACCGGCCCCGCTTTATTCCCCCGGCGCGGCCTTGGCGGCGGCGGGCGGTGGCGCCGGCGATCGATCGGAAGTGAAGCGGCGCGCGAGGTGGATGATCTCGCCGACGACGCCGCGGCGGAAGACCAGGACGCAGAAGACGAAGATCACGCCCTCGATCACCGTGACCCAGGAGCCGTAGCGTGCGAGATAGTTCTCCATCGCGACCAGGATGAAGGCGCCGACCACCGGGCCGAACTCGGTGCCGAGCCCGCCGAGCAAGGTCATGAGCACCACCTCGCCCGACATCTGCCAGGTGACGTCGGTCAGCGAGGCGAGCTGGAAGACCAGGGTCTTCGTCGAGCCGGCGAGGCCGGCGAGCGTCGCCGACAGGATGAAGGCGAGGAGCTTGTAGCGCTCGGTCTTGTAGCCGAGCGAGACGGCGCGCGGCTCGTTCTCGCGGATCGCCTTCAGCACCTGGCCGAACGGCGAGTGGATGGTGCGGTAGATGATCCAGTAGCCGACGAGAAAGATCGCCAGCACGAAATAATACATGACGAGGGAATGGTTGAGGTCGATCGCGCCGAAGAGATAGCCGCGCGGCACCGCCTGGATCCCGTCCTCGCCGCCGGTGAAGCGCGCCTGCAGCGCGACGAAATAGATCATCTGCGCCAGCGCCAAGGTCACCATGGCGAAATAGATGCCCTGGCGCCGGATGGCGAGCCAGCCGAACAGCGTGCCGAGCAGCGCCGCCACCGCCGTGCCGGTCAGGATGCCGGTGAGCGGCCCGAAGCCCCAGGCCTTCACCACATGCGCGGTGATATAGGCGGCGCTGCCCATGAAGGCGGCATGACCGAAGGAGAGCAGCCCGACATAGCCGATGAGCAGGTTGAAGGCGCAGGCGAAGAGGGCGAAGCAGAGGCCCTGCATCAGCAGCACGGGATAGACGAGGTGCGGCGCGACCACCGCGACCGCCAGCAGCGCGACGGTGAGGCCGAACCGCCAGCGCGGCGACAGCCCGGTGGCGCGCGGTGCGGCGATGGCGGCGGCTTCCTCGGCGCTCGCCATCTCAGGCCGTCCTGCCGAAGAATCCGGCTGGCTTCACCAGCAGCACGATCGCCATCACGACGAAGATCACCGTGGTCGAAGCCTCGGGATAGAACACCTTGGTCAGCCCCTCGACGACGCCGAGCACGAAGCCGCTGATGATGGCGCCCATGATCGAGCCCATGCCGCCGATGACGACGACAGCGAAGACGACGACGATGATCTCGGAGCCCATCAGCGGGCTTACTTCATAGATCGGCGCCGCCATCACCCCGGCCAGCGCGGCGAGGCCGGCGCCGAAGCCGTAGGTCAGCATCACCATGCGCGGCACGTTGATGCCGAAGGCCTGCACCAGGGCCGGATTCTCGGTGGCGGCGCGCAGATAGGAGCCGAGCCGCGTCCGCTCGATCAGGAACCAGGTGCCGAAGCAGACGCCGAGCGAGGCGAAGATCACCCAGGCGCGGTAGTTCGGCAGATACATGAAGCCGAGATTGCGCGCGCCGGTGAGCGCGCTCGGGATGTTATAGGGCTGGCCCGAGGAGCCGTAATAGTTGCGCAGCACGCCTTCGATGATGAGCGCGAGGCCGAAGGTGAGCAGCAAGCCGTAGAGATGGTCGAGCCGGTAGACATGGCGCAGCAGCAACCGCTCCAGCGCGATGCCGATCACGCCCACCGCAATCGGCGCCACGATCAGCGCCGCCCAATAATTGATGCCGAGATAGGTCAGCGCGAACCAGGCGCAGAACGCACCCAGCATGTACTGCGCGCCATGGGCGAAGTTGATGATGTTGAGCATGCCGAAGATGACGGCGAGCCCAAGGCTCAGCATGGCGTAAAACGCGCCGTTGATGAGCCCGATCAGCAGCTGGCCGAACAGCGCCTGCATCGGCGGGATGGAGATGGCGATGTGGGGGAGCCAGGAGAGCATGGGATCAGGTCTGGAGAGAGGGTGCGGTAGCACCCCCCTCCCCTCCCTCCCCCTCAAGGCCCTCAAGGGGGGAGGGGGTTCTCTTGCGAATCGGCAAGATCGCCGCAGCTAGTCCGAACGGTGCGGCTCCCGCGATTGCTGCGCAATCGCTGCCGCCGCCGCGGACGAACGCGCGTAGCGCGTTCGCCTTGACCTCAAGGGGGGAGGGGGTTCTTTGCATGGTATGCAACAACGACAGCAACGGCCTTAGCTCTTCTTCACCAGCGGGCAATCGCCCTTGTCGATGGGACGGAAGGCCTGGTCGCCGGGGACGGTCTCGATCAGCTTCAGGAGGTCCCATTCGCCGGTCGATTCCGAGGGCTTCTTCACTTCGAAGAGATACATGTCGCGGATGACGCGGCCGTCCTCGCGCAGCTTGCCGTTCTTGGTCATGAAGTCGTTGATCGGCAGCTTGCGCATCTCCGCCATCACCTTGTCGGGATCCTTGGTGCCGATCGCCTTGATCGCCTTCAGGTAATGGGCGACGGCGCTGTACACGCCGGCCTGGTCGAAGGTCGGCGGCCGGCCGAAGCGGTCGGCGAAGCGCTTGGAGAAGGCGCGCGTCGCGTCGTTCATGTCGTGATAGAAGGGCGCGGTGAGCTGCAAGCCCTGCGCCGCCTTGAGGCCGAGGCTGTGCACATCGGTGGTGAAGATGAGCAGGCCGGCAAATTTCTGGCCGCCCTCGGTGATGCCGAACTCCGCGCCCTGCTTGATCGAGTTGATGGTGTCGCCGCCGGCATTGGCGAGGCCGATGATCTTCGCCTTGGAGGCCTGCGCCTGCAGCAGGTAGGAGGAGAAATCGGCGGTGTTGAGCGGCACCTTCACATCGCCCACCACCGTGCCGCCCGCCGCCTTCACGACATCGGCGGTGTCGCGCTCGAGCGCGTGGCCGAAGGCGTAGTCGGCGGTGATGAAGAACCAGGAGTTGCCGCCGCTTTTCACCACGGCGCCGCCGGTCACATGCGCGAGCGAATAGGTGTCGTAGACCCAGCTTGCGGCGTAGGCGTTGCATTTGGGACCGGTGAGATCGGAGGTCGCCGGGCCGATGAAGAGCGCGAGCTTCTTCTTCTCGCGCGACACCTCGTTGACGGCGAGCGCCACCGAGGAGGTCGGCACGTCGGTGATCATGTCGACGCCGTCCTGGTCATACCATTGCCGCGCGATATTGGCGCCGACATCGGGCTTGTTCTGGTGATCGGCGGAGATGATCTGCACCTTCTGGCCAAGCACGGGGCCGGCATCCTCGGCCGCCATCTCGGCGGCGACGACCGAGCCCTTGCCGCCGATATCGGCGTAGAGCGAGGACATGTCGTTGAGCACGCCGATCTTGACCGGACCGCCCGATTGCGCCTCGGCACTTGCGGCGCTCAACGCCATCACCGCCACCGCCGCCAGCAACAACGCTTTTACTCTCATCTTCCAGACCTCCCTAGACTCCTAGATATGCGTGCAACTTGTCGATGTTCTCGTCGAGCCGGTCATTGGCGATCTGATCGACGACCTGGCCATGCTCGACGACATAGTGGCGATCCGCCACCGTAGCGGCGAAGCGGAAGTTCTGCTCGACCAGCAGGATGGTGAAGCCTTTGCGCTTCAGCGCGCCGATGACGGCGCCGATCTGCTGCACGATCACCGGCGCCAGGCCTTCCGTCGGCTCGTCGAGCAGCAGCAGGCGCGCGCCGGTGCGCAGGATGCGGCCGATCGCCAGCATCTGCTGCTCGCCACCCGACAGCTTGGTGCCCTGGCCGCGCCGGCGCTCGGCGAGGTTGGGAAACAGGGCGTAGATCTCC
>DATIYL010000219.1:0-3305 GCA_035517635.1 Allostellaceae bacterium | reverse complement strand
TCGCCGATGACGTTGAGATTGATGTTGCCGGCGCCGTCGATCTGCGCGCCGGAGAAGAAGAACACATCGATGCGGCCTTGCCCGGCGCTGTCGAAGAGCTCGCGCCCGCCATCGGTCCAGAGATTGTGCTCGGGGCTTTGCTGCAGCGAGACGTTGGGGCTTTCGGGATCGAGACGCTGCGCCAGGAAAGCCGCGGCGGCCGGGATCGGCGAATTGGCGCCGACGGCGATGTGGCGGGCGCCGGCGATCAGGCGGCGCACCACCTCGATCAGCACCTCTTCGGGCTTTATCGTCTCGGCGGCGCTCATCTCAGGCGGCGCGGCGGCGGAAGACGTGGTCGTCGAGATAGCGGCGGAAGCCTTCCTCGGTCTGGGCGAGGGCGATGTAGTCGAGGAGATGCTGCGTATCCTCGGCATAGAGATCGCCCATCTTGAGCGGCCAGGCGCCGCGCGGCGCCAGCGCCACCGCCTCGATATAGAAGGCGGGAATGGTCGCCGCCGCCATCACCTCGTCGGCGAGGAGATCGCCGTCATGAAGTGCCTCGACCGTGGCGACGCAGCGCGCCGAAGCATGGGCAAGGGTGAAGAGATCGCGCCGCCGCCCGACCCAGATATTGCCCTTGCGATCGGCCAGCGGCGCGTGGAAGAGCGCCACATCCGGCCGGATCGCCGGCAGCAGCACGATCGGATCGTTCTCGCCGAAGGGGTTGTCGATGACGCGCCAATCCGGCCGCTGGCGCAAAATGTCGGAGCCGATGATGCCGCGCAGCGCGCCGAAGGGATTGCCCATCTCGGCGGCGCGCAGCGCCGAATGAATGGCGGGGCAGGTGGCGTCTTTGAGCCTGACCTTCCCGCCCAGCACCGCGGCGGTGAAGCGCGGCGCCGAGCCGAGCTCGCCGAAGCCGACCGCCGAGGTCTCGATGGTCTCGACCGCGCCGGCGCCGATGAGCAGCTCCGCCTGCAGCGACGAGGCGGGCAAGGTCACGAGATGGAGCCGCTTCACGCCGCGCCGGATCAGCGCGCGCGTCGCCTCCATGGCGACGCCGGCGTAATCGAAGGGGATGGCGAGCTTCGTCCCGTCGCCGATTACCGCCAGCGCGCCGTCGAGGTCGCGAATCTTCCCCATGGTTCCGCCTCCTGACCGGCCCGGAGCAAAGCAT
Organism: Allostellaceae bacterium; assembly: GCA_035517635.1. GTDB lineage: Bacteria > Pseudomonadota > Alphaproteobacteria > ATCC43930 > CGMCC-115725 > DAHUYF01. Next base: position 2,146 of record DATIYL010000219.1, on the reverse strand, counting down.
GGGGCGGCAGGGGAGGCAAGCATGCCTGCTATGCTACCATTAATCATGACCACCGACCCCGTTGCCGCGCTGGAAGCCGAAGCGGCGCGCGATCCCGAAAATCCCACCCACTATCGCGCACTCGCCGAAGCCTATCGGGCGAAGGGCGAGGCGGCGGAGGCGATGGCGGCGGAGCTCGCCGCAGCGGCGCTCGAAAGCCGCGCGCCGCTCGCACTCTTCAACATCGCCACCGCCTGCCACCAGGCGGGGCAGCGGCGGCAGGCAAAGCGCTGGTACGAGCTCGCCTTGCGGCTCGACCCGGAGCTCGTCGGCGCGCATCGCAATCTGGCGGCGATCCTCGAAGCGGAAGGCAGCCTCGCCGAGGCGCAGAAGCATCGCGACGCCGCCTATCGCCGACAGAGCATTTTCGTCGAGCCGGCGACGGTGGCGGAAAAACAGCGCGTGCTGATCCTCGCCGCCGCCGGCCTTGGCAATGTGCCGATCGAGGCGCTGCTGCCGCTGGCGACGACGACGCGCATCACCTGGTTCGCCGATTACGCCGGCGCGGGCGATGCCGACCGGCTGCCGCCGCATGATGTCGTCTTCAACGCCGCCGGCGATCCCGACAAGACTCAGCCGCTTTTGCCGGAAGTGCAGCGCTTCCTGTTGCGGCAGAGGGCGCCGCTGCTCAATCCGCCAGAGAAAGTGGCGCGGACGCAGCGCCAGCTTCTGCCGCAGCTCCTCGCCGGCATCGCCGATCTCGACGTGCCGCCGGTGGTGCGCATCGCGCGCGCGGCGCTGCGCGATCCCCGCAGCGCCGAGGCGATCGGCTTCCCGCTCATCCTGCGGCCGACCGGAGCGCATGGCGGCCAAGGCGTGCGTCTCGTCCAGAGCACCGAAGAGCTCGCCGCCGCCGATCTCGGCGAGGCCGATGCCTGCTATCTCACGGCCTATCGCGACTACCGCTCACCCGACCGCTATTTCCGCAAGTATCGCGTCATCTTCATCGATCGCGAGCCTTACGCCTATCACCTCGCGATCTCGCAGCATTGGCTCGTGCATTACTTCTCGGCCGACATGCTGCATCCCTCGTGGAAGCGCGCCGAGGAAGAGCGCTTTCTCGCCGATCCCGCGCACGCGCTCGGCGCCAAGGCCTGGGCCACGATCGACGCCATCGGCCGCCGCCTCGACCTCGATTTCGCCGGCATCGATTTCTCGCTCGATGGCGAGCGACGGGTGCTGGTGTTCGAGGCCAATGCGACCATGGCGGTGCATCTCCGGGATTCGCCGGAGAATTTTCCCTACAAGCATCAACATGTGCCGCAGATCTTCGCGGCGTTTGCGGCGATGCTGGCGCGGCGCATCGGCGGCTAGCCGCAACCGTGCGGCGCTCGCGGGTGCTGCGCAACCGCTGACGCCGCCGCGGACGAACGCGCTATGCGCGTTCGCCTTGGGGGAGCGGCCTACGCCCCCGGTGTACACCGGGAGCGTTTCGCCACACGTGAAACATCGGTTCACGATGTCAAAGAGCGCAGTCGACCGATGCTATCACTGCACCCCATAGCAGGGGTCGCTTCACGCCACCGCCTCGAACAGCCACACGCCGTCGTCGCGCTCGTGGCGGGCGAGGCCGCCGGTGGCGACGGCGCGGGCGAGGTGGGCCATGGTCTCGCCGATGGCAAAGCCGAGCTGGTGGCGGTCGAGCGCGCGGCGGAACAGCATCGGCACGATCTCGGCGCCGGTGCGCGGCTCGCGGCAATGGGTGACGATCTCGGCGACGCGCGTTTCATGCAGCTGGCTCAGCTCATCGAGCCGCGTATGGAGCCCGTAGAAGGGCAGATTGTGCGATGGCAGCACGAAGGCGCTCTCCGGAACGGCGCGCTTCAAGGTGGCGAGCGAGGCGATGAAGCTGCCGAGCGGGTCCTGATCGTGGGCGCGCGGCCAGAGGCTCACATTGGGCGAGATCTTGGGCAGCACCTGATCGCCGGCGATGAGCAGGTCCAGCTCGGCACAATAGAGGCAGGCGTGCTCCGGTGCGTGACCGCGGCCGATGATGACGCGCCAGCGCCGTCCGCCGAGCTCGATCTCCATGCCGTCGGCGAGGCGGTGGAAGCGTTCCGGCACCGGCGTGACGAGCGCGCGGTAGCTCCGCGGCCGGCCGGTCTTG
>DATIYL010000218.1:0-3319 GCA_035517635.1 Allostellaceae bacterium | reverse complement strand
CCCAGACGAAATTGCCGTTCCATTTCAGCGCCGAGGCCACCATGTCGTCGATCAGGCGATGCTCATAGGTGATCTTCTTCGCCTTGAATGCGCCGGCGAATTCCTTGTCGAACACCTCCTGGAAGAGGTCCTTGAAGCGTCCGTCATAGGCCTTGAGGATGGTGTTCTTGGTCGAGAGATAGACCGGCCAGCCGCGCTGCAGCCCATAGTTGAGGCAGGCGCGCGCGAAGCCGCGGATCGACTCGTCGAGATTGTACATGCTGAGGGCGACGCCGCCGCCGGGGAAGTCGAAGACCTCGTACTGCATCGGCTTGCCGCCGTCCGCCGGGGTGAAGGTCATGGTGAGCTTGCCCGGTCCCGGCACGACCAGATCGGTGGCGCGGTACTGATCGCCGAAGGCGTGGCGGCCGATGACGATGGGCGCAGTCCAGCCCGGCACGAGCCGCGGCACGTTGCGGCAGACGATCGGCTCGCGGAAGATGGTGCCGCCCAGGATGTTGCGAATCGTGCCGTTGGGCGATTTCCACATCTTCTTGAGATTGAATTCCTTGACCCGCGCCTCGTCGGGCGTGATCGTCGCGCATTTGACGCCGACGCCGTATTTGGCGATGGCGTTCGCCGAGTCTACCGTGATCTGGTCGTCGCTCTTGTCGCGCGCCTCGATGCCGAGGTCGTAATATTTGAGGTCGATGTCGAGATAAGGCAGGATCAGCTTGTCCTTGATGAACTGCCAAATGATCCGAGTCATCTCGTCCCCGTCGAGCTCGACGACGGGGGTCTTAACCTTGATTTTCTTCATGACCGGCGGGTCCCTGCAGGGGTAGAGACGGAAAGCGGCGCGACCATAGCAAAGGCGAAGCGGGACGCAAGCGCGCTTCCCCTCCGCTCAGGCCAGTCGGCTGTCGCTGCGGATCGTCGGTTCCGGCAGCGCCGCGAGCGCCGGTAGGATCTCGTCCACCGCGGCGACGGTGCGGAAGAAATCGCGCGCCGCCGGCGGGGCGAAGCCATGGGCGATGGTATGCTCGATCAGCGCCGATAGCGGCGCCCAGTAGCCTTCGACATCGACGATGACGATCGGCTTGTCGTGCAGCCCGAGCTGCTTCCAGGTGACGATCTCGATCGTCTCGTCGAGCGTGCCGAGCCCGCCGGGGAGCGCGACGAAGGCGTCGGCGAGGTCGAACATGCGCTGCTTGCGCTCATGCATGCTGCCGACGACGACGAGTCGTGCATTGGGATGCGCCACCTCGCGATCGCGCAGATGGCAGGGGATAATGCCGGTGACGTGCCCGTTGCGCGCGAGCGCGGCGTCGGCGATGAGCCCCATCAGCCCCACTCGGCCGCCGCCATAGACCAGCTCGATGCCGGAATCGGCGAGCAGCGTGCCGAGCTGGACCGCCGTCTGCCGATAGATTTCCTTGGTGCCGCGCGAGGACGCGCAATAGACGCAAAGTCGTTTGATCGCCGCCATCAGGCGCCCGCCGCTTTCATCGGAGTGTCGCGCCGCGCTAGAATGCAGCGTTGAACGGACTTGGCAAGGGTCGAGAAGGACGCATGGGACGAGGGGCGCTGATCTCCGGCATCGTTGTGGCGGTGCTCGTGGTGGCCGGCCTCGCCTTTTGGCGCTGGACCGGCGAGCAACCGCCCGCGCCGCCGCCGGTGGCCACCGTGAATCCGGCGACCCCGGCGGCGCCCGAGCTCGGCAATGCGCCGCCGACCGCGCCGAGCTTCGACGTCGTGCGCATCAGCCCCGAAGGCAATGCGGTGATCGCCGGCCGCGCTCCCCCGGGTGCCGAGGTCACGGTGCATGACGGCGACAAGGTGCTGGGGCAGGTGACCGCGGACAACAACGGCGAATGGGTGCTGCTGCCCAAGGAGCCGCTTGCCGGGGGGCAGCATCAGCTGAGCCTCAGCGCTCGCGCCAAGGACGGCAAGGAAAGCAGCTCGTCGGGCGTCCTCGCCATGGTGGTGCCGGAGCATCCGCCCGGGACGCAACCGGCCCAGCAGAACGAGCCGGTCGCCGTTCTCGTGCCGCGCCAGGGCAGCGGTCCCGCCAAGGCGATGCTGCTGCCGCATGGCCGCAAGCTCGCCCTCGACGTCATCGAATACGACGCCAGCGGCAAGGTGCAGCTTTTGGGTCGCGCCGCGCCGGGTCTGCACATCGACGCCTATCTCGACGACAAAGCAGATGGCCATGCCGGCGTTGAATCGACCGGCGAATGGACGCTGACGCTCGAGCAGAGCGTGGCCGAGGGCAAGTATCGGCTGCGGCTCGACGCCCTCGATGCCAAGGGCCAGCGCCTGGCGCAGCTCAACATCATGTTCACCCGCGTGGCACCGCCGACAGGCGCCGTCGCCGTCGATATCCAGCCCGGCAACAATCTCTGGCGCATCGCCCAGCATTCCTACGGCGAAGGCCTGCTCTACACCGAGATCTACCAAGCGAACCGGACGAAGATTCAGGATCCCAACCTGATCTATCCCGGCCAGGTGTTCGCTGTTCCGGGCAAGCACTAAAGCGAAGAAGACACTAAGCCGGAAAGGAGCGGCTCTCGCGCTTGCTGTGCAAGCGCTGTCGCCGCCGCGGACAAACGCGCTTCGCGCGTTTGCCTAGGATTCGCTGCCGACGGCGACGATGAGGTCGAGATAGGGGCGGCTGCGCAGCAGCAGCGTCGCGGCGCCGGCGATCACCGCCATGGGTGTCAGCGGCAGGCCGAGATCGATCTCGCCCGTGGCGCGAATCTGATGCGCGTCCGTGATCTCCCAGCGCAGGCCCGAAGCGCGCTGCGCCGCCGCCAGCACCTTGCGCAGCCGCCGGCGGCGGCGCGCATTCTCGATGGTGAAGGGCAGGAGGCCGAGTTCGCCGGTGAGGCTGAGCACCGGCTGGTCGTTGCGCCGCTCGGTCTCGGCCGTGAACGGCACTTCGTTGAAGCAGAAACGGAATTTCAGGACGCCCGAAGGCCGCACCGGGCCGAGCCCGAAGGAGGCGCCAAAGCGATCGATCTCGAAGGGCGGCGTGAAGCGGCCGAGGGAGGCGACGGCGCCCTCGGACGGCGCACCGGCCGAGGCGGGAAGGGCGGGGGCAGCGGTCATCGCGCGCGATCTTGCCCCGTCATCCTTAAGATCGCGTTACCCGCGCGGCGGTTTCGGCCGCTGCCGCCGGCTGGAGACGCGGGAACGTGGCGCATCTCGGTCTCGTTGGCCATCGATGGGGTCGGCAGGAGGCGGGCATGCGGGTCAGCGCCGAGCGGAGCAGCAGCAGCGAGCAAGGCTGACGTGACGCTGCCGCAAGGGCTGAGCTTCGCGGTTATCGGGCTGCTGG